>NZ_LIQX01000999.1 GCF_001418475.1 Streptomyces ossamyceticus | reverse complement strand
ACCCCTCCCCGTACCGCCCCTCCTCGCGCCGCTACCCCGACCCGGTCCATCTGCGCGTCGAGGACGTCCCCGAGTACCCCTACGCCCTCGCCGACGACGACGGCGACGTCCTGCGCACCCTCCCGGAACGTGCCGCACGGCTGCGCGAGTCCGTGCTCGACAAGGGCGAGCTGATCGACCGCGACGCCGTGTGGGAACTCAAACGGCAGGCCCTGGAACGGGTGCGCGCCGTCCCGCTCGGCCCCGGCCGACTCGCCGCCTACTGGGACTTCCTCGCCGAGGAGGGCGAGGCACTGGAGGACCACGCCACGTGGTGCGCCCTCGCGGAGGTGTACGGCTCCGACTGGCACCGGTGGCCGGCGGGCCTGCGCGACCCGCGCTCCGCCCAGACCGCCCGTGCCCGCGCCGAGCTGATGGACCGCGTCGACTTCCACACCCGGCTCGCCTGGCTCACCGACGCCCAGCTCGGCACCGCCCAGCGCTCGGCGCGCGATGCCGGCATGCCCATCGGCCTCGTGCACGACCTCGCCGTCGGCGTCCACCCCGGCGGGGCCGACGCCTGGGCCCAGCAGCGGTACGTGGCGGCCGGCATGTCCATCGGCGCGCCCCCCGACGCGTTCAACTCCCGCGGCCAGGACTGGGGTCTGCCGCCCTGGCGCCCCGACCGTCTCGCCGAATCCGGTTACGCCCCCTACCGCCGCCTCCTGCGCGCCCTCCTGCGCCACGCGGGCGCCCTGCGCATCGACCACGTCATGGGACTGTTCCGCCTGTGGTGGGTCCCGCAGGGCCGGCCGCCGACGGAGGGCACGTACGTCCGCTACGACGCCGACGCCATGCTCGCGATCCTCGTCCTGGAGGCGGCCCGCGCCGGGGCGCTGGTGATCGGCGAGGACCTCGGCACCGTCGAGCCGGGCGTACGGGAGGCGCTCGACGAGCGGGGCGTGCTGGGCACGTCCGTGCTGTGGTTCGAGCGGGACTGGGAGGGCGGCGGACGTCCGCTGCCGCCCGAGCGGTGGCGGGCGAACTGCCTGGCCACGGCCACCACGCACGACCTCCCGTCGACCGCGTCCCGGCTCACCGGGGACCACGTCGACCTCCGCCACCGGCTCGGCCTGCTGACCCGACCCCTGGTCGAGGAGCGGGCCGAGGCCGCGGCCGACGCGAGCGAATGGCTGGCGGTCCTGCGGAGGCTGGGTCTGCTGAACGGGGCGAGCGGGGGCCTGTCGGCGGTCTCCGAGGAGGCCGAGATCCAGGCCGTCCACCGGTTCCTGCTGCGGACCCCGGCCCGGATGATCGGCCTCTGGCTCCCCGACGCCGTGGGGGACCGGCGGCCGCAGAACCTGCCCGGCACGTGGGACCAGTACCCGAACTGGCGCCTGCCGATCGCTGACGCGGGGGGCCGACCGGTGACCCTGGAGGACCTGGCGGCGTCACCCCGGCTGCGGGCGTTGGTGGAGGTGCTGCGGGGGGAGGGCGGGGGCGCCCGGTAGCTCGGGGACGCGCGGTTCGTCGGCCGGTGCGGGTGGGTGGGCGGTGTTCGCGCCCACGCGGCGGAGCCGCATGTGTCACCGACGCAC
>NZ_LIQX01000998.1 GCF_001418475.1 Streptomyces ossamyceticus | reverse complement strand
GGTGGCGGTGAGACCGAGTCTCCAACGGGGGCGGGTGCTGCGTGACATGGATACTCCGCGGCTCGTGGTGGGGGTCAGAGAGTGGTTCGAAATATCAGACAATGATCAGCACATCGAACGGCAAGATAGGGAGGAGGCCGGGAGGCGTCAATGGGGCGTGCGGCCACCCAAGTGACTCAAGGGAGGCCCGGTATGGGCGAGTTCCGGCCAGTGCCCGATGTGCTGGGTTATCTGTCCGGGAGCTGGCAGGTCACCCGCGCGGTGCGGGATCTCGCGAGCGGTGCGGTGGGCGAGTTCTCCGGGTCGACGGTTTTCGGCCCGCTGGACGGCGGCGGCCTGCTCCACCGGGAGGCCGGGATCTTCGTCTGGCAGAGCGTCCCCCGGCCCGCCGAACGCACCCTGCGCTTCCTGCCCGGCCCCACCCCCGGCACGGCGGACGTCCGCTTCGCCGACGGCCGCCCCTTCCACGACCTGGACCTGACCTCGGGCCACTGGCGGACGGACCACCCGTGCGCCGCCGACCTCTACCGGGGCGAGTTCGAGGTGTACGACGAGGACCGCTGGCGGACCACGTGGCGCGTCGGCGGCCCCGCGAAGGAGCAGCTCCTGGTCACGGACTACGCACGGGTCGCCGTGGCCGGGACGGTACTGCCGGCCGCCCGGACCGCCGGACACCCCGGCGAGCCGGCGTGACACGGCCCGCGCGCCGGGCGCCTAGGCGGCGCCCAGCCGCAGGTTCCAGCGGCCCGGCTGGCCCGCGACGGTGAGCGTCGACAGGGGGCGGACGTCCATGTGCCAGTACGTCGACGGCGGCGCCTTGAGCGCGTAGACCAGCGCGGCGCGGAGCACGGAGGGCTCGGCCACGGCGACGATCCGGCCGCCGTCGTCCTTCGGCCGGGTGTCGAGCCAGCTCCCTATCCGGGCGATGAAGGACAGAAGCGACTCGCCGCCGTGCGGGGTGCAGCGCGGGTCGGCGAGGCCATGGCCAGGGAGCCCTCGGCGGTGGACGCCTGGCT
>NZ_LIQX01000997.1 GCF_001418475.1 Streptomyces ossamyceticus | reverse complement strand
CCCCACACCCCTCACGCGGGGGTGTGGTGCGGTTGATTGTTTCATAGTGTTTCGGTGGTCATAGCGTGAGGGAAACGCCCGGTTACATTCCGAACCCGGAAGCTAAGCCTCACAGCGCCGATGGTACTGCAGGGGGGACCCTGTGGGAGAGTAGGACGCCGCCGAACAAATATTGAGAAAGGCCCACACCTTATGGTGTGGGCCTTTCTGCTTTTAGCGGTTCGTGCGTCGGGTTCGTAGTTCGTAGAGTGCTCGGATGCGCTACGACCTCGTGATCTTCGACAACGACGGTGTGCTCGTCGACAGCGAGCCCATCTCCAACCGGCACCTCGCCGCCTATCTGACCGAGCTCGGGCACCCCACCTCGTACCAGGAGTCCATCCGTGACTACATGGGGTCCGCGATGCACCGTGTCCATGAGCTGATCCAGGAGCGGACGGGGCGGCGGTTGCCCGACGACTTCGACGAGGTCTTCCACGCGCGGGTGTTCGCGGCGTTCGAGCGAGAGCTGGCGCCGGTCGACGGGATCTTCGACGTGCTGGAGAAGCTGGTGGCGGAGGGCGTGCCGTACTGCGTGGCGTCGTCCGGGAGCCATGAGCGGATCCGGGTCGGGCACCGGACGACAGGGCTCGACCGGTGGTTCGGGGAGGGGCTGGTGTTCAGCGCGCAGGACGTGGGGCGAGGGAAGCCGGCGCCCGATCTCTTCCTTTACGCCGCCGAGCGGATGGGGGTCGCGCCGGAGCGGTGCGCGGTCGTCGAGGACAGCCCTCTGGGTGTCCGGGCGGGGCTCGCGGCCGGGATGGACGTGTACGGGTTCACGGCGATGACTCCCGCGGAGAAGCTGACCGGAGTCCAGGGTCACTTCTCGGACATGGCGGAGCTGCTCCCTCTGCTTAGTTGAGCAATCTTCAACTTCCTCTACCCATGGGTAGCGGGCGACCCCTACTGTTCCGCCATGACAGATGTGCTGCGGCGCGGCCGGACCGCGTTGGCGTTCAGCTTCTTCGCTCAGGGCGTCGCCTTCGCACTGCTCGTGACGCGAATTCCGGCCATTCAGGACCGGTACGGGGTCTCCAACGCGCTGCTGCCGGCCTTCCTCGCCGCGGTACCGGTGCTCGCCGGTGTCGGCAGCGTCTGCACCGAGCAGCTGGTGAAGAGGATCCCGGCGAGCCAGGTGCTGCGCTGGTCGCAGCCCGTCGTGCTTCTGGCGCTGCTGGGCGTCGGAGCCGGTGAGCACATGATCGAGCTCGGGATCTCGCTGGCCGCGTTCGGCCTGGCGGTCGGGGCGCTCGACGCCTCGATGAACATGCTCGGAGTGAGCCTGCAGCGGTCGTACGGGCGGAGCATCATGCTCGGGTTCCACGCCGTGTACAGCCTGGGTGGGATATCCGGGGCCTCGCTGGCGTGGGCGGGGGCGCACTGGGATCTGCCACTGCTCGTGTCGTATCTGCCGGTGGTCCTCGTGCTGCTGCCGGCCGCGCTGATCGGGAGCCGGTGGTACGTCGACGGGGGCGGGCCCGAGGACAAGGTCGCCGCGGAGGCCGGAGCGGCGGGTGGGCGCCTGGCCTTCTCGCTGCTGCTGCCGCTCTGTCTGGTGATGTGCTTCGCGTACATCGGGGACTCGACCGTCTCCAACTGGAGCGCCAAGTACCTGGTGGACGTCCTCGGCAGCTCGGACGAGATGGCGACCGTCCCGTACAACGTCTACATGGTCACCACGCTGCTCGGGCGGTCCATCGGGGACCTGGGAGTGCGGCGGTTCGGGGCCGCGGCCGTCGTACGGGCCGGCGCGGTGATCGCGGCCCCGAACCGCCGCAC
>NZ_LIQX01000996.1 GCF_001418475.1 Streptomyces ossamyceticus | reverse complement strand
CCCTGGCGTGGGGCCCCTGGGAGCACGACGCAGGCATGGCGTCGGCGCAGCTCAGAAAGGCCCAGCCCAGGGAGGCCCCGCTCAAAGAGGCGGCGACGCGGAGCGGTGACGTGCTGCGCGCCCTCTCCGTACGGGACGGCCTGGCACTCTTCGACGCGGCGGTACGCGACGGTGGCCCCGTCCTGGCGCCGATGCGGCTCGACCGGGGCGCCCTGCGGTCCGCGCGAGGCCCGCTGCCACCACTCCTGCGGGGGCTGTCGCGTCCCCGTCGGCCGGTGGCCGAGGCAAGCGCGGGCTCGGAGGCGGGCACGGGAACCGGCTCGGGGCCGGGAGCGCCCGCCGACGCCCCGGAGATGCTGGAGCCGGGCGCCTGGCGGAGGCTCCTGGCCGAACTCCCCTCCGCCCGGCGCGCGGAGGTGCTCGCGGAGCTGATGCGGGCGGACGTGGCCGCCGTGCTCGGGTATCCGAGCGCCGACGCGTTGCCCGTCGGCAGGACCTTCGACGAGCTGGGCTTCGACTCGCTGATGGCGGTGCAGGTCCGCAACCGGCTCAGCCTCGCGCTACGGCTCCGGCTCTCCGCGGCCGTGGTGTTCGAGCACCCCACCGCCGACGGCCTGGCCCGCCACGTGCTGGACCTCCTCGACGACCTCCCGGAGCCGACGGCCGCCGGTGAACCCGACGCGCCGACGCTTACGACACCCGGCGCGACCCCCGACCCAACAGCCGGTACGACACCCGGCGCGACCCCCGACCCCACACCCTGCGCCACACCCAGCGCGACACCCGACCCCACACTCGACGCGACAGCCGGCGCGACACCCGGCGCGACACCCGCCCCGGCCCCCGTCAGGTCACCAGGGGCGACTCCCGGAACAACGCTCCCAGGCAACCCCGAGCCGTCAGGTGTGCGCCCCGTGCAGAGCCTCTCCTCCCTCTACCGGCGGGTGTGCGAGGCGGGTCAGGTGGTCGCCGCGATGCACATGCTGGTCACCGCGTCCTGGGCCGTACCGACGTTCGACGCGTCCGATGCCCGGCGGCACGCGCTGCCGCCACTGCGGCGGGCCGCGGGCTCCGGTGACGGCCCGGTCGTGGTGTTCCTCGACGNNCCACGACCGCTTCCGGGGCGACCTGGACGTGTGGGAGCTCCGGCATCCCGGTGTCGACGAGGGTCCGGCCGTACCGGCGGACCTGGGGACGCTGGCCCGTACGCACGCGGAGACGCTGCTGGGGCTGGTGGGCGACCGGCCTTTCGTGGTCGTCGGCTCGTCCACAGGTGGCGCCGTCGCGCATCTCGTGACCCGGCGGTTGGAGGCGACGGGGGCGGCCCCGGCCGGCCTGGTCCTGCTGGACACCTACCGTGTCGACCGGGACAACCGCGGCACGGAGTGGCTGCTGGCGCTGCCTGCCGCTCTCGCCCCGCGGCTGACCGGGGGCCAGTCGACCGGGGACGACGACAGCGCCGTCGCCGCGATGGGCGCGTACACACGCATGTTCATGGACTGGGAGCCGGAACCCGTCGCCACCCCGACCCTGCTGGTCCGGGCCACGGAGCCGACGCCGCGGATGGCGGCGGGCGCCGACGGGGACGGCTGGCGAACGTCGTGGCCGCTGCCGCACGACACGGTCGACGTCCCCGGCGACCA
>NZ_LIQX01000995.1 GCF_001418475.1 Streptomyces ossamyceticus | reverse complement strand
TCGGCGTCCTGCCCGGTGACCGGCGGCACCTTGGAGACGCCGGCGGTCTTCAGGACGTCGATGACGGCACCCGCGATGCCGTCGTTGGCGGCGTAGACGGCGTCGATGTTGCCGGCGCCGAGCTTGGCGACGGCCTCCTCCATGTTCGCCTTGGCGACGACCGGGTCCCAGTCCTTGGTGTCGTACGTCTCGGAGATCGTCACCTTGTCGCCGAGTTCGGAGAGGGCGCCCTCCTTGAACATGGCGGCGTTGGGGTCGGTGACCGAGCCGTTCATCATGACGATCTTGTTGGCGGCGCTGTCGCCCAGCTTCTCCACCAGGGAACGGCCCTGTACCTGGCCGACCAGCTCGTTGTCGAAGGAGACGTAGCCGTCGATCGGGCCCTGGGCGAGCCGGTCGTAGGCGATGACCGGGATGCCGGCCTTGTCGGCGGTCTCGACGGCGCTCGCGATGCTCTTGGAGTCCACGGCGTCGACCACGATGATGTCGACCTTCTCGGTCACCATCCGCTCGAGCTGCTCGATCTGGGTCTCCGGGTCCTTGTCCGCGTTGGCGTACTGGACCGTCGCCTTGTTGTCGGTCAGTTCGGCGATCTTCCTCTTCATGATCGGAAGGTCGAACTGCTCGTAGCGCTTGGTGTCCTTGTCCGGGAAGAGAACGCCCACCGTGATGTCGTCGCCCTTCGTGGGGCTCGCCTCCGCGCTGCTGCCGACGTCCACGACCCCGCAGGCGGCGAGGGAGACGGCCGCGGCGGACGCCGCGACGGCGGTGGCGGTGCGGCGCAGGGCGGTACGACGTATACGGCTGGTGCCGGTCGTGCTGGTCTTACGGGCGTTCACATCAAGGGCCTTCCGGGCGTGGGTCGGCACTGAGACCCAGGTGGCTGAAAGCCAACGCGCTGATCACCGCAGCGTCAAGGAGTAATCACTTAACGAGATGACAACAGCGTTGTGTGGTCTCGGTGTGATGAGGGTAAAGCAAGGCGCTCGCGCTGTCGCCGCGCGCCCTTCACGGCCCGGGGGTCCGGGGGCGACGCGGGAAGCGGGGCGGACCGAACGGCGGCCGAGGCGGTGCCCGTTGACGCATCACGGGGGTCCGCGAGGGCGACCGCCGGGGCAGAGGTCCGAGGAGTGGGCAGGTCAGAGAGGGTGACCGGACTCACGAGGGTGACGCGGAGGCGGGCCGACGGGCGGACACGGACATGTGGGGGAAGAACGGGACGATCACCACGTACGGCCTCCCGCCGCGCCGCCCCTCGGGCACCGGGGCGGGGGCCGGCGGGTGGTAGACGTCACTCCGCACGGCCACCGCGCCGGGCCGAGTCACGAAGATCGCCGGGCTACGGGCCCACTGACCGCGCCCCGCCCCTTCGGTCACTGAGCGTCACCGGCGGGCTCTCCACGGGCCGAGGGTGGGGCCTGGCGCCAGGACCGGCCCGAGGGTCGAGGGTCGAGGGTCGAGGGGAGGAACCAGGGGCCAGGGCCGGGAGCCGAGGGCTACGCCAGGGCTGAGGGCAAGGGGCGGGGG
>NZ_LIQX01000994.1 GCF_001418475.1 Streptomyces ossamyceticus | reverse complement strand
GGTAATCCCCCGCCCCCTCAACCGATCACCCGCGCCAGCACCTCCCGCGCGTACCCCTCGTCGTACGGCGCCCCCGTCAGCAGCACCTGGAGGCAGATCCCGTCGATCAGGGCGACCAGGGCGCGCGCGGTCACCGGATCCGTGCGCAGGGCGAGGCAGTCGGCGAAGCCCTCCGCCCACTCCGCGGCGACCGGGCGCAGGGCCGGGCGGCGCAGGGCGGCCAGGTAGAGCTCGTACTCGACCTCCAGGCCCGTACGGTCGCCGGCGAACCACTCGCTGCCGAGCGCGGCGAGTTCGGCGGCCAGGTCGGACTCCGGGTCCTGGAGGGCGCCGCGGGCCAGGACCGTGCGCGCGTACCCCTCGTTGGCCTGCCGCAGCGCCGCCACCATGAGGTCGTCGAGGGTCTTGAAGTGGTACGTCGTCGAGCCGAGCGGTACGTCCGCCTCGGCGGCCACGCTCCGGTGGCTCAGCCCGGCGATGCCCTTCTCTCCGACGACGCGGATCGCCGCGTCGATGATCCGCTGCCGCCGCTCGGGGTCGTAACGCCGGGCCATCAGTGGGCGCCTCCCAGGTTGAGTACGACGACTCCCGCCACGATCAGCGCGATCCCCGCGGCCTTGGCGGGACTCAGCCCCTCCCCGAACAGCACGAGGCCGAGCGCTGCGACGCTGGCGGTGCCGACGCCGGCCCAGATGGCGTAGGCCGTGCCGATCGACATCGACTTGAGCGCCTGGGCGAGCAGCCCGAAGGAGATCAGGTAGCCGATCCCGGTGATCAGCGACGGGCCCACCTTGCTGAAGCCCTCGCTGTACTTCATCGCGGTGGTGGCGACGACCTCGGCGGCTATGGCGAAGCCGAGCAGCAGATATCCCATGTGTACTAGCGTACACATGGATACGTACGACCGTACACATCGAGGGCGGGAAGAGATGAGACTGCCCCCACGGGTGCCCCCGTCCGTCCCCGATCGGGCGCACCCGCGCGGAAATGTCTCCCCAAGAGGCCGCCGTTTCGGGGCCGTTCCGTTATGGAAGCGCTCTCCGAAAGGGCTCCCCGCACACCACCTGGTCCACTACTGTTTCAACGGTCAATCTCCCGATTGTGTGACGCCCGCAAGGGTTCGCACACACCGGTGACACGTACCACCTCCCCTGACCCGCATGACGAATTCGCGTCCGCCTGTGCGACGCCGAGGGAACCGCGCATGCCGCCAACGAAGCCCGGACCTGATCCGGACCAGAACACCCCCAGCCTCCCGGTGCTGAGCTCCGCGAAGGTGTGGGAGACCGGTGTCGCCCCCGACGACACCCGAATACCGGGCACCCGCCGCCTGTGGCTGGCCGGAGCGCTCGCCCTGGCCGTCGTGTCGTCGTGCGTGACGGCGATCGTCCTTCAGGACTCCGGTCCTGACGGCACGTCACAGACCCGCACGGACCGCACCACACTGGCCGACGACCCGGTAGCCCCGCTCTCCCTTCCCCCGGCGTCGCCGACCACGGCCCCCGACGCGAAGAGCGGACTGTCCGAGCCGCAGGAGGCCAAGGGCGGCGCGAAGGGAGCCAAGGACGACAAGGACGCGTCGGACTCCGAGGACTCCGAGGACTCCGACTCCTCCGAGAAGCAGCAGGGCGGAGCGA
Organism: Streptomyces ossamyceticus; assembly: GCF_001418475.1. Lineage (GTDB taxonomy): Bacteria > Actinomycetota > Actinomycetes > Streptomycetales > Streptomycetaceae > Streptomyces > Streptomyces ossamyceticus. Next base: position 543 of record NZ_LIQX01000994.1, on the reverse strand, counting down.
AGCCGACCACCGAGCCGTCGAAGTCGACGTCGCCCGGCAAGAAGCCGCCGTCCGGCACCACCCTGAAGTCCGTACGGTCCGTCAACTACCCGGACCGGTACTGGCACCTGAGCGGTGGTTACTTCCGGCTCGACCAGGTGGGTTCCTCCAGCGGCAGTGAGACCAGGGAGGACTCCTCCTTCAAGGTCGTCACCGGCCTCGCCAACTCCTCCTGTTACTCCTTCCGGATGTCGGACGGCCGTTACGTCCGCCACCAGAACTTCGTGCTCCGCGCGTCGGACAACGACGGCTCCGGCCTCTTCAAGCAGGACGCCACCTTCTGCCCCCGCTCCGCGTACTCGGACACGATCATGCTGGAGTCGGTCAACTACCCGGGTTACTTCGTGCGCCACCGGAACTTCCAGCTCCGTATCGAGCGCTACGAGCACAGCGGTCAGTTCTTCGCCGACGCCACGTTCGCCATGGAGAAGGGCCTGTCCTGACCGGCTGTCGAAAACCGACATGGGTGTGGCCCCCGGCGATTCGCCGGGGGCCACACCCATG
>NZ_LIQX01000993.1 GCF_001418475.1 Streptomyces ossamyceticus | reverse complement strand
ACCAGTTCCTGGCCTCCGCGGAACCGAAGCCCCGCAGCACGGCGAGGGCGAAGACGATGCCGGGGAGGGCCGAGACGCCGCCGCCCTGGAGCAGCCCGAGCACACCGCCCACGAGGCTCACCGCCTCGACGACGACGACCGTGACACGGATCGCGTTCGACCGTCTGCCCACGAGAACGCCGCACAGCAGGAGCGCCGCCGCGATCAGCAGCGACAGCACGGCCACGAACCGGATCAGTCCGACCCCCTCGTCCTGACCGTGTTCCACCGCGTCACTCACCACGGCCAGCAACAGGGCCCCGGCGGCCAGGTTCAGCACCGCCTGGACCCACACCCCCACCGTTGCCAGCCTCACACTCTTCGGCATCTTCGCCCGCACGCCTGGTGTCGTCATGCACGCAAGGAAACGGCACGGCTGTCAGGGACACGTCGGTAGGAGTACGTATTCCACGTACGTACCTGCCGTCGCCGTCGCCGTCGCCGTCGCCGAGAGAGGACCTCACGAGGGGTCGCGCGGGAGAGGCGTCCTCCGCCGGACGTGCGGATGGCCGGTGTCCCCGGCGATCACCGCCTCCATCGTGGTCGCGAAGGCGACGAGGTCGTCCGGCTCGTACCCGGTGAGCGGGCGGATCGTGTCCGCGACGGACGCCACCCACGACCGGTAGTCACGGAGGAACTCCCGTAACCGCGCGACGCGTTCGTCGTCGGTGAGATGGTCCTCGGGGCGCAGATCACCGAGCCCGTTGACCTGGAGGTCGGCGGTCTCCGCCCAGGACGACTGCCACTGCCGCAGCCACGGGATCTCCCGGTGGGCGGGGGCGGCCCCGGCGTACAACGTGCTGAAAGCCATGAACGCCGCCTGCTGCCGGTCATGGGCGTGCGCCCAGTGCTCACGGAAGACGAACATCGACCAGCTCATCGAAGCCTCCCGGCCAGGGTGCCGCCCATCTGCCGCACACCGCTATTGTGCCGTCAACTCCGGCATTCACCGCGGCACTTGGTGTGGGGGCACAGCGAGTCGGGCACAGGCGGGTCGGGGACCGGTTCGGTGTGGGGGTGGGG
>NZ_LIQX01000992.1 GCF_001418475.1 Streptomyces ossamyceticus | reverse complement strand
GTGTGGCGGGGCGGGGTGGAGCGATCCGCGCCGAGGGTGGCGAGAGCTCGTGTGCGTCCCTGTGGGGCCGGGGAGCTACGGGACTGGGGCGCTCTACGGCACTGAAGGCGCTGCCCTGCGGGACCGGGGCTGCCTTACGGGAAGGGGGGGTGCCCTGCGGGACCAGTGGCGCCCGAGAGGCATGGGGTGCCCCCTAGAGGCAGGGGCGCGCGCCCCATGGGGCCGGAGGCCGCAGTGGACGTATGAGCAACGGCCGCCCCACGCTTGCCCCTCGTAACGCCCGCGACCGAAGTCCCGGCCTTGCGGCCTTGCTGCCCTCTTGCTCTTTCCTGTCGCCTGCCGCCCTCCCCCCTGCCTCCCCGACTCCCCGGCTCCCCGGTTCCTTTCCTGTCGGTCGGGGCGGGCGCGCGGCAGAATGGGCGGTCGGCTCGGTCGAGGGAAGGGGGCCGCGTATAGAACGCGGTGGTGAGTCGTTGAGGGGGTGCGGCCCGGCGGTGCTGGACGCGCTGCGCGGAGCGGGGTGGGCGCCGGGGCGTCGCGTCGACACGGGGGACTGGGTGCGGCAGTTGACCGTGGTTGGGTTCGAACTCGACGACACGGTGGTCGGTGTCTGGGTGGAGTTCGGCGGGCTGACCATCGGGAGCTGCCCGGTCCGCGTCCCCGCTTCCTACCTGTGTGTCGACCCGGTGGACGCCTGTGTCGACACCGTTGAGGAGGCGGTCTCGCTGCGGCGTCGATTCGGGGAGGGCTTCAGTCCGTTGGGCATGTGGTCGGTCCAGTTCAGGTCGTACGTCGCGGCCGGCGGGCGCGTCGTGGCCGTGGGGCCGAACGTCCTGTGGCATCTGGGTGCGACCTTCGCCGAAGCGCTGACCTACGTCGTGGAGGGCGACGGCGGAGCCCCTCGCGCCGAGCAGGCGGACTGGCTCGGCAACTGCCTCCCCGGCAACGGCCTCCCCCGCGACAACCTCCCCGGCAACTACCTCACTGACGACCGCCTCCCCGGCGACAGCCTCCCCGGCCACTGAGGCACGCCCCCACCCCACATCACCGCATCCCCGCCCGAACCCCCGCCACCTCCCGCCGTCCCGCTGGCCGAACCTCATTCGGCCGGAACCAAGTCCTTGCT
>NZ_LIQX01000991.1 GCF_001418475.1 Streptomyces ossamyceticus | reverse complement strand
CCATCGGCGGCTGCGGTGCCGACTCCGCCGGTGCCCTGCGGGCGCTTGGCCTTCGTGTGGGGTCGCTTCTTGGCCATCGTGGGTGTCTCCCGATCACGGCTCGTCTCGTACTCGCGCGAGCCTAGCCGCTCGTACGGCGGCCGACGGGACCCTGTGGACAACGCACCGAGTCGTCCCGGAACCGGCGGTTCAGGCCAGGTTGTTCAGGTCGGTGAGGGCCGGTGGAGGGTCAGTCCATGTCCTCGAACGCGTCCGCGAAGTCCAGGTCGGGCAGGGACGAGACCGACGGGGCCGTGACGCGCGTAGCGAAGTCGTCCCGGCGGTGGGTGTGGCGGACGTCGTCCTGGACGACGACCCAGACCGTGACCTCGCCCCGGGCGTCGTCCCGTACGCCCCAGTCGTCTGCCAGTGCCGTCACGATGTTCAGTCCGCGGCCGCCGTGTGCGGTGACCGAGGGGGTGGACGGAATCGGGCGGGTCGGGCCGCCGCCGTCCGTGACTTCGAGGGTGAGCCGCCCCGAGGGGTCCATGCGCCACGCGCAGCGCACGTCGCCGTCGCCGGCCAGCGCGTCGTTGAGGGGCCTGCCGTGTTTGCAGGCATTGCTGAGTAGTTCGGAAAGGATCAGCAGGGCGTCGTCGATGACCGATTCCGCCACACCACCGTCGCGCAACTGATCACGCAACCGGTGCCTCGCCTGCCCCACGCCCGCAGGGCCATGGGGTACGGCCATGCTCGACGACGTGGGCACCTCCTGTGCCACCACCAACGCCACCCCCGAGACCTCCTTCACCCCACGCCACGGTGTGAATGCCCCATGGGACTGGACTGGAAACCGGCCAACACATGTGCTCTGACGCACTCACACGGATCGAACACGTTCCGAACGCGCCGGTGCACTCCCTGTGAGGGGCTGGCTGAATTTCGCCCTCAATGTACGGACTTGTCCGCGCACACAGATTCGCCGTTCTGGCGGAATTCTTACCTCCGCCGACAGGGTGTGCGGGGCTGCGGAGAGGGCCAGTGGCATGGCCAAGAGTGAACAGGCGTGTATTCGGACTGAAGGGGGGGCGGCACGCGGAGGAGCGCCCGAAGGGGGCGCG
>NZ_LIQX01000990.1:1235-1569 GCF_001418475.1 Streptomyces ossamyceticus | reverse complement strand
CTGGATGTAGTACCGCTGGGCGAGGCCGGGTTGCCCGGTGTCCACGGCCATGTACCCGGCGAGTTCGGTCAGTCGGGACACCGCCGCGAACAACTCTCGCCCCACCGCCTCCCGGTAGGAGCCGGCCAGCAGCCCCGAGACGACGCTGTTGAGGTAGTGAACGACGACGGGCCGGACATGTCCGCTGCCGTACTGGTGGTCGAGGTCGACGAGCGCCTGGGTCATCGCGGTCACGGCCGCCACGTCGGCCAGACCGACCCTCGGCCCCGCCGAGCGGGCCACCTGGGAGTCCGGTGCCGAGATCAGCCAGTCACGGCTGGGCTCGACGAGCGCG
>NZ_LIQX01000990.1:0-1193 GCF_001418475.1 Streptomyces ossamyceticus | reverse complement strand
CTCGTCGATCGTGACCGTACGGCCCAGCTTGCGCCCCAGCGCCTCGGCGATGATCGCGGGAGCCCGGCCCCGCGGCTGCTGTCCGCGCAGCCAGCGCGCGACGGACGTCTTGTCGTAGCGGAGGTCGAGTCCGTGCTCCGCGCCGCACATGTTGACCCGCCGGGCCAACCCGGCGTTGGAACAGCCCGCTTCCTGGATGAGCGCCTGCAGCCGTTCGTTCGGCTGCCTGGCGACGAGCGGCCTTGCGGCCATGGCGTACCCCCTGTGGCTGTGATGCCTGCCCACGCTTCGAGTTGACGTGTCCTCAGCGGCCGGTCCCCTTCGAGCACACGGACATACGACTCGGTGCGCGCGCCGAACACGCGTACCGAAAGCGCATACCCAGATGTCGAAGGGATCCGGCCTCGAAGATCAATGCCCCGCCGACATACCGAAGATGCGAGACATTCCACGATTGCCGGGGTAAACACGGATGCTGTACCCCACACGTGGCTACCCGGCTCACTCGGTGATCCCGCCCGCGCGCCCCCGGACATGCACCCATGCGCCCCGGCCCGATCGCCGATGCTCTCCCCCGCGCATGTGACATCCGTAACCACTGATGAGCGCTAGAGTTGTGTTCATCGTGGAAGAGACCATCGCGGGCCCTGAAGCTGCCCAAATCCCGAAGCAGCGTGGTGAAACGCTGCTGGACACCGCCGTTCGATACGCCGAAGAACGTCACTGGGACGTGTTTCCCGGTGCGTGGCTGGAAGCAGTCGACGGGGTGCAGCACTGCTCTTGCGGCAACACCACGTGCGCGACCCCCGGCGCGCACCCGGCGCGTGAGGACTGGGCGACCCAGGCGACAGGCAGTGCGACCGTCGCACGCCGTCTGTGGTCCAAGCAGCCGACCGCCTCGATCCTGCTGCCGACAGGGCGTACGTTCGACACGATCGACGTTCCCGAGACGGCCGGCCTGCTGGCGCTGGCCCGGATGGAGCGCATGGATCTGACGCTCGGCCCGGTGACCTGGACGCCGGACCGCCGGATGCACTTCTTCGTGCTGCCGGGCGCGTCGGTCAAGGTCCCCGATCTCGTACGGAAGTTGGGCTGGTCCCCGCTGTCGCTCGACCTCAGGGCGCTGGGCGAGGGCGAGTACGTGGCGGCACCGCCGACCCGGTACGGCTCGCGGGGCGCCGTGCAGTGGGCGC
>NZ_LIQX01000099.1 GCF_001418475.1 Streptomyces ossamyceticus | reverse complement strand
GGAGGGGCGGACCGCCCCCGCCCGCCCGTGGCGGACGGAGCGGGGGCGGTCCGCCCCTCCTCGATCGGCACGAGGGGCGGGACCTCCCGGACGGGAAGGTTCCGGCGCTGAGCGCGCCTCGGCGTTCATGATGGGCGCGCGCCGGGCGGGGCCGGCCGGGACACGGGAACTTCGCCCCGAAAGCCTGTACCGCCACACGTTTCGCCGTTGATGGGCGTCGGCAGCCGCTACGGTGCGCGCTGTCGCGCGGCGGCCGTATTGTTCCGCGATTCCCCGAGGGCGTGGCGGGACGGGGAGCGCGCCCCCCATGCTGACGTCCGGATCCCCGATGACGCGCCGGCACCGCGGAGGGGGCCCTCTCGGACGTACATGTGGGGAAGGTTTCGATGTCCAGAAGGCAAGTCTTATCCGTCGCCGTCCTGGTGACGGTCCTCGGCTGGAGCGTCGTGCTGGTCGCCGTCGGCCAGCCGGCCGCGGCCGCCGCCGTCGTCCCCACGCTCGTCCTGAGCGCGGAACAGGTCGTGACGGCGATGACAGGCGGAGCGGGCTCGGTGACGGGCGGAGCGGGCTCGGTGACGGCCGACTCCGGCCCGGAGACGGCCGGCTCCGGCCCGGTGACGGCCGGCTCCGGCCCCGTCGTGGCCGACGAGGAGCGCCTCGGGTGACCCCGTCCCTGTCGCGGCGGCCCGGAGGGGGACCGCCGGCGGGCAAGCCCGGCCGGAAACTCGGGCCGATAGCCGACGGTGTGGGCGCCGCCCACCGCGCCTGGCTGGAGCCCCTGCGCCACCGGTTCCTGGCCAGCGGACTGACGATCAGCGAACTGAGCTGCCGGTCCGGCTGGGCCAAGTCGAAGATCTCCGAACTGCTGCGCGGCACGGGCCGCTACCCCCGTTGGGAGATCACCTACGGCCTGCTGGACGTCCTCGACGTACCGAGCTGGCCGATGCGCCGGCTCTGGATGGCCGCCGCACTGGAGGCGGAGAAGAAGCCCGACTGGATAGACGGCTGCATCCAGAACCGCCCGCCCCCGCCCGGTCGGGCCACCGTGTCGACCGGCCCCGCCGTACCCCCGTTGGAGCACCAGGCGTTCACCGAACTCAACCGCTCCGCCTACCTCGCCTACGCCCGGCTGTTCCTCGGCGAGGACGAGGCACGGGAGGTCGTAGCGGAAACGTTCGACGTCCTGTGGTTCCGCTGGGACGAGGCGCTGGCCAGCTCCGACGTGGTGCCGTTCGCCTGGTCCGTGCTGCGCCGCAGCGTGATGGCCCGCGCCCGCCACGTCGACGGCTGCCCGGAACTGGCCCGCACCGCGTTCGACACGGTCGCCCTGAGCGTGATCTCCACGCCGGAGGCGCGGTTCGCGCAGATCGAGGAGTCGATGACCCTCTTCAAGGCGATCAGCCGCCTGCCCGCCCACCAGTTGGACGTCATGGTGCTCACGTATCTGCGCGGCATGGGCCACGCCGCCGTCGCCGACGTCCTGGGCGTGCCCATCGCCTCCGTCCACACGGCCGACCGGTACGCCCGCAAGACCCTCACCGCGGCGCTCCTCCTCCAGCAGCGGCACGGACACGACCCGGAGCCCCAGAACCACCCGGGAGAGATCCCCGAATGATCCCCACGCCGATGACCCCCATGCCCCCGCCGACCCCGCTGGACGACCTCCTCGCCCGGGCCCGCCTCCTCGAGACGCCGGTGATACCGCACGACATAGTGCCCGGCGCGCCCGGTCAGGACCCGCTCGTCGGCGGCGCCGCCCGCCAGCACGACCGCACCCGCACGATGGCCGCCCGCGACCTGCGCACCCTGTGCGAGACGGTCCTCGCCCACACCACCTCCGACTCCCTCCAGGCGTTCGTCACCGAGCACCTGCCCGAACCGCCCGGCGCGCGCGTCCTCGGCTGCGTCCTCCAGCTCGCCGACGCCGCGGACAGCGCCCGCTCCTGGTGGCAGTACGCGGCCGGCGCCGGCGACGACCTCGCCTCGTACTGCCTCTACCTCCAGCACCTGGTCCTCGGCGACGCGGAGGCGGCGGCGTGGTGGCGCGAACAGACCAACATCGGCACACGCCCGTCGCCGGAACCCCTCACGGCGGTCCCCGACGCCGGCGTCCCCACCGCGTACGACGCCAGCTTCCCGACGGTGCTCCGCGCCCTCACCCACCTGGACCGCACGGCCCTGCCCCGCACGGAACTCGCCGACGCGGTCATGCACTACGTCCCCGGAGCGGTGACGCTCGGCTACGTCGACAACCCCGACTTCGAACTCCCCCTGCCACGCCCCGACTTCGCCGAACACATGACGATCCTCCTGGCGGCGACCACGGCAACGCCCACATGGACCGGCCCCCCGCCGCCCCACGCGCAACCGCGGCCGCCACGACTGCCGCGGCGGGGAGCGGGCAGGGAACGGCGCCCTGACGCGATCGGGTGAGCCCGCCCGGGCGGCGGCACTACCCTGGAACACCCTTCGCGGGGGCGGGAGCGCGAAGACGACGGTGAAGGACGACGGGGGCCATGTCGGAACACGGGGTTTCGTCCAACGAGGGCGTGTGGTTGAGCCGGATGGTGGGCAGGGCGCCGCGCAAGGACTGCGGTCGCTTCGTCGCGTGGTCACCGGACGGACGGAAGCTGGCGGTACCCGCCGACCACGCGCGGATCCGTGTCATGGACGTCGAAGACGGCTCGGACGTCGCGATCCTGCGTGCGCGCGGCACCAGGGGCTTCGTCAGCCGGGTGAGCTGGTCGCCGGACGGCGGGCGCCTCGCCGCTGCATGCGGGCTCCACGGCGTCCGCGTGTGGGACATCGACCGGCCCACCCAGTCCCTGCGCCTGACGGCACACGAACGCTGGGTGGGCCATGTCACCTGGTCGCACACGGGCGACCTGTTCGCCTCCGGCGCGCAGGACAGAACGGTCCGGCTGTGGGACGCCCGTGGCGGCGAGTTGGCGCACACCATCGAGGCGCACGGTGACTATGTGAACCGGCTCGCCTGGTCGCCGGACGACACGATGCTCGCGACCGGTTCGGCGGACACAACCGTCCGGCTCTGGAAGCGGTCAGGGAGCTCGTGGCTGCCCACCCGGTACGTCACGCACGGGCAGATCGTGATCTGCGTGGCCTGGTCCCCCGACGGCAGGACACTCGCCACGGGCATCAGCGGCGGCAAGGTCAGCGTTCTGAAGCTCGACGAGAACGCGAGCACCGAGGCCCTCATCAGCCTGGAGGGACACACGGACAGTGTCTCGGACGTGATGTTCTCTGCGGACGGGAAGCTGCTGGGCACGGCCTCCCGCGACCAGACCATCCGTCTGTGGCGCACGGACGACTGGACGACCGTCGCGGTCCTGCGGCCGCCGCACGGCGAGGTCGACGGCTTCGACGACCTCGACGTCCACATCCGCGGCCACTCCGCGGTCGAGGTCGACGACGACATCGACGACACCGACGACGCCGACGACGCCGACGACCGCGCGGACGACGACTACGCCGACCTCGACTTCGACGACCTCACCGAGGACGACTTCGAGGACGCCACCGCCGAGCGCGAACGCACCACGCCGACCTTCGCCTTCCACCCCACCCTCCCCCGCCTGGCCGTCTGGAACAACTACGCCGGCCTCACCCTCTGGGACTACGACCTCGACCGACTCCTCGGTCATCAGAGCGTCGGCGAGTCCGTGCGGTACATGACCGCCAAGGTCGTCCTCGTCGGGGACTCGGGCGTCGGCAAGACGGGGCTCGGATGGCGGCTCGCGCACGACGAGTTCAAGGAGCACGCCTCGACGCACGGCCAGCAGTTCTGGCTCGTCGACGACGTACGCACTCAGCGCGCCGACGGCACGGACTGCGAGGCCGTCCTCTGGGATCTCGCCGGACAGCACGTCTACCGCCCCGTGCACGCGATATTCCTGGACAACGTCGACCTCGCCCTCGTGTTGTTCGACCCGACGAACCGTCAGGAGCCCCTGAAGGGCGTGCAGTTCTGGCTGCAACAGCTCTCGGGGAGGAGGGCGCTGCCCCCGACCGTCCTCGTCGGGGCACGCGTCGACCGGGGCGCCCCCGTGGTGTCGCAGGCGGAGCTGGACCAGTACTGCCAGGCCCAGGGCATCACCGGCGGCTACGTCAGCACCAGCGCGGCGACCGGCACCGGTGTCGACGCGCTGATGGAGCTGCTGCGCGAGCAGATCCAGTGGGAGCGGATGACCACCACGGTCACCACCCTCACCTTCAAGCGGATCAAGGAGTTCGTGCTCGCGCTGAAGGAGCGGCCGGACCGCCGCGGCGTCCTCGTGGCGCCCGCCGATCTGCGCCGGCAGCTGCTGGAGACGGACCCCGAGTGGCGGTTCACGGACGCCGAGATGATGACGGCGGTCGGGCATCTGGAGAACCACGGCTACGTCTCCGTGCTGCGGACGTCCTCCGGCGCGCAGACCGTCCTGCTGGCCCCCGAGCTGCTGGTCGACCTTGCCTCGTCCGTCTTCCTCCAGGCCGACAAGCATCCGCAGGAACTGGGCGCGCTCAGCGAGTCCACGCTGCTCGGCGGCGACTACCCCCTGCCCGAGGTCGACACCCTGGACTCCGCCGAGCAGCAGGTCCTGCTGGACGCCGCCGTCGTGCGGTTCCTGGAGCACAACCTGTGCTTCCGCGACACGCTCGGCGCGGAGACGCTGCTGATCTTCCCCGGTCTGATCAAGCAGAAGCGCCCGCTGTTCGACGCGATCGAGACGGTCGACGACGTGTCGTACGTGGTCCGCGGCCAGGTCGAGAACGTCTACCCCGCGCTGGTGGTGCTGCTCGGCCACACCCAGACGTTCACCCGCGTCAACTACTGGCAGAGCCAGGCCCAGTTCGACATGGGCAGCGGGCAGATCTGCGGGTTCCGGCTCTTCCAGGAGCGCGAGGGGGAGATCGAACTCGTCCTGCACTACAGCGCGGCGGTGCCCCCGTACGGCCGCCGTATGTTCCAGGGGCTGTTCGAGCGGTTCCTGTACCAGCGCGAGGTGACGGTGACCGTCTTCCCGCCGGTGTCCTGCGTCGACGGGCACCGGCAGGAGCGCTCGGCGGTGATGGGCTCCCTGCGCGACGGTGTGAGGGTCATGTTCTGCTTCCGCTGCGGCGACCGCATCGACCTCCCCGACACCGAGCAGCCGGTCGCGCTCGGCGCCGAGGACACCCGGCTCGTCGAACGGGACGAGGCGGCGGCCCGGCTGCGCAGCACGTACGAGTCGCTCCTGGTGCGGGTGAAGAGTTTCCGCAGCGACCGCGCGGTGCCCCGCTGCTACCTCAGCCGGCAGCCCGCCGACGCCGCCTGGGCGTCCCGGCTCGCCCGCGACCTGCGGGAGGCCGGGGTGCTGATGGTGGACGACCCGGCCGACGTACGCGACGACGACGTCGTCCTGGTCGTGGTGACCCCCGACCATCTGAAGGCCCTGACCAGCCCCGAGGGCACGGCGGACGCCGACGCCGCGCTGATCCGCGCCCGGCGCGGTGCCGGCCCCGGCGCGTGGCCCCGGGTCATCCCGCTGCTGCGCGCGGGCGCCGTCGACAGCCTCCAGCCCGTCGAACTCCTCCGCGGTCTCGCGCCCGGCAGGTTCCAGGACGAGACCCGCCATGTCGTCGGCCTGTTCGACCTGGTGCTGACGCTGTACGCCATCCCCTTCAACCATCCGGCCTTCCAGCCGCTGCGCGTGACGCTGCGGCGCGAGTGGGAACGACACAGGCGTGAGGAGCATGCAGTGGTGGTGCGGTCGTCGGCCCCGTCCGACACGGAGGTCTACCTGTCCTATTCCTGGAGCAAGGAGAGCAACGCGCTCGCCGACGAGCTGGACGAGGCGTTCCAGGCCAGGGGCGTCACCGTGGTGCGCGACCGGCGGGACATCGGCTACAAGGCGTCCATCAAGGACTTCATGGCCCGCCTCGGGCAGGGCAAGTGCGTGGTCCTGGTGATCAGCGACGCCTATCTGAAGTCGCAGAACTGCCTGTTCGAGCTCCTGGAGACCGCCCGGCACGGCGAGTTCACCGACCGGGTCTTCCCCGTGGTCCTCCCCGACGCCCGGATCTACCGGCCGCAGGACCGCATCGGCTACGTACGGTACTGGGAGGAGCAGATCAACGAGCTGGACGAGGCCATGCGGAGCGTCTCGGCCGCCAACCTCCAGGGCTTCCGGGAGGACATCGACCTCTACACGGAGATCCGCGCCCAGCTGCCCCGGCTGGCGGACGTCCTGCGCGACATGAACACCCTGTCGCCCGAACTGCACCGCGCCTCGGAGTTCTCGGAGATCTTCGAGGCGGTGATGACCCGCCTGTCCTCTTGAGAGCCGGGGGTCAGGACTGGTACGGCTGCTGCTGGCTCTGCCCCTGGTAGTGACCGCTGGGGCCGCCCGCGCCCTGCGCCTGGAGCTGTTCCGCCTGCTCGGCGGTCACCTTCTGCTCCGCCCCGCAGAACGTGCACTGCGTCTGGTATTTCGTCGACACCGGGAACAGCGGCACGAAGAACAACGTGAACTTCGTGACCCGCTTCCGCAGCGTGTGCGCGGAGGGGTTCCCGCACTGCCCGCACACCAGCGTGAGTATCGCGAGCTGGTACAGGTAGCCCTTGGTGCCAAAGATGATCAGCATGTCGATCCTTCCCGGTGGTGCCAACCGGCACTCTGCCCCCAGTGTGCACGCCCCGGCCCGATCGTCCTAGAAGTTCTTTCAGCGACCTCCACCTCCCCCACCTGCCCGGAAACCCGTCACCGCGCTCTACCGGCCCCGCGCCCTCCGCCACTCCACTTCCCCGGCAGTCATCGGGGCATGGACGCTGTACACGTCGCCGACCCGCAGGGCGTCCGGCGTGGAGTACTCGCCGTAGGTGCCGATGACGCAGACGGCCACCCGGGAGTCGGGCTGCCAGAACGTGCGGAAGTACGGGGCGCTGCCCGCGATCTCCGGGATCTCGACCAGCGGCACGCCCCGCCGCACCAGCAGACGGCGCAGCTTCTCGAACCGGAGCCGCGGGGCGAACCGCCCGTACCGGGCACGCAGCGTGTCACCGACGAGGGTCCGGTTCCGGTGCGCGAGCCGATGTACCTGAAGCGTGAAGTGGTGCCCTGACCAGGGCTGCTCGGCGTGGGCACGGTCCCAGTGGAACTCGGCGAGACCGTAGTCCCGACACATGCCGCGCTCCCCGAAGGCGTCCTCGGCGAAGGAGGGCCCGAGAACGTCGGAGACCCGGTCGGGAGAATCCGCGGGCCCCACACCGAGCACGGTCCCGGTGGTGACGACTTGGTAGGAGGGGGAAGGACGGGGGCGCTTCGAGGGGCCTCGGGGGCGCCGGTGTCAGCGCAGGGCGAGCGGGGTCACGGAGGTGATGTGGGTCAGCTTCTCTGGGTTGCGGACGAAGTAGAGGCCGCTGATGCGGGAGTTCTCCACGCGGACAGCCAGGACGCCGTCGAGGACGCCGTCCACACGCGCGGCGAGCGCGGGGCCGCCGTTGACCACGGTCGGCTCCCAGCTGACCGTCGCCTGGAGCTTGGCGGTGCCCCCGAGATAGAAACGGACGATCCTCTCGGAACCGACGACCGGATGCAACGCGGCCTTCTTGCGCCCGCCGCCGTCGCTGAGCAGAACGACATCGGGGGCGAGCACGTCGAGAAGATCCTGAGGGTTTCCGCTCTCGATGGCCCGCTGAAAGGACTCCAGGGCCGCCCGCGTCTCGCTCGATGACGCCGTCGTACGGGGACGGCGGGCGCCGACGTGCTGACGGGCACGGTGCGCGATCTGGCGGACCGCGCCGGGCTTCTTGCCGACGGCCTCGGCGATCTCGTCGTAGTCGACGTCGAAGACCTCCCGCAGCACGAAGACCGCCCGCTCGGTCGGGGAGAGGCTTTCGAGGACGAGCATCATCGCCATCGACATGCTCTCGGCGAGTTCGACGTCCTCGGCCACGTCCGGCGCGGTGACCAGAGGCTCGGGCAGCCACGGGCCGACGTACGCCTCGCGGCGCCGCTTCACGGTCCGCAGCCGGTTGAGCGCCTGCCGGGTCGTGATCCGCACCAGGTACGCTCGCTGATCGCTCACCCGTTCGAGGTCCGCCCTGGCCCAGCGCAGCCAGGTCTCCTGCAGCACGTCCTCGGCATCGGCCGCCGAGCCGAGCATCTCGTAGGCGACGGTGAACAGGAGGTTGCGGTGGGCGACGAACGCTTCGGTCGCCACCCCGGTGAGGTCGTCGGTCATCTCTCGCTCCCACTCCGGGCCGCTACGACGGGACGGGCCATGCTCAGCCACGCGTGGCCTCTCCGTTCGCGTTCTCCACGGGGCGGACGGCCGCCTTGGTGGTCGGAGCGGGTGGTGCGGTCGCCAGGCGGTGCCTGCGCGTGGGCAGGCCGAAGGTCGGATGAGAGGTGGTCCACAGCGACATCCGCAGGATGCCGGCCTTGATCCGTGCGGCCTTCCGGCCGCCCAAGAACCTCGGCTTCGCCTTCGCGTCATGGTCGACCATCTGCAGGACTCCGTCGAGCCGCCCGAGGCTGATGTGGTTGCCGACGTACTCCAGCCCGGTGTGCGTGACCTTGCCGCCGGTCAGCCGTGCCACGATCGCGGCTGTCGCCTGGCGGCCGGTGTAGCCGGCCGAGGCGCAGGACATCGGTAGCGGAAGGCCGCTGTCGCCGATGGCGTGGGCGCTGTCACCGACGGCGTAGACGTCCGGGTGCGACACGGACCGCATGGTGCGGTCGACGACGATCCGACCGTCGGCGGCGACATCCAGCCCCGCGGTGGCGGCGATGGGGGCGACCGCGAACCCGGCCGTCCACACGGTCGCGTCGGACGCCAGGACACTGCCGTCCACGCACAGCACCCGCCCCGCTTCGACGGCGGCCGCACCGGTGTGTTCGAGCACGGTGACGCCGAGCCGGTCACAGGCCCGGCGCAGATGGCCGCGGGCCCCGGCGGAGAGCGGGGCGCCCAGCTCACGACGGGCGACCAGGGTCACGGACAGGCCGGGACGGGACTCGGCGATCTCGGTGGCGGTCTCGATCCCGGTCAGCCCGTCACCGACAACCACGACGCTCCCGCCGTCGCCGCGCGCGTCCAGACCGTCCAGACACGCACGCAGCCGGAGCGCGGAGGACCGGGCCGCGACGTCGAAGGCGTGCTGGGTGACACCGGGAACACCATGTGTCGCTCCACGGCTGCCGAGCGCGTACACGAGGGTGTCGTACGTGATCGCACCGTCACCGCCACTGCCACCATCGCCCCTCCCCCTGCCGCTTGCACCGTCACTCTCGGCAATGGCGACGACGCGGCGCTCGGGGTCGACGGCGGTGACGCGTGCCAGGCGGAGCCGGACCCCGGTTCCCGCGAAGACGTCGGCGAGCGGCGGAGCCGAGATCTCCTGCCCGGCCGCGAGCTGGTGCAGCCTCAGTCGCTGCACGAAGTCCGGCTCGGCGTTCACCACCGTGATCCCGACCTCCGCCACGTCCAGCCGCCGCGCCAGAGTCCCGGCCACGTACGCCCCGGCATATCCGGCGCCGAGAACGACGATGCGGTGCTTCATGCCACTCATGCCACTCCTGGGGGACATGGCTTCCTCCTCCGTCTCAAGGCGTTCGGCCTCAAGACACCGGGGGACCGGCGCGTGTGACATGGAGTGACGCAGCTCACTTCATGAGGGCTCGGTGTGGGGTGGGCAGCGGCACCACCGACGCGTCAGCCCCACTGCGCACGGCCTCAGCCGCTCCGGGCGCGTACAGCCCGTGCCGCGCTCGCCGACGGGCCGTAGCCCGATTCCCTGCGCCAGAGGTCCCATCCTTGTCGGCAACCCCTGTTACTCACTTTCGGGTGATGCCCGGACCCTTCCGCGGCGGTGCGTGGCCATGAGCGGGCGCCGCACCCCAACGCCCACAAGGCATCCCCGCCCGCCGGCGTTGCGACATCGGTCGTAAAGCGCATTGATGGATGTTGCAGGCGAGAGTCATGGAAATATGGACAACAGGTAACAGAGGTGGGTGTTACGCCACGTTTCCTCCACATCGTGGACAGGGTGTGCGTGTGGCCAACCGGCCGCAACCACACCGACTTCCCTGTGGCCGTATCGGCGACCCGGGGAAGGTGTCCGCACCACGAGGGAGCCCCCTTGTCCGCTACCGCTTCTGCCGGCGCCCGCCGTCTCGCCGCTGCCACGCTCGCCGCGGGCGCTCTGATCTCGGTCGTCGCGCTGCCGGCGTCCGCCGCCGACCACGTCCGTCACGAGCGGTCGAGGGTGACGATCTCGGAGGTCCAGTACGACGCGCCGGGCCGCGACGACCGCTCGAACCGCTCCCTGAACCGGGAGTGGGTGGAGATCACCAACACCGCCAGGCACGGCGTCAACCTCGACGGCTGGACCCTCGAGAACGAGGACGGCCGCACCTACACCTTCGACGACTACCGCCTCCGGGGCCGTACGACGGTCCGCATCCACACCGGCTTCGGCCGCGACACCGCCAGTGACCTGTTCCAGGACAGCCGCCACGAGATCTGGAGCAACCGCTCTGACACCGCCACCCTCCGCAACGACCGAGGCCGCTTCATCGACAGCGAGTCCTGGGGCCACCACCGCCACGGCGACCTCGGCCAGGGTGGTCACCGCCACGGCGACCACGGCCACCACCACCGCTGACCTCACCACGCACGTGGCCTGAACCCGTTCCCCCTCACACACGACAAGCCCCAGGCGCGCCCGGCACTCACAGCCGGGCGCGCCTCCCGCGCTGCCCTCACGCCGTGGGGCCCAAGGCTGCCATGTACGTTGATCCGCTTTCGGCTGGTGCGCTTGCCGCGGCTGGCGGAGGACTTGAAGCCCTTGTTCGCAGGCGCTCAGGACGTGGCCGGACGCCGGTCCCTGCGAAATTCGACTGAGGGATGCTCAGATGGTCCGCGAGTCTGTTCTCTCGCGGACCATTTCCATTGATTGGTGATTCGGGGCCGGCGCTGGTGACCTTCCCCTCGGCTGATGCGGAGTCAGTAGGTGCCGGGCAGCGAGACGGAGATGCCGTTTCCGGTGTCAGTGACCACGACGTTGCTGAACTGCACAGTCATCGGGGGGCTGCACGAAGGCTTGAAGGTGGCCGTCAGAGTCACTGTGAAGTTGGCCTTACCGTTCTGCACCGGGAATTGTCCTCCGCCGGAGACACTCCGCTTGTTCGCGGCGCTGGGGTCCTGGCCGCCGGGGTTGATGCATGCGGCGGTGGCGGTCACGCTGATGTTGACGGATTGTTGGTTGCCGAGCCCTGCCTCCTTACCGGAGACAGTGAGGCTGTTGCCCGAGCGGGTGGCGGTCGGCGTACCTACGAAGTGCGGACTGACTGCCGAGGCCGACGGAGCGAGAAACGCGATGAGGCCGATGATGGCCATGGGGATGAGGAACAGTACGCGTCGCATGACAATTCCACCTTGTGGTGAGCGCGCGGAGTGTGTACCCGGGGGCAGGTGAGTGTCTGCTGCCCGTGGGAAGGGGAGACGACCCACGTTTCGGCGGGGGCCTGAAGGGTCGCCGGGCGGACGCCGTCTGCGCTTCAGTGCAGTACGCAGCCGGAGAGCGCGGGAGGAGCGGAGGTTGGCCTGCACCCGACCCGACCGTGTGACCTGTGGCGAGACATCGGATGGCAAGGGGTGAAGTCTCACGGAGCGCTGGCGCCGCGTCGCGCTGAGATGCGGTACGTCACCGAGGGCTGAACCTCGGCCACGGCCAGTCAGCCACGACGCCGAGTACGCCGACTGACCAGGCGCGCGCGTGCTTCGCTGCACCCCCACCGGTCTCAGCCGTGCCACCGGGGCTTGTCGTAGCCGCAGCAAGTCGCGACGGCCGGCCCTGACGGCGGCACCGGAGCCCTCAGCTTGGGTGCCCGCATGCACGTATCAGGCACGACTCCTCGTCCACTACCTCCACGCGACCGGCTGCAAGGTCTTGTGCTCCAGAACGCCGGTCGTGAAGTCTTCAGTGACTCACGGAAGCCGAACGGAAGAACGCGTGAGGAGTCGCAGGTGACTGGCTGGCCGGCCGACGTGCTGCTGTGCGGAATCGTCCTGGCAGGCGCGTCGGTGCAGTGGCTCACGGGTATGGGGTTCGCTCTCGTAGCGGTACCGGCGTTGGTGCTGGTCCTCGGTCCCGGAACGGGGGTGGCGTTGGCCATCTGCGCGGCCGGCGCCATCAGCGTCGTCGGCCTCGCCGAAGGCTGGAGGAACGTACGCCTGGCGGCGATGGTCCCGTTGATCGCCGCGGCAGCGTGCACCATTCCTGCCGGGACGTGGACGGCTGCACAGCTACCCGAGCCGATGCTGTTGATCGGCGTAGGGACACTGGTGAGTACGGCGGTTCTGCTGTTGATGGGCGGACTACGCGTTCCCGCGCTGCGCGGCACCGGGGGAGCTGTGGCGGCCGGAGCCGTGGGAGGGTTCATGAACTCCTCGGCAGCAGTGGGCGGTCCACCGTTGTCCTTGTACGCATTGAATGCGGGCTGGACCGTGCGGGAGTTCGTCCCCAACGCACAGTTCTACGGGGTAGTGGTGAACGCGTTGTCTCTTGCGGCGAACGGCGTGCCGCGGCTCAACGCGTCGGTCTGGGTACTGGTCGTTGTCGCCATGACGACAGGCGCCACGATCGGAAAAGTGCTAGCGGGTCGAGTGCCGGACGGACACGCCCGTCGCCTCGTGCTTCTGCTTGCACTGGGCGGCGGGACATCGGCCCTCGTGAAGGGGCTGTGGAAGCTCTTCAGCACCTGACACTCACGGCGGCAGACCGGAACCCTCGACCTCTTCGCTCGTTCTCACGATCCACCAGGAAGGGACCGTTGCCTCCCAACCGAGGGCGCTGTCCGCTCTGTCCGTCCCAGACAACGGTGCGTGCACATGCGAGCATGACGCCGTGATCACGATTGATGTCAGCGAGGTGACCGATGAGCGCGCCCTGCACCTGCTTCTGATGCGGGAGTTGGGCTTCCCGGGCTTCTACGGCCTGAACTGGGATGCCTTCTGGGACACCATCACCGGCCTGGTCAGGATCCCAGAGCATGTGCGCTTCCATGGCTGGGAGCACCTCGCTGCCGGCGTTCCCCGCGGGGCCGCCATGCTTCGGCAGGCGCTCGACAATTACCAAGCTACGTACCGCCCGGAGTTCCTCGCCGAGTACGCCTGATCCGTGCACGACGCCCATCGGGAGGCGATCAGCCACATGGACCGCCTGCTCAGGCGACGCCGACCGGCCGCCTGAGAGGCGACTGCCGTCAAATGGTGCCGCCAAAACGGCCCGGACCATGATCGGTCCGGGCCGTTTTGCCTGGTGCCCCCGGCAGGATTCGAACCTGCGACACCCGCTTTAGGAGTGGGATCGAATCCTTGCCGGGGGGTGCTCGACGCTGCCGCGCGGTGCTGTTTCCCCTGGTCAGAACCGTGCGGCGAGCCGCTTGATCCGGCTCATGCGGCCCTGTATCGGGCAGTCCGCTCACGCGCTGCCGGTTGCTGAGCAACGCGTGGGTCAGACCTGGCCGAGGTCGATCTCCACCGGGAAGGGAGCTGCCACCTTGAGGACGCCGGTGAACACGTCTCCGTCCCGGTAGGTCTTCGTCGCGGGGTCGAGAACGTAGGTGTAGACAAGAGGAACGCCTGTCGGGGCCTGCTCGATCCGCCAGTAGAAGCCGATGCCTGCCTTGGCGTACTGGTCGACCTTCACGATCCGGTCGGTGGTCTCCGAGCCCGGCGACACTACCTCCGCGACCAGCAGCACGTGCTCAGGGCGGGTGGGGGTGATGTCGATCGTGTCCGCGCGGTACACGACGACGTCCGGGCGCCGATTGGTGAGCGGGACGTCCTGAAGCCTGACGTCGAAGTCCGTGTCGGCGTTCCACTCCGGGCCCGCGGCGTCATCCAGGGCGTTCGCCAGAATCCGGGCCAGCCGGTTGTGCCGCTTGGACGCACTCGGACTCACCACGACCATCCCGTCCACGATCTCGATGCCGGCGCACTGCTCCTCGGACCAGGACTCGTACTCCTCCGCCGTGATCTGCTCATGCATCCACGCCGGGGCCACCATCTCGGCCGTCATGAAGCACCTCCCGGACACTGTGCTGCGGGCCCGATCCCGCCGGATTCAGCGTACTGTCTGCCATCCGCCCGGCACGCTGATCTCGCCCACGCCCTCTTCCCGTCGGCCGGTGAGCCGCCGGGCGTCTTCACCGGCGCAGTTCAACGCCCCCGCGATGTGATCGCACGGCGGGATCGGCGCCGCCGCCCAACCGGTCCCGCTTCCGCCGCTATGCCCTGGACGGTGTGTTCACCCGGGCCCTGCAGCAGATCCAGGCCCAGGCCGACGCAGCCAACGACATCGACTAGCTGGTCCAGATCGACTCCACCATCGTCCGCGCCCATTAGCACGCCGCCGCCACCGGCCGAAAAGGGGGAACCACCACTCGGACGAACCGGACGATCACACCCTCGGCCGATCCCGAGGCGGACTGACCACCAAAATCCATCTCGCCTGCGACGGCAAGGGCCGCCCGCTCGCGATCCTCCTGACACCGGGCCAACGCCACGACAGCGTCTGCGCACGCCCTCTGCTGGAACGGATCCGCGTCCCCCGCATCGGCCTAGGCCGACCACGCTGCAAGCCCGACCGGCTCGTGGCAGACAAGGCCTACAGCTCCCGCGGCTTCCGCGGCCTACCTGCGTAAACGCGGCATCGCGCACATCATCCCCGAAAAGACCGACGGGACCTGTCCCCGAGTGGTGGACACCTCTGAGCCCGGCCCCGGTAGGGGCCGGGCAGGAGGGATCTCTTATGGTCATGAAGGTCTACTCGCCCGAGTTCAAGGCGGACGCTGTCGCGCTGTACCTGTCGGACCCGAGCCACACCTTCGAGGGCATCGGCAAGGACCTGGGGATCAGTCGGGAGACCTACCGCCGACGCAACATGATCGAGCGCTGTTTCAACCGACTCAAAGGCTTCCGCGGCATCGCCACCAGATACGAGAAGACCGCCACCTCCTACGAAGCGGCGGTCACACTCGCGTCATTCCTACTCTGGGCAAGATCCGTTTGAAGACGGACCCTAGCGGATGGGGCGGTTCCCGAAGGCGGACGAGTACCCGGGTATGGTGGTCGACTTCGTCCGTCGTGCGGTGGAGCTGCCGGAGGGCACACAGCGTTGTGGGCGACGGGCCGACGGCCGAGCGGCAGCGTACGGAGGTGCGCGGGCGGGTGGGCGTGACGTACCACCAGGCGCGGGCCCGCCGGATCGCCGAGGAGTCGGTCCATAGGGAGGCCGCGGCGAAGAACCGCCCGGCCGATCTGATCAACATCGCGCTGGAGAAGGTGGTGGGGACCGGGCCGGAACTGCCGCTGTTCTCCACCTGATGCCCAGCCCAGCCGGAGTGAGCGGCGAGACCCACGAACACCCCCGTACGCGCGGGCCGCGCCGAGCGCGCCTACGTCGACGACGCGGGCATCGGCCACGAGGTCGAGTGACGCAGCGCACGAGCTGCTGGAAGATCTCCGGCGCCGGATCGCGTCCCGCAGGGCCACGCCGTACAGGGGCAGGCCGCCTCCCGGGTCACGGGTGGATAGATATATGGCCATGGCTCAAAATCATTCTTGTGGCGTAATTCAGATCTCGGGATTCCCGCATGCCCTTCAGGCGGGGCTGCCGAGTGGGGCGAATCGTGCAGAAATGGCCGATATAAGATCTCAAAACTTCAAGGAACCCCTGGAACTTCGGCTTTCCTTGTGCAACTCTGAATTCTAGGGAAGTCCTCCCCTCGAATTCCGACAAGAAGAGATGAGGTAATTGAGCGGCTGCGGCTGCGGCTGCGGCTGCGGCTGACGGCGACGCGGTCGAGCGGCTCACTCGCCGAACGGGTCAAACAAACCATTGGCGAACCGGCCCACTCGACGAGCTCCTGAACCGATCGCCGGCATATGTCATTCCGGGCACAGACAGAAGGAGGCCACCATGATCACAGATGAAACCGAGGTGGAGAGTTGGCTCCGGGAATTCATCAGAACGTACGACGGCGTGGCCGGCTCTGTTCATGTGCGCCAAGGCAAAGGCGTTGCGCTGGCTGCCGCCGTCAACCTGCCGCCGAAGGTACGGGAGGTTACGGCGTTTGTGCCTCGGGGCAAGGGCATGGCGGGGCTGGCCTTGGAGCGGGGGGTGGCGGTGCAGTCCTGCAATATCCAGACGGATGACAGCGGTGATGTCCGACCGGGGGCGCGGGCGGTGAATGCCAAGGCCGCCGTGGCGCTACCGGTACGCGACGAGAATGGGGACGTCGTGGCCATCGTCGGTATCGCATTCGCGGAAGAACGCGCAGAGTTCCTGGGTGGTGCGGAATTGCAATGGATGGAAAACCATGCCCGAGCACTTCTTGACAGGGTCCAGGACATCCCTCAGCGACGGTGGACGGAGCGGTAGAGCCTCGCCAAATTCGGCTCGTCACCTAGTATGGCCCGACCGGGGATGCTCTACGCGGTTTGGGCGAAAAAGTCGAGATCTGGTTCAGGGTTCGCCCGGCAAGCCATGCGACGACGCAGCACCTTCACCGCCGTCACCCGCCTCACCAGCGCGATCAATAACTAACGCCACCGCTTGGAACACCGGAGCGAAACCGTTCGCCTGGACCGCTGGGTTCACACCGAGGTCCGCCAACCTCACCGACAACGACAAGACAAAGAGATCGATTAGTGACACTAGATGGGGTGAATTCAGTGGGTTCCGCGTCAATCCTGGAGATGAGGAAAAGGGCCGGCGACTGGCTGCTGAGGCATCAAGGCTCATCCGGAGCGTGGGAGTTGCGCCTTAAAGCCGGCGGGCCGGATCCGAGCGTTTTCGTCACCTCGTTGTCCGGATTGGCGCTATTGAACATTGATCGGGCGGCCACCGAACGGGCCGCCGAGTGGCTGGCGGGCGAGCAGCTGGAGGATGGGGCATTCGGTGAGGGAGTCAGCCGGCGCCTGTACCGTCCTGCGGCCACCGGTATGGGGACGCGGCTACTGTGCGCCGTAGACAGGAAGCGATACGCCGCCCAGATCGCCAAGGCAGTCGATTACTTGAGGGGGTGCCAGGAGAAGGAGGGAATGCACCGCGGTGGTTTCGGCGCGGGGAGAGCAGGGGTGTTCAGTACCCCTAGCCACCCGAACCGAGAAGTCACCATGGGTGGGCCCTCGATAACCGATACCATGTTTGCTGCGACGGCTCTGCGGTACGCGGACGTCGCACCCAGCGATCCCCTCTGGAGGGAGATGGTGGACTATGTCCATTGCTGTCACAACACTCCCTTGATCAACAATCGTCCAGACGTCCAGGATTATCTCGCCGACAACAGGTTCTGTCTTTCCGGCGATGGAGGAATGCTTCTAACCCTGGACCGCTTCCGGCGGCCGCCCGAGGCGCGGGAAGCGGTGGGTAAGAACCTGACCCCAATCATATCCACCGGACTTGCCACACTGCAGGGAATGTTTATCTATCTCGGGGCGGGACTATCCCATTCGTCACCGGAGGTGACGATCACTCTCGACTGGCTCCGTCAATACTACACTGTCAGCGAACACGCGCGATATGCTGACGCACTCAACTTTGATTTTGACCAGTCACTGCACTGGCCTGAGGGGCATCCCGGGATGACGGTCACCGATGATCCCGACACGCAGGGTTCTAGCGTGCCCGCGACCCGACTAAAGTCCTCCAGAGGTTTTCATTTCGTCGATCGCGGCGATACGGTGGAAATCGTTCCCGACCGACATGGCGACCCGAGTCAGGCGGGCCTGTACCTATACCTGTGGCTCATGGCGGAATGCCTACATGAATTGGACATCAAGACGCTGCTCACCGCCGACGACCGCGAGCATTCCTGGGCCAACGAGATGGCTTCCCACTTGCGCTCACTGCAACGTCCCGACGGATCCTGGAGTAACAGGAACCCCCAGTTCATGGACAATCAACCCGCCCTCGGTACCTCGCTCGTTCTCAACACTCTCAATGTTCTGGTGCCTCGTTTTTGAAGTTACCCTCGATCGTTCATGAGTCCTCGGCGGTGTGCTGACGGGGACTCTGTGTTTGTGAGGTGCAGTCTTTTCGCGGCTGGGGCAGGTTGGCCGCCCGAGTGTCGCGTCGGGTGGGCGCCGGGTTCCACGTTCCCGGTGTGGTGGTGCAGGTCGTTGGGGCGGTCGGTGTGGCTGGTCAGCCGGGGCTCGACAAGGCATTGAGCTGCTCGATTGCCCGGGTGATCTCTTCGGTCCAGGGCCATCGTGTGGTGAAGCGGAGCCAGCGTCGGCGGCCGGTGTTCACGAGTTGCGCGGCGGCGGAGAGCAGGCGCAGGCGGAGCTTCGCGGCGTCCACGGCTTCGGCGAAGGCGGCGGCGCCTGCTGCACGTACGCCAGCAGACGCAGCGCCGGGCGCGGCACGCTCTACGACGACGCCCCCAAGAGCCGCCGTCAGCGCGTGGTTCCGATGCCCGCGCTGTGCATCGCGCCGCTTCGCTGGCACCGACTTCGGCAACGAGCAGCGTTCGCGCGCACCGGCGTCGCGTGGGACGAGAAGGGCTACGTCTTCGCCACGAGGAACGGCAGGCCGGTGGAGCCCCGGAACGTCTACCGGTCGTTCACGCGCGTGGCCGCCGATGCCGGGCTGCGGGTGGTCCGGCTGCACGATGCCCGGCATGGCTGCGCCACGCTGCTGACAGCGGCCGGCGTCGCGCCCCGAGTCATCATGGAGATTCTCGGACACAGCCAGATCAGCATCACGATGGACGTCTATTCGCACGTCGTGCACGACACGCAGCGGGAGGCCATCAGCCCCATGGACCGCCTGCTCAGGCGCCGCCGACCGGCCGCCTGAAAGGCGACTGCCGTCAAATGGTGTCGTCAAAACGGCCCGGACCATGATCGGTCCGGGCCGTTTTGCCTGGTGCCCCCGGCAGGATTCGAACCTGCGACACCCGCTTTAGGAGTTCGATCTCCTCTCGCCCTGGAAAGGGCCCACCTCAGTCACTGGTGCCGCACGTGGGTGCTGAGTGTCGCCGCCGTCCGGGGGCGTTGATGTCAACGTTGGATGTCAGCGGAAGAGCTGCGGCACGGGGCAGGGCTCCAAAGGCTCATCCGGTCGGTCGGCCCAGTTCCACCAGACATGCCGACCGCTACACCTCCACAACGTCCGGCAGGTCCGCCGGCCGTCGTCCTCCCGCCTGGAGAGGACGAAGCCACCAGACTTCATGGGCTGGCTGCACTTGGGACAGGCCGCAGCGTCGTCGGTCATGCCGCGCACCTTAACGGAGCGACCGCTTCGTCCCGAAGCAACTGCGGCGAGTGCCTGACCTCCAGCCGATGTCCTCTTACCTGCTGCGATGGTCCACAGGCGTCCGCCGTTGTCCGCCGTTGTTCGTCGGCGTTGTCACGCAGTTAGA
>NZ_LIQX01000989.1 GCF_001418475.1 Streptomyces ossamyceticus | reverse complement strand
GCAGGCCGATGTCGATCTGGGCGAGGGCCTCGGCGACGCCTTCGTCGATGCGGCGCGGCAGGTCGACGACGACCGCCCCGCCTCGCCGCCGTCCGGCGGCGAGGACCGCGCGCACGGCCTGGGGCGGCACGGCGACGGCGTCACCCCGGTCCCAGCTGAGGACCCTCAGGGAGTGCAGTTCGGGAAGGGACTCCTCCAGGGCGCCGCCGCCGACCCGGCCGCGCGAGGCGGCGAACGCGGGCCAGCGCAGTCCCTCGGCGTTCTCCCCGCCGAGGAGCACGTCGAGCCCGCCGCCCAGCGGATCGGCGTCCACGAGGAGGGTGCGCCTGCCCTGCCGCGCCGAGGTCACGGCGAGCGCGCAGGCCAGGGTGGACGCCCCGGCGCCGCCGCGCCCTCCGATCACACCGACGGTGAGCGCGGGCCTGCCGACCCCTTCGGCGACGTCGGCGATGCGGTCGACGAGCCATTGCTCGCCGTCGGGCAGCATCAGCACGTGATCGGCGCCGATCTGCACGGCACGCTGCCAGACCCCGGAGTCGTCCTGGTCCTTCCCGATGAGCACGACCCCGCGGCGGCGGACGGCCCCGCGCAGGCGCCGCGCCGCGTCGTCGCCGACGAGTACGAGCGGTGCCGCCTCCCAGCGGCCCCGGCCCTCCGGCACGCCGTGGTGGACCTCCGGTCTGGCGCCGGCGGCCGCGCACAGGCGCAGCAGGTCGTCCAGGAGGTCCACGTCCTCGGTGACGATCAGCGGCCTGCCCTGCCGCCCGTCGTCGGCCGACCTCCGGTCGTCGGTGATGGCTCCCGCCATGATCTTTATCCCCCTTCGCCGCGTCCGGGACGGTGCGCGGGACCGCGCCTCGGCGCTCGTCGGCCCCGCCCGTGTCCCGGACGCCCGTGTTCAAGTCCTGTGTGAGGGGCCGGTCGACGGCCGCCGAATGAGCGGTCGACGAACACCGGCCGACGACGCCCGAGAAACCGAACCGGCCAGGAACCAGCCGCCGTCGGACGCGCTGGAATCACGGTGCAACGAGCCCGGAAATCGTGTGGATCTTGGTCGAAAACTGTGGACGACCCGGCTGTTGTGAATATCGCCGTCACCCGAACAGGCGAGGCTCGCACGTCCTCCACAGCGCAGCACGACCGCTACGCAAAGTGACGATTCCTATGGGAGGGCAGAGAAAAGCCCACGAGGGCACAGGACGGCCTCGCGGGCGGGAGAAGCGGAAGGAAAAAGTATCCGGACATGCGACGACCCCCGCCGGGGGGGAGAGCGGGGGTCGTCGCATGTCCG
>NZ_LIQX01000988.1 GCF_001418475.1 Streptomyces ossamyceticus | reverse complement strand
CGGGGCGCGGCCGCTGCCCCTCGGGGACGCAGAGGGCGACGCAACCACCCGCCACAGCCCCTGAGACGCCTCGGACGCCTCGCGCGCCCCGGCGCAGCCGACGGCTCACTCCCCCGGCCACTCCGGCTTGCGCTTCTCGTTGAAGGCGGCCACGCCCTCCGCCCGGTCGCCCGAGAACGCCACGGAACGCCACGCCGCGTCCTCGACGTCCAGCCCCGCCCGCAGATCGAGCCCGTGGCCCAGCCTCAGCGCCCGCTTCGCGGCCCGCAGCCCCACGGGCGAGTTGGCGGCCATCCGCGCTGCCAGCGCCAACGCCTCCGTACGGTCCTGCCCCTCCGCGACCAGTTCGTCGACCAGGCCCAACTCCCGCGCCTCCGCGGCCTCCAGCCGTCGCGCGGTGAAGATCAGCTCGGCGGCCCGCGCCGCCCCCACGCGACGCGGCAGCAACTGCGTACCGCCGCCCCCCGGAATCACCCCCACCGACACCTCCGGCAGCCCCACCACCGCCGTACGGTCGGCCACGATCACATCGCAGGACAGTGCCAGCTCGAACCCGCCGCCCAGCGCGAAGCCGTGCACGGCGGCGACGGTCGGCATCGGCAGCTCCAGCACCCCGGTGTACGCCGCGCGCGCGACGGGCCGCTGCCGTACCAGCTCCGCGTCGCTGAACGAGTTCCGCTCCTTCAGGTCGGCCCCCACGCAGAACGCCCGTTCGTGCGTCGAGGTCACCACGACCACCCGTACGTCCCGGTCGGCGGCCAGCGCGTCGCACGCGGCGGCGATGGAGCGGGCCATGTCGGTGGACACGGCGTTCATGGCCTTCGGCCGGTCGAGGGCGAGTTCGGCGACGTACGCGTGCCGCCGAACGACCACGAACTCGCCGTACCGCCGCTCGCCGCCCGGCCCCTCTGCGACATCGACACCGACACCCATGACACCCTCCGGTTAACGCGGGTTAACTACCGTCGCTCCGATCATCGCAGCCCGACCCGCCCCGCAACACCCCGGTCCCGGCGCGGGCCCCGGCGACGACGCGTGCGGCAACCGCGCGCGACAACGCGTCGGCCCGTTTCCCCGTTCGAGTGACATCCGGCCCTTCTCGGTCCACATCGCCCACTTCGCTGCATAGCCTGCGCTCCGCCAGGCGCACCGGGGGATTCGGGCGCGGAGGGAGGACGGACCATGACGACACACACGGTGACCAGGCCGACGACACCCACGAGTGGGGCACACCCGAACACCCCACCGACGGCACCCCAGCCGCCGACGCCGCGACCCCCCGAGCCCCCAACGGCACAGCCCCGGAAAGCCCGGCCCTCATCCCAGCCGCAGCCGCCCGCACCCTCGCCCCCGGCGAGCACCGGCACGCGGCCCCGG
>NZ_LIQX01000987.1 GCF_001418475.1 Streptomyces ossamyceticus | reverse complement strand
GTGGAAGGTGGGCAAGGGGGGTGGGGGCTGAGCGGGCCGTGCTGTGCGGGGTCGCGCCTCCCGGTCACGTGGGCAGGAGCGCCCGGAAACCGGTGATGAGGGCGCGGAGACCGATGTCGAAGGCGAGGTCGGCGCGGCGGTGGTCGTGCGGGAGGTCATCGAGTGCGGTGGCGAGGTGCGGGGCGGTCTCCCGGGGTACGTCGGCGACCAGCACCGGCGGGGCCACGAGGTCGAGGGCCGAGCCGAGGATGAAGCTCTCCATCGCGTTGATCAGGGGCATGACCTGGTGTGCGGCGAAGCCGGCGGTCAGCAGGAGTTCCGCGACCTTCTCGTACATCGCGTACAGGAAGGGCTCGCCCAGCGGGGCGGCGGCGAGCAGCGGCACCGCCCCGGCGTGCCCGGCGAAGGCCGTGCGGTAGGAGCGGGCCCAGTCCTCCAGCGCCTGCTCCCAGGGCTGGGCCGGGTCCCAGGCGTCGGGGCTGGTCTCCAGGGCCAGTTCCTCCCGCATGAGCGAGATGATCTCGTCCCGGCCGGAGACGTGGTGGTAGAGCGCCGAGGGAGCCACGCCGAGTTCCCTGGCCAGGGCGGGGATGGTGAGGGTCCCTTGGTCGTCGGCGAGTCTCAGCGCCGCGGCGCCGATGCGTCGGCGGTCCAGCAGAGGCGTGCGCGGCCTGGGCACATGGGCTCCTCTTCGTGCGTCTGTCCCCGGTGCGGGCGGAAGGACCGCCTCGCACCCGGGCCATCCGAACTTTACCGAATGACTTTCAGTAAAACTCTTCCCGAGCCTCCGGGAGACCCCTACATTACCGAAACCGAATCGGTTTCAGTTCTGTTGTGTCGCTCCGCTCTCTCGCCCGATCCGTCGCTCCGACCTCTTGTGCCGATCTGTCGTTCCGACGGAAGGTGCACAGACATCCGGAGGGACGTCATGGACGGTAGAGGTACGGCACCGTCACCGCCGGCCCGCGGCGCGGCAGAACAGCGACCGACGTCCGTCGACCTCACGGCAGCACGCGGAGACCCCCATGACCGAGCCCCACACCTCCACCGCTCCCCCAC
>NZ_LIQX01000986.1 GCF_001418475.1 Streptomyces ossamyceticus | reverse complement strand
GCCCCGCTGTCCTGCGAGGGGCCCTTCGGTCAGTGACCCAGCTCCCACCGCTCCACGGCCTCGTACCGGGGCTGCTCCCCCGCCACCCCCGAGGTCGGCAGATGGCTCCGCACCAGCGCCAGGTCGGCGACGGTCCAGGTGCGCCCGACGAACGCCGCCAGCGTCTCGACGTAGGGCCGCACCTCGAACGCCTCCCGGCTGCGGGCCACCGTCAGATGCGGGGTGTAGCGGCGGTGCTGCCCCATGTCGACGCCGGCCTTGCGCCCGGCCGCCTCCGCCCGGTCGGCCAGCAGCCTCAGGGTCCGCGTATCGCCCTCGGCGCCCGCCCACAGCGCCCGCCCGTGACCGAACTGTCCGCCACCCGCCACGGCCAGCGGGAACGGCTCGCTGCGGTGCGCGGCCCGCGCGAGCCGTTCCGTCAGCTCCGGCACGAGCGAGGGGTCGACCTCGCCGTAGAAGGCGAGCGTGAAGTGCCAGCCGGGCGGCTCGGTCCAGCGCAGCCGGTCGGCGCCGGCCAGCCCTTTCAACCGGGCCACGGCCAGACCGAGTTCGTCCACCGCGTCGTCCGGCGGCAGCACCGCCGCGAACAGTCTCATGGCACTCATGCCCGTCACCCTTCCAGGGAAAGGATCACCTGGCGAGCGCTCCCGGACCTCTAGGCCCGGACCAGCTCCTTCTCCGTCGCCGGCCGCTTCGGCACGAACCGCAGCCTCGGCTGCCGGCCCTGCCAGCCCACCGACAGCCGCATCCCGCCGGACCTGATGAGCACCAGGCCCACCGTGACGGCGGCGACCGTGGAGACGACACCGCCGGCGACGAAGCCGATCCGGGGACCGTACGCGTCGGTGACCCAGCCGGCGATCGGCGCGCCCAGCGGTGTCCCGCCGAGGAAGACCATCATGTAGAGGGCCATGACCCGGCCGCGCATGACGGGGTCGGTGGCCATCTGGATGGCCGTGTTGGTGGTGACGTTCACCGTGAGGCCGAACATCCCCAGCGGGACCATGAACAGCGCGAAGATCCAGTACGTCGGTGCCAGCGCGGCCACGATCTCCAGCAGCCCGAAGGCGAGGGCGCCCGCGATCAGCACCCGCAACCGGGCCGTGCCGCGCCGGGCCGCGAGGAGGGCGCCCGCGACGGAGCCGACCGCCATGAGGGTGTTGAAGAGACTGTACGAGCCGGCGCCGGTGTGGAACACGTCGTCCGCGTACGCCGACAGCCAGACCGGGAAGTTGAAGCCGAAGGTCCCGATGAAGCCGACCAGCACGATCGGCCACAGCAGCTCCGGGCGCCCGGCGACATAGCGCAGGCCCTCGCGGAGCTGGCCCTTCTTGCGGGGCGCGCGGCGGGTGGGGTGCAGCTCACGGGTCCTCATCAGCAGCAGACCGGCGATGGGGGCGATGAAGGAGAGGCCGTTGTAGAGGAACGCCCAGCCGGTGCCGACGGTGGTGATCAGGACGCCCGCGACGGCGGGGCCGACCAGCCGGGCCGACTGGAAGTTCGCGGAGTTGAGGCTGACCGCGTTCTGCAACTGGCCGGGACCGACCATCTCGGACACGAACGACTGCCGGGCCGGGTTGTCGACGACGGTCGCCATACCGACGGCGAAGGCGGCCACGTACACGTGCCACACCTGGACCTGGTGGGAGAGGGTCAGCGCGGCGAGCGCGAGCCCCGTCACGGCCATCGCCGTCTGGGTCAGGAACAGCAGCCGCCGCTTCGGGAACCGGTCGACCAGGACGCCGCCGTACAGCCCGAACAGCAGCATCGGCAGGAACTGCAGGGCCATCGTCACCCCGACCGCGGTCGACGACCCGGTCAGGCTCAGCACCAGCCAGTCCTGCGCGATCCGCTGCATCCAGGTGCCGATGTTCGAGACCACCTGCCCGACGAAGAACAGCCGGTAGTTCCGCACCCGCAGGGACCGGAACATGGACGCGCGCTCACGGGGGGCGGGGGGTTCGGGG
>NZ_LIQX01000985.1 GCF_001418475.1 Streptomyces ossamyceticus | reverse complement strand
GGCGGACGTGGTGCGGTTTCTGTGGGCCGGGGGGACCGGGGGGAGTGTCCGGGCCGCGGACGGCGCCGCGTACACGATCGTCTGGGAGATACGGCTGCCGCGCGTGGTGCTGGGGGCCGTCGTCGGGGCGGGGCTCGCGGCGGTCGGGGTCGCCGTGCAGGCCATGGTGCGGAACGCGCTGGCCGATCCGTTCGTGCTGGGCATCTCCTCCGGGGCCGCCGTGGGGGCCAACGCGGTGATCCTGCTGGGGGCGTTCGCGGGGCTCGGGGTGTGGGCGCTGTCGGTGTCGGCGTTCGGGTCGGCGCTGGTGGCGATGGCGCTGGTGTACGGGGTGGCCCGGTCGGGGGTCGGGCTCACGCCCTTGCGGCTGGTGCTGACGGGGACGGCGCTGGCGTACGGGTTCGAGGCCGTCACCACGGTCATGGTGTTCGGGGCCGCCCGTGGCGAGGCCGCCCGCGCGGCGATGATGTGGCTGCTGGGGAGTCTCGGCGGGGCGACCTGGGCGCAGGTGCCGATCGCCGCGGTCACCGTCGTCGCCGGGTGGGTCTGGTTGCGTGCGCGTGCCGAGGCGCTGAACGCGCTCGCCATGGGCGACGAGACCTCCGCCGCGCTCGGGGTGCGGCCGGAGCGGCTGCGGCGGGAGCTGTTCGTGGTCACCGCCGCCGTCACGGGGACCGTGGTGGCGGTGAGCGGGGCCGTCGGGTTCGTCGGGCTGA
The DNA here is from genome assembly GCF_001418475.1 of Streptomyces ossamyceticus. Classification (GTDB taxonomy): domain Bacteria; phylum Actinomycetota; class Actinomycetes; order Streptomycetales; family Streptomycetaceae; genus Streptomyces; species Streptomyces ossamyceticus. Next base: position 352 of record NZ_LIQX01000985.1, on the reverse strand, counting down.
TGGTGCCGCACGTGGTGCGGATGGTGGTCGGGGCGGATCACCGGCGGGTACTGGCCGTCGCGCCGCTCGTCGGGGCCGTGCTGCTCGTCTGGGCCGATGTGCTGTCCCGGCTGCTGCTGGCGCCCGCCGAACTGCCCGTCGGGGTGATCACCGCCGTGGTCGGGGTGCCGGTGTTCCTGCTGCTCATGCGGCGGGGCGGCTACGCGTTCGGGGGGCGGTGACCGTGCGGCGCGAGGGTCTGCGGGGTGAGGGTGTGCGGCACGAGGACGTGCGGGGTGAGGGTGTGCCGGGCGACGGCGTGTGGAGCGGGGTGCCCGGTGGTCCCGAGGCGGGCGCCGGTGGGCTCGGGGGC
>NZ_LIQX01000984.1 GCF_001418475.1 Streptomyces ossamyceticus | reverse complement strand
GGGTGTAGCGGTTCCTGTAGTGCTTGTCTACGTCCCAGGCGTCCCAGTAGTTGGGGAGGTCGGTGTGCAGGCGGAGCAGGTTGCCCTGGTCGCCGAGGACCTCGCGGCCGGCGACCAGGTCGAGCACGGAGGCCAGGGTGCCGTCCTCGGCGACCACCACCCGGACCAGGCCGTTGTCGAGGGTGAGGCCGTCGACGGTGACGGGGTGCGGGGGCTCGGCGGCGGCGAGGGGCGCGCTGCCGTTCGCGGGGACCTCCACGTACACGGGGGCGCCCTCGGAGGTGCGGACGACCTCGGCCCGGTCCCGCGGGCCGGTGTTGAAGACCCGCGCGTCCCCGGCGCCGAGCGCCGTGACCGCCTCCGCGGTCAGCTCCTCCAGCTCCTTGGCGACCCGCGCGTACTCCGCCTCGGCCTCGCGGTGCACCCAGGCGATCGAGGAGCCGGGCAGGATGTCGTGGAACTGGTGGAGGAGGACCGTCTTCCACAGGCGGTCGAGCTTCTCGTACGGGTAGGCGTAGCCGGGCGCGTGGAGCGCGGCCGTCGTGGCCCACAGTTCGGCCTCGCGGAGCTTGTGCTCGCTGCGGCGGTTGCCCTGCTTGGTGCGGGCCTGCGAGGTGTAGGTGGCGCGGTGGAGTTCGAGGTACAGCTCGCCGTGCCAGACGGGGGCGTCCTCGTACTCGGCGCGGGCCTTGGCGAAGAACTCGTCGGGGTGTTCGACGACGACCTTCGGTGAGCCCTCCAGGTCGGCGAGGCGCCGGGCGCGCTCCATGATCTCGCGGGTGGGGCCGCCACCGCCGTCGCCCCAGCCGAAGGGGGCGAGGGAGCGGGTGCCGGCGCCCTTCTCCTGGTAGTTGCGGACGGCGCGGTCCATCTCCTCGCCGCTGAAGCGGGCGTTGTAGGTGTCGATGGGCGGGAAGTGGGTGAAGATGCGGGTGCCGTCGATGCCCTCCCACCAGAAGGTGTGGTGGGGGAACCTGTTGGTCTGGTTCCAGGAGATCTTCTGGGTGAGGAACCACTCGTTGCCGGCGAGCTTGGCGAGCTGCGGGTAGGCGGCGTTGTAGCCGAAGGAGTCCGGCAGCCAGACGCCCTTGGTCTCGATGCCGAAGTTCTCGATGAAGAACCGCTTGCCGTGGACGAACTGGCGGGCGACGGCCTCGCCGCCCGGCAGATTGCCGTCGGC
>NZ_LIQX01000983.1 GCF_001418475.1 Streptomyces ossamyceticus | reverse complement strand
AGGTCCGCGGCAGCGGCGGGGTCGGCGCGTTCCACGAGTGCGAGGAGGGCGGTGAGGTCGCCGGGCCGGGTGCGAGGGTTGAGCAGGGTGGTCTTGAGCCAGAGCCGGCCGTCGAGGGCGGCGCGGCCGAGGACGGCGCGGCCGTCGTGCAGGAGTTTTCGCCGGATGGCGGCCACGGTGTCGTCGCTGGCGCGGGCGGGCCGGAACAGGACCGTGCTGATGGTGGGCCGGTCGTACAGCTCGAAGCCGGGGTGGGCGTCGATGAGTGCGGCGAACTCGTGGGCGAGGTCGCAGACCTGGTCGACGAGGGCGCCGAGTCCCGTGCGGCCGAGGGTCTTGAGGGTGGCCGCGATCTTGAGGATGTCGGGGCGGCGGGTGGTGCGCAGGGAGCGGCCGAGGAGGTCGGGGAGGCCGGCTTCGGTGTCGTCGTCGGCGTTGAGGTAGTCGGCGCGGTGGCCGAGTGCGGCGAGGTCGGCTTCGTCGCGGACGGTGAGGAGTCCGGCGGCGACGGGCTGCCAGCCGAGTTTGTGCAGGTCGAGGGTGACGGTGTGGGCGCGGTCCAGGGCGGTGAGCCGGGGGCGGTGGCGGGCGCTGAAGAGGAGCCCTCCGCCGTAGGCGGCGTCGATGTGGAGGCGGGCGCCGTGGGCCGCGCACAGGTCGGCGATGTCGGGCAGCGGGTCGATGAGTCCGGCGTCGGTGGTGCCCGCGGTGGCGGCGACGAGGAGGGGCCCCTGGAGCCGGGTGAGCGTGTCGTCGAGGGCGGCGGGGTCGAGGGTGCCGGCCGGGGTGGGGACGATGACGGGTTCGGGCAGGCCGAGGAGCCAGGCGGCGCGGGGCAGGGAGTGGTGGGCGCCCGCTCCGCAGACGAGCCGTACTCCGGTGTGGGCCTCGCGGGCGAGGAGGACGGCGAGTTGGTTGGACTCGGTGCCGCCGGTGGTGACGAGGGCGTCGGCGGCGCCGGTCTCGGCGGCGAGGGCCCGGGTGACGAGGGCTTCGAGGGCGGAGGCGGCGGGGGCCTGGTCCCAGGAGTCCAGCGACGGGTTCAGTACGGAGGCGG
>NZ_LIQX01000982.1 GCF_001418475.1 Streptomyces ossamyceticus | reverse complement strand
GGCCCACACGGCCCCTCGGCCCCCGCCCCCGGTCTCGTGCGGGGGTGCCGTGCGGGGCGTCCGATCCTCGGGTGACTAATGACGTGTCCCGGGGTACCCGGCGCGCATGGATGTCCGGTCGGAGGAACCGTCGCTGCCCGCGGGGAGGGGCGGCATCTCGGATGCCCTCGTGGAGTGCCTGCGAGAGGGCGGGCCGCCTCCCGACCGGCGTGAGGTCGCGGGGGCCGACCCGTTCGGCGAGGACCTTCAGCTCGCGCTGTATCTCTGCTACGAGCTGCACTACCGCGGATTCGCGGGCGTCGCCGACGACCGCGAATGGGACCCGGAGCTGCTGCGCTTCCGGGCTTCGCTGGAGCGGCCGTTCCTGGAGGCCCTGCGGGCCGTCGCGACCCGCCACGAACGCGCCGACGAGGCGCTGGACGAGCTGCTGGTGGAACCCGTGAACCCCGCGGACGGCACCGGCGTCAGCCGGTTCCTCGCGGACGAGGGCGAGCTGTGGCAGCTGCGGGAGTACGCCGCCCAGCGCTCCCTCTACCACCTGAAGGAGGCCGACCCGCACGCCTGGGTGCTGCCCCGGCTGTGGGGGCGGGCGAAGGCCGGGATGGCCGCCGTGGAGTTCGACGAGTTCGGGGGCGGCCGGGCCGACCGGGTCCACGCCCGTCTCTTCGCCGACCTGATGACGGACCTGGGGCTCGACCCGTCCTACGGCCGCTACGTGGACGTGGCCCGCGCCGAGACCCTCGCCCTCGTGAACCTGATGTCCCTCTTCGGGCTGCACCGGTCCCTGCGCGGCGCCCTCGTCGGTCACTTCGCGGCCGTCGAGATCACCTCCTCCCCCGCCTCCCGGCGGCTCGCGAAGGCGATGCGTCGGACGGGGGCCGGGGCCGCCGCCGAGCACTTCTACACCGAGCACGTCGAGGCCGACGCCGTCCACGAGCAGGTCGTACGGCACGAGGTCGTCGCCGGGCTGCTCACGGAGGAGCCTCGGCTGGACGCCGACGTGGCGTTCGGCGTGGACGCCACGAACCATCTGGAGGACGTTCTCGCCGACCGCTTCCTCGACGCCTGGCGGGCCGGCCGGTCCTCGCTGCGGGTGCCCGCCTGACCCCGCCCCCGCACGGCAGCCGTTCGGCACCCGCTCGACCGGCCCC
>NZ_LIQX01000981.1 GCF_001418475.1 Streptomyces ossamyceticus | reverse complement strand
GCGCGGCCAGGGCCGCGCCCGGTCGGCGAGGTAGAAGGGGGTGTCCTCGAAGCGGATCCGGTCGTTGGGGCGCGTGACGTGCAGGGTCGGCCAGATCACCTCGTGCTCCATCGCGAGGAGGGCCTTCACCAGGCCCGCGAGGCCCGCCGCCGGCTCCAGGTGACCGACGTTGGACTTCAGCGAGCCGATCGCGCAGAACTGGGCGCGGTCGGTGTGCTCACGCCAGGCCCGGGTCAGTCCGTCGATCTCGATCGGGTCGCCGATGCCCGTCCCCGTGCCGTGCGCCTCGAGGAGGCCGATCGTGTCCGGGGCGACACCCGCGTCCCGCAGGGCCTCCGCGATGACGTCGCGTTGCCCTCGGGGGCTCGGCGCCGAGTAACGGGTGGTGCGGCCGCCGTGGTTCACGGCCGCACCCTTGACCAGGCCCCGGACCGGGTCGCCGTCCCGTCGGGCGTCGTCGTGGCGGCGCAGGACGACCGCGACGGCGCCCTCCCCCGGCACGAAGCCGTCGGCGGTGCTGTCGAAGGCCCGGCAGCGGTGCCTCGGCGACAGGGCCATCAGATCGCCCATCGAGCGGAAGTACTCGGGGCTGAGGCCGGCGTGCACCGCGCCGATCACGGCCGTGTCGATGTCGCCGGCGCGCAGGTGCTGGAGGGCGGTGTGCAGGGCCACCAGCGACGACGAGCAGAGGGTGTTGACGAGGCCGCTCGGGCCGTGCCAGTCCATCAGGTACGACAGGCGGTTCGGGATCATCGCCTCGAGCCCGAGTCCCCGGCCGTCGGGGACGCCGTGGCGGGCCCGCTCCTCGTGGTAGTGGTCGTGGCTGTACGCGATCCACAGACCGGTCCTGCTGTCCGCGGCCCGCTCGCCGGCTCGTCCCCCGTCCTCCAGGGCCTGCCAGATCGTCTCGTACACGATCCTCGCCTGCGGGTCGATCAGCGGGGCTTCTCGGGGCGAGATCCGGAAGGGGCCCGGATCGAACTGGTCCACGGCCTCCAGGAACGAGGCATACGGGACGGGCCCGTGCGGCGGCCGGCTCCAGCGACCGTCGGGCAGGGGGCCCACGGTGTCGCGCCCTCGGCGGAGGAGGTCGGCGAAGTCGGCCAGGGTGTGCGCGGTGGGGAGGCGGACGGCGGCACCGACGATCGCGATGTCACGGGAGCGGGGTGACTCGGACGGGGGCGTAGGTG
>NZ_LIQX01000980.1 GCF_001418475.1 Streptomyces ossamyceticus | reverse complement strand
GGCCCTCGTCGACCGCTTCGGCACCCTCCTCAAGCACGTGGCCAACGGCGACGGCTTCGTCACCCGCCTCCAGATGCTCGCGCGCACCCTGCCCGCGGACCCGGACGCCCACGCCAAGGACGTCGCCCAGCGCGGCGACGAGCGTTCCCCGGGCTGGCTGCGACAGTCGTACGACCAGCTCCAGTCCATGGTGTCCACGAGCAGCGAGCAGCACCGCGCGTACCTGGTCGCCTGCATGCACTACACCCGCGAACTGGCCGCCGAGGCGCACGCCATGGCCCGCGCCGCCCGCCCCCAGGGCCGGAAGCTCGACAAGGACGCCGGCCTCGCCGTCGTCATGGCCCGTGAGCTGACGGACATCTGCTCGCGCCTCCAGGAGGCCGACATCCGCGTCCGGCAGCCGCTCGGCCAGGGCCGCCTCGCCTCCCTGATCCACTCCATGTACGACCCGGACCACCCGATCGACCACATCCAGGCCATGACCAAGCGCAATGCCTGGCCGGCCGAACTGGACGCGACGGAACCGGACTTCCTCCAGGCCAAGACCCGCGAGTCGTCCACCCGCGCCCCCTGGTGCCACGCCACCGCCTGGGTGAAGGAGTGGCCGATGACCCCGGTCGGCGTGAACTTCCTCGCGCCGCTCCTCGTCCACACCCCCGACGTGATCCGCACGGTCGCCGTCACCATGGACCTGGAGCCGACCGAGGTCGCCATCGAGCGCATGCTCACCGAGAAGACCAACGACGAGGCGGAGGCGTCCCGCGCCGCCAAGATGAACCGCACGGTCGACCCCCGCGACGTGGCCTCCCACTCCCGCCTCGACCAGCGCGGCGAGGACCTGGCCAGCGGCGCCGCCGGCGTCAACCTCGTCGGCTACATCACCGTCTCGTCCCGCTCCCCCGAAGCCCTCGCCCGCGACAAGCGGACCATAAGGGCCTCCGCCGGAAAGTCGTACCTGAAGCTGGAGTGGTGCGACCGTGAGCACCACCGGTCCTTCGTCAACACCCTCCCGTTCGCCACCGGAATCCGAAGGTAGGGCCACCGCGATGCGGGATCATTCGGACCAGCAGGGGTCACCACCCGGGCGAGGACCGGAACTGGAGGTACGTCACTGATGCGGGACCCGCTGTCCGTCCTCACCGACGCCTTCACGTCCTTCCTCTTCGGCAAGGTCGAGACGACCCGCCTCCCCGTGCGCACGTCCACCGGCCAGGCCCAGGCGGTCTACCTCCCGACCGCCGCTCCCGGCCTCGGCGACTCGGGCGTGATCATCGGCCGTGAGGTCTACTCCGGCAAGGGCTACATCTACGACCCCTTCCAGCTCTACGGCCAGCAGCTGCCCGCCCCGCACTGGCTCGTCCTCGGCGAGTCCGGCAACGGCAAGTCGGCACTGGAGAAGACGTACGTCCTGCGCCAGCTGCGCTTCCGCGACCGCCAGGTCGTCGTCCTCGACGCCCAGGGCGAGGACGGCGTCGGCGAGTGGAACCTCATCGCGCAGGAGCTGGGGATAACTCCCATCCGCCTGGACCCGACGGCCGCCCTCGACCACGGGATCCGCCTCAACCCCCTCGACCCGTCGATCACGACCACGGGCCAGCTCGCGCTGCTCCGGACGATCATCGAGGTGGCCATGGGCCACGGCTTGGACGAGCGTTCCGGCTTCGCCCTGAAGGTCGCGCACGCCTACGTCAACGAGACCATCGTCGAACGCCAGCCGGTCCTCACCGACATCGTCGAGCAGCTCCGCCACCCCGAGCCGGAGTCCGCGGAGGCGATGAACGTCGCCATAGACGACGTACGGGCGTGGGGCCTGGACGTGGCCCTGGTCCTGGACCGCCTCGTCGACGGTGACCTGCGGGGCATGTTCGACGGCCCGACGACGGTGGGCATCGATCTCGACGCCCCGCTCATCGTCTTCGACCTGTCGCACATCGACCGCAACTCCATCGCCATGCCCATCCTCATGGCGATCGTCGGTGTCTGGCTGGAGCACACCTGGATCCGCCCCGACCGGAAGAAGCGCATCTTCCTGGTCGAGGAGGCCTGGCACATCATCAACAGCCCTTTCGTGGCCCAGCTGTTCCAGCGTCTGCTGAAGTTCGGCCGACGGCTCGGTCTGTCGTTCGTCGCGGTCGTCCACCATCTCTCCGACGTCATCGACGGAGCGGCGGCGAAGGAGGCGGCCGCCATCCTCAAGATGGCGTCGACGAGGACGATCTACGCCCAGAAGGCGGACGAGGCCCGTGCCACGGGCCGCGTCCTGGGCCTCCCCCGCTGGGCGGTGGAGATCATCCCGACCCTCACCCCGGGCATCGCGGTCTGGGACGTCAACGGCAACGTCCAGGTCGTCAAACACCTGATCACCGAGACGGAACGCCCCCTCGTCTTCACCGACCGCGCCATGACCGAGTCCTCCGACGACCACCTCCTGGACGACGACGCCCTACGCGCCGCCGAACTGGAGGCCGAGGAACGGGCCGCCGCGTTCGTGGAGCATCTGAGCGACGTCGACGGCTACGGCTCCTCCGAGTCCACGGTGGCCTGAGCGAGCGAGGGACGAGCCGGTACGGGCGGACGGACGGGCGAGCCGTACCGGCTCGTCCCTCGC
>NZ_LIQX01000098.1 GCF_001418475.1 Streptomyces ossamyceticus | reverse complement strand
GGTCACGGTGACGTACGGGGCGTAGGGGCTGGTCGATGGGCCCGTGGGTCACGGTCTGCCTCCCGTTCCGACCCGCGTCATGATCTCGCAGAGCGCTCGGTCGTCGAAGATGCGCGAGGTCGGTATGCGCACGGTCGTGCGGTGCCGCCCGGTGATCGGGTGTCCGGCGAGGTTGATCCAGTAGCAGCAGTGCCGCAGGTCGAGGCGGTCGTGGCCGGCCCTCAGCCACTGCTCCCGCGATCTCGGGACGATCATCACGACGAGGATCTTGTGCACCGTGACGGGTGTGCGGGCGAGCTTCGCCAGGTGGTCGTTGTCGAGCGTGAAGGAGAAGGTGCGTCCGGAGGGTTGGGGGGCGACCTGGTAGGTGGCCTTGAGCTGCACCTTGATGGTGACCTCGTCGTCGACCGTGTGGCCGGGTGAGCCGTGGCTGACGTGCCAGTCGATGCCGTTGTCCGGAAAGGGCTGGGACAGGGAGCAGCCGGCCGCGGCGGCCACCGCGTGCAGATAACCCACCTGCAGTGTCTCCATGCAGGCGGTGGTGGCGAGGGAGCCGCGGTGTGACTCCGCGTGCTCGGGCAGCAGCCCGCCCCGCTCGGGCTGCGCTATGGCCATGACCAACAGCCTTCCCCTACAGGTCCTTCCCCGTGCCGAGCCCCTGAACTGCGCAGACCCGTACTTCTGTTGTCTCCTTCCGGCGTACGGCGCAAACAGCCCGGGTATCACCAAACGGGCAGAAGACGGGGCGTCAGCTGCTCCGGGTGAAAGAGGAGTTGAGTACGCATGACGTGTTGGTACGAGGGGCCCTTGGCGGCGTTCGACACGGAGACCACGGGTGTGGACGTCGAGACCGACCGGATCGTGTCGGCCGCCGTCGTCGTCCAGGACGCGCCAGGCACCCGCCCCCGGGTGACCCGGTGGCTGGTGAATCCGGGGGTGCCGGTGCCGGCCGGGGCTACGGCGGTGCACGGGCTGACGGACGAACGGTTGCAGCGCGAGGGGCGCTGGCCGTCGCCGGTGATGGAGGAGATAGCCAGGGTGCTGGCCGAGCAGGCGTCGCGCGGCCGCCCGCTGGTGGTGATGAACGCGCCGTTCGATCTGACGCTGCTGGACCGGGAGTTGAGGCGTCATCGCGCCTCGTCGCTCGACCAGTGGTTCGAGACGACGCCGCTGCGGGTGCTCGATCCCCGGGTCCTGGACAAGCACCTGGACCGCTACCGCAAAGGCCGCCGCACCCTGACCGATCTCTGCGCGCACTACGAGGTCGTGCTGGACGGCGCGCACGACGCGGCGGCCGACGCGCAGGCGGCGATGGACGTCGTACGGGCGGTGGGGCACCGTTTCGCCACGAGGCTGGCCCGCCTCTCCCCCGCCGAACTGCACACGCTCCAGGCCGTGTGGCACGCGGCGCAGGCCCGCGGCCTGCAGGCGTGGTTCGCGCGCAGCGGTTCGGAGGAGGCGGTGGACCCGGCGTGGCCCTTGCGCCCGGGGCTGGCCGCGGCGGCGTGAGCGGCGGAACCACGGGCCGAGGGCACCCCGGTGCCGACGGCACAGCAGAGAAGCAGCGGCACAACGAAGAACCGGCCCGACTTCTGTCGGACCGGTTCTCTTCCGCGAGGGGGCGGCACATCCGCTACGTCGCCAAGATGCAGGTCACGAGAGAGAGTCCGTCGAGACCCAAGCCATTCGACGACCCGTTACGTCGGGTAGATGGAGCCGTGAGCATCCTTGCGCTTCCGCGCCAGGCGCAGGGATCGGCGTACCTTGTCCACGTTCATGACCGGCGCGATGTCGATCACCTCCTTTTCCTCCTGCGCAATGTGCGCACGCTCGGAGCGGTGAACACGCGAGGTATACCTGTCTCGAGGCATGGGTGGGTTCCTCTTTCGTCGAGCGGAAACAAGCGATGAAGCAGAAGAGCTCACTTCTCAAGACAGGGGGCTCTCCCGCACTGGAACAAAGCTAGGAATCGCCGCAGAGGGACTCAATGACTTGCAGCCCGACTTGCAGCCGAATACCGGGTTTCCCACTGGCTGGAAGTCTGGCTGCAAGTCATTGAGGAGAATATTTGCCGACTCGACTGGAGATGACGAGGCGGTTCTTTTGATTTGCCGGCCCGCCGATCGAATACTCCGAATCCGAGCGACCCACACGCTTGCGCGCAACCCGATACCATGCACTCCGTCCGCGCCAGGAGATCCCTGCCGGACTTCTTCGAGCACACGGAGTCGAAAACACAGCGAGGGGGATCTCGAGTGACCTACGACTCGAACGAAATTGCAGGGCATCTTGATGCCGTAGCGAGGCGACCACTCGGTCGCGGATTCACTCGCGACGGAAAATCGAAGATCCTTGAGGTCAACAGCCTGGCGGAAATAATCAGCAAGATCTGCCCGGAGGAGTGGCAGCAGGACAAGGCTCAGGCCTTCGAGACAGCCATCCGCCAAGCGATCTGTCGCCTCGAAGGAAGCCTCACTCCCCGCATGCTCATGCAGGAAGCTGGTTACTGGCTCTTCAACCTGGCCGGCGGAGAACCCCACTCCGACATCGAACCGCTGTACCTCGACGGCGTAGGGAAGCAGAAATACAGCGCTATCAGGGATAATCTCGCAAAGAGAGCAGGGCTACCTGGGACACCAAACGGGACGACAGTCACCACCCGAATCCAAGAGCTGCGGATCGCCCTTGCGAAGGAGCTCATTGCGCTCTCCGAGGACGATCGGAGATCCAGACTCTGCGCAGCCAAGAGGAAAGCTCTCCCCGAGGGAACACCTTGGCCGTTCCGGCTCATCGAGCCAAGGGCCGAGGGAATCCCTGAACTGGAGGCGCTTCTCGATGGAAGTGTGCTCACACCTGACATCTGCCATGCCGGCGGGGCGGCTGATCGCCGTGTCATGCACGATGGCGAGGAACTGGGAATCGCGGATTCCCTGTCATGGCTCGCCTCTCAATCCGGTCGAACGGTTTTTCTGTACGGCGACCGCGGCGACGGGAAGACCTCGTACATCAATCTGCTGGCCGCCCGCTCACTGGAGACGCACATCTTTCTCCGCTGGGAAAGAATCGAGCTGGGATTCGACGTCGGCCAACTCGAGGAATATCGGGAGCGCGTGGTCACCCTCATGGGTGGCCGTCCATCAGATTCGTCGCCGACGGTAGTCGTTGTCTATTCCCTTCCGCCGTACGGAGATGACGATGCCGAGCAGCGGCTCGTCCGAGCGCTGAGGGTTCGTCAACACGACCGCACGGACCGCGTGATCGTGCTCGTGGAAGGGCGCCGCGGGGATCTTGACCGCCTGGCGGACAAAGTGCGACCCGAGTGCATCAGCCTTGCACCCATCAATCGCATGGAGGCGGACCAGTGGGCCCAGCTGCTCAAAAAGGCACACAGCACTGCCACCTCCAAGGGGATGGCTCCGGAGAAGCTGGCTGCGAAGTACCCTCATCTTCCCGAATTCCTGCAACTCGACAGAAACACTCAGGAGGAGCACCTGGCCGACTCGACATCACCTCTCATCGTGAAACTGCTCCAGGCTGTCTACGGCGAAGGAATGTGGACCAAGCTTCGCGAGGAGCTCGAGGATCTGGAGCAGGAGGACCGCAAGGCCTACATGCATATCTGCATGGCTTCCATGGCCGGGGGAACTTTACCGGACACGATGCTGACAGTCCTGGCCCCTGGCTCGGATCTGGACGACAGATCCAATCGCGACCCATGGATCCGCAACAGTGAAGGCAGGCACTCTGCACGACACCAGTACATTGCGCAGGTGGTCCTGGAAAAGTCCTGGATCAAGCGGCGCACTTTACTGCAGGAGTGCGTGAACGATTTGGTGAAACATCTCAGATCCGGACGCGAGTACGGCGACGTCCTTCGTCAAGTCGCATTGGCGGTGAGGGAAGTCGACCATGTATCCAGAATCAGCGACCGGGATGGGTTGCGCAACATCCTGCTCACATCAATCAGACGTGCTCTTTCTGAAGTCGAGAACCTTGACAGGATTCTGCACAGTCAAGCGCCTACTGACTACTGGCATCATGCCGCATGGGCTCAGGTGCTTTCAGACCTGGCAGCTGATCCCGAGACAGGGCTGGCATTGCTCCGCGCCAATGACAAGCTCCTCTCCATCTCGGAGAGCCTTCCCGAATGCCCCAATCACGATAGAGTCACCTACTATCGAGTGCGCAACCGTGTTCGCCGCTTGAAAATGGTCGACGAGTTCGACTTCGATGCGGCTTGTGAGGCCGTGACCCTGATGGCATCGACCGTGCACGCCGAATGGCGTGAGGCCGGATTCTACGTGGACCTCTTCAGCTGGAGCAGGGACGCACTCCAGGAATGGGGGATCAGAGAGTTTGAGGGCGAGAATATCGATCGGGGTGAACTTCTTTACAAGAAGCTCAGCGAAGCCCTTGAATGGTATCGCGCCCTGACGCCCGAAGCAGAGCAGGTCGAACGCTTCAGCAAACAGTACGGCAGCCTCGTCGCCGGTCCTCTGCACTACCAGCTGCCCGCCAAAGCGCTTGCGCTCTTGAAGCACTCCTGGCAATTCTCGGTAGACCTTGAGAATCCGAACAGCAGAACCGGCGAGCTCTATGCCGAAGCGCTACTGGACCGCAGAAACAGGGGGGCAAGCACCAGCCCGAGCTCTCGAGAAGAGGCAGTGCAGGTACTTCGGATCGTCCTGGACTCGCCCCTGATCCCCAGCTACGCCCCCTATCTTTTGGTCACGAACACCAAGGAAGAGGACCTACCCAGGGAATGGTTTCTCGAACGCATCGAAGTAGCCGGCAGCGGCGCCATCAATGGCGAGGCTCGAGGCTATCTGACTCATGCTCGAGCCTTGGCAGAAAAGAACCTCGACAAAAGAATTCCCATCCTCCTGGATGCCATCAAGCATTACGCCAAGGCGTCTCACGACAGACTCAGAGGCGGAGAAGCAAGGGGATTCAGCAGGACCGACACGAGAATGAGTGTCGCGTGGGACCGCGCCTGTGGAGATCTTCAGAGGGTCGGATTCCCGAAGTGGTCGGACCATAGGAAGCAGTACCAGCGGTTCTCCGCGAAGTATCGGCCGTAGGAACAGCGGCAGCCGGTGGACCGACCACGCACCCCCGCACCCTGTCGTGGTACGCGCTCACGGACCGGAGAGCGAGGGCAAGCAGGGCACCGGCGGGGACAGCCCCAGACCCGACAACGGCGCGACGCCTAGGGGCGGATGACTACAGCCTTGTAGGACGACGACAGGCCCCGTCCCTGCGGTAGGGATGGGGCCTGCATCACCAGGCGGTGGGCGATACTGGGTTCGAACCAGTGACCTCTTCGGTGTGAACGAAGCGCTCTCCCACTGAGCTAATCGCCCGGGAACGGACTGAACAATACAGGTCCTGACGGCTCTGGTTCAAACCGCTTACCCGTCGGCCATGAGGTACGCGGCGAGCCCTCGGCGTCCGGCCCGCATCATCAGCGCGTGGTTGGCGCGGAACAGGGGCCGGCCGGGCACGGCGAGCCGTCTCATCAAGGGCTTGGTGACGTCGACCTCCTGGTCGTAGCGGGCGAGGGTGCCGGTCCCGTCGGCGGTGAGGGTCCAGCGGGCCCAGCCGTCGAGGTCCCCGCTCATCTCGATCTCCAGGATCCCGTTGGCCGGATCACGCCGTACCTCGCGCGCGGTGATGACGAGGTCGTACGGCAGGACCGAGCGGATGCGGAGGGTGCCGCTGGTGTCGTCGGCCGGGGTCACCTCGCGCACCTGGGGCCACCAGCGCGGATAGTCTTCGGCCCGCTGGAGCGCGTCGTACACGGCGGAGGGCGGCGCGGGCAGGGCCCAGAGGCTGCGGAAGCGGTAGTGGCACCAGTCCATGCTCGGATTGTGCCCGTCGGCGGGACTCGTACGGGGCCCATGGTGGCTGGATCTGAGTACCGTCCTGAGTATGTGCGCTCATGCCGTCGCGGCGTGACCGGGACCACACTGCGGAACATGACGCATTTTCCGTCCCCGGCCGAGGAGTTGCGCCTCCTCGACACCGAGCTGCGGCAGCTCGACGCCCGCCGCGCCGTTCTGCTGACCCGCCGCGCCTGGCTGGTCAACGCGCTGTACGCCCAGGCCGCCGTGCCGTCCCATCCGTCCGCGCGTCCGCCGGCCCGGGGTCCCGAGGCGACGGCGCCCGGTGTCCAGAATGTGCTGCTGGTCCTCGGCGGCGTCCTGCTGACCGTCGCGGCGATCGCGTTCACTCTGGTCAGCTGGGGGCACATGGGGATCGCCGGCCGTTCGCTGGTCCTCGGTGGGGTGACCCTCGCCGCCCTCGCCACGCCCGTGGGGCTCCTGCGGCGGGGGCTGCGCTCGACCGCCGAGGCGGTGGCCGGCCTCGGCATGGCCCTGACGGTGCTCGACGCGTACGCCCTGCACGAGGTCGTTCTCCCGGGTACCGGCGGCACGGGGTTCGCGGCGGCCGCCTCAGCGGTGCTGGCGGCGACCTGGGCGGCGTACGGCCTGGCCGTGGGCGAGGTGGCCCCGCCGGCCGTCGACGGCTCGCGGGACCGTGCGACCGCCGGTGACGCAAAGGACCGCCCCTCGGCGGGCGCGAGGGCGGGGGCTGTGCGCGCCGCCCTCCGTCTGCCGTTGCCCTTCGCCCTGGTCGCCGCGCAACTGCCGCTCCTGCTCTGGGTGTCGGCGCTGGGCGCGGGTGTGGAGACGGTCACGGCCGTGGTGCTGGTGACGGCCGCGGCGGACAGCGTGGTCGCGCTCCTGGCGCGGATGACGCCCGTCCGGATCGTCGCCCTGGTGGGCGCGTTCGGCTGGGGCGCCTGGGGTGTTCTGGCGGCCGGGTGGCTCTCGTGGGCCGCCGCGGGCCCGGGCGCCGCCGCCCGTGCGGCGGCGCTCCTCGCCCTCGCCGCCGCGACCGCCCTGGCCGTCGCCCGGTTCGCGCCGAAGGCGGGCCTGGCGCTCGGTACGGCCCTGACCGGCGGTCTGCTGACGGTCGCGGCGCTCGGCGGGGTCCTGCGGTCCGTGCTGCCGGACGTGTGGACGGTCCCCGGCTACCTGCTGTGCGGTGTCGCCCTGCTGGCGGTTGTCCGGACCCCTCTCCCCGGTCCCGTACGGCGAGGTCTCGTCCTCTCCTCCGCGGTGGTCCAGGCCGTCGCCGCCCTCGCCGCCCTCCCGACGGTCGTCGTCACCTTGCTGGGCCCGGCCGGCTGGGTCGAGCGGATCTGGTCCGGCGCGCCCGACGACGCCCGTGCCGCGGTGACGGTGGGCGCCCCGTGGCCGCCGCTCACCGCGACGGTCCCCCTCGTCCTGGCCGTGCTCGCCGGGGTGCTGGCCCTGGCTGGGCGTACGACCACGTGGCGCACCCCCGGCCTGGTGGGCGCGCTCGTGCTGGGCTGGGCGACGGGTCTGGTGTTCCCGGCGGTGCTGGAACTCCCGTACACGGCGGGGCTGGTGGTCCAGGGAGCCATGGCGGTGGCGGCGCTGATGGTGGCGGCCCGCGTCCGGCCGGCCGCTAGCAAGCGTCTCCAGGACCCGGCGGCGCTCACGGCCACGCTGCTGGCCCTCGTCACCTCGGTGGCCCTGGCGCTGGCGGCGCTCTCGACGGAGTCCGCGACGCTCACGGTGCTCGCCGCCTCGACCGTCCTGTTCGCCCTGGCCGCCTGGCGCACGGACCTCGGTCCGCTCACCGCGCCCGCCGCGCTCGTCCACGGCACCGCGCTGACCTGCGCGATCGGCGCGTCGGCCGGCTGGGAACCGCAGCACACGGCCCTGCTGGTCCTGGTGGTACCGGCCACCGCCGCGCTGCTCGCGGCGCGCCTCGACCCCTCCCCCATGACCGTCCCGGTCGAGGCGACCGGCGCCGCGGCGGGCCTCCTGGCCGTCGCCCTCTCCCTCACCGACGCGCCCATGCTGGCCCTGACCCTCGCGCTCTGCGGCGTCATCACGGCGGGCACCGCCGTGCGCCCGGAGCGACGCAACCTCGGCTACGCGGCCGCCGCGCTCCTGGTGCTGGCCAGTTGGGTGCGGCTGGCGGCCTGGGAGGTCGGGTCCCCGGAGGCGTACACGCTCCCGGTGACCGTCCCGGCGCTGGCCGTCGGCCTCCTCCGGCGCCGTCGTGACCCCGCGGCCTCGTCCTGGACGGCGTACGGGCCGGGCCTCGCGGCCACCCTCCTGCCGAGCCTCGCGGCGGCCTGGGGCGACGCGCACTGGCTGCGCCCCCTGCTGCTCGGCACGGCGGCGCTGGCCCTCACCTTCGTCGGAGCCCGCCACCGCCTCCAGGCCCCGCTCCTGCTCGGCGGCGCGACCCTCACGCTGGTGGCCCTGCACGAACTGGCCCCGTACATCGCCCAGGTGGTCGACGCCCTCCCCCGCTGGGCGCCTCCGGCCCTGGCCGGGCTGGTGCTGCTGGCGGCGGGCGCCACGTACGAGCAGCGCCTGCGCGACGCCCGCCGGATGCGCGACGCCCTCGGCAGGATGACCTGACGCTCCCGAGATGGCAGCGCCCCCTGAGAGGCCCGAGGTCCAGCGCCCCCTCAGGGGCGCGGGGAACTGCGCGCCCAGCCACAGCGGACCCGCAGTTCCCCACCTTCGAGGCGCCCCGTAACCCCCCGGCCCCTCAGCGGAGCGTCACGGCATCTTGTCGCCGACGAGCGCCAGGTTCTGGATGGCCGCCAGCCCGTACAGCGCGGTCGCGTTGGTGGACACCCACGCGGCCTCGCTGCCGGGGACGAGTCCCGTCGGCCCCTCGACCTTCTTCGTGGACCAGTCGGTGGACTCCTTGTAGTCCCAGGTGTCGGCGCTGTTGTAGAACTGCCGCCACGCGCGGGCGGCGAGCTTGTCGTCGCCCAACTGCACGGCCGCGTAGGCGTCCTGCCGCGAATGCCCCTGGAAGAGGAGCAGCGTCCCGAAGTTCGAACCGTAGCGGGCGGCCTGCTCGGCCTTCGTGGCGTTGAAGTAACGGCAGTAGTCCAGCCACGCCTCCTTGAACTCGGGCATGTCGATCTGGTCGATGAGTTCGGCGCACATCTCGACCAGGCCGAACATCGCCGACAGGTGCGAGACCCCGACGACCGGCTTCTCCGCGACCGCGAACTTCCCGGTGTCCAGGTCGTACAGCCCGGTGCCCTGGACGAAGCCGTTGGGCTGGGCGGCGATGGTCTCCATGGTCGACAGCACGCGCGCCTTGGCCTTCTCCCACTTCGGCCCGCGCCGCTCCCACTCGGTCAGCCACGCGGAGACCAGTCCCGACCAGTCCGTGCCGAAACCGATCGACAGGGCGTTGCGGTCGGGGGTGTACGGCTCGGTGCGGATCTTGCGGATGGGGTCGAGGACGAGGAACGTCTCGTCGGAGTCGACGTTGGCGTGCATGAGGTCGCCGACGCGTTCGTCGGCGGTGAGGAAGTAGTAGTAGCGGCGGTAGGTGGTGTTGGCGATGCGTTGCTGCTTGGCGCTGTCGGCGTAGTGCTGGACGCCGTGGCGGGTGCCGAGGCCGGCCCACTTGCCGAGGTGGTAGACGTCGACCTCGCCGGTGTGCCGGGTCATGGACTCCGCGAAGCGGAAGATGTCGGCGCGGCCGGAGCGCATGTACGCGAACCACAGCCACAGGTCGGGCGAGAGCTCGGAGTTGTCCCAGGCGTAGCCGCCGACGTCGTAGCACCACTGGTGGCGGCTCGGGTCGTAGCTGTGCATGATGTCGCCGTAGTCCCAGAAGCCGTACCAACGGCGCATCTCCACCTGGTCCTTGTAGTAGGTGAAGAGGAAGTCGAGGTGGTCCTCGATCTTCGCCTTGGCGGCGGTGGAGCGGTCCGGCCGGGAGAACAGCTTGCCGAAGACACCGGCCTTGACGAGCTGCTGGGGAGGCGCGGCGAGCTGCGGGGGCGTGCGGACCGCCTCGACCTGGCGGGCCATGTCGTCGGCGGCGGGCGTCGACTCATGGGCCCAGAAGAGGAGTTCGCTGGTGCGGGCGATGCCGTAAGGGGTGCCGAAGCCGGGCTCGTAGTCCTCGTAGGTGATGTTGAGGCCCTCGAGCTGCTCGGGGTAGGTGTCCTGGCCCATTCCGTCGTGGTAGAAGCGCAGGTCCATGGGCTGCGCCTCGGGAGACCACAGCCACATGGTGACCTCGGCCTCGTCGGTGTGGGCGTCCCGGATGTCGAGCTGCGCGGGGAACTTCTCCCAGAAGTCCCTGAGGCCGACGGCGAACCCGCCGCTCGCCCCGCCGACGTATCCGAGGCCGCTGGCCCGGCGGCCGCCGCCCGCCGGGATCCAGCCGTGGCCCTTCTTCGTCCGCTTGCGGACCGAGAAGCCGTCGGCGGAGAGCTGGGAGAGGGTGTAGTCGCCCCATTCGGGGATGTACTGCAGGCGGGTGGTGACCCGCTGGTCCCAGGTCGACGGGTCGGGCAGCTTCTTGCCCTCGAACTGGGCGGTGCGTACGGCCGAGCCGGGGTCGCGGCGCAGTCCGGTGACGCCCTTGACGGCCTCGCGGAGCAGACCGGTGCCCTCGCCGCCGATGCGGATGTGCCGGTCGTACGCGGCATCGCGCATCGGGACCTTGAAGCGGACGCCGATACCACGGATGAAGTCGCCGCTCGCCTTCCCGGGCTCCTGGGTGCCGTCGAGGGTGATGGTGTGGATCATGCGGAACGATTCGGCGCCCGCGTAGAAGTAGAGGCGGATCGAGAAGGGGAGCCAGCTGCGGCCGCCCTTGCGGTGCTTGCCGTCGATGCGGACCACGGCACGGACGGGGCCCTCCTGCTCGACCTCGACCTCGTCGATGGCGCTCTCGAAGCGCTCGTACTTGACCGTGCCCTGGTCGCCGTCCTCGATCTCGGGCTGGCGCAGCAGGACGAGGCGGCCGGTGCGGGCGACCTCGGTGGAGCCGCGCAGCACCGACTTGACGAGGGTGGAGCCGCTCTTGCCGATCTTGGCGGTGATGACGCCGGTCGACACGTCGATGGTGCCGCCGCGCTTGTCGACGGTGACCTTCTTCGCCGGGGCGGCGGGGGTGCCCGCGGTCAGGGTGAGCTTGCCGGAGCCGGCGCCCGCACCGACCGCGTGCGCGGTCCACTTCAGGGAGCCGTCGGGCCAGTAGCCGATGGGCCAGGACTGGACGGGGATCTCCTTGCCGTCCTCGTCCTTCAAGGAGAACGACTGCTCCTTCTCGTACGCGCCCTTGGGCCAGGGCACACCCACCGTGGAGCCGGGCGCGGCGCCGAGGCCACCGTCCTCCAGCCAGTCCAGGGTGACCGGGTCCGCCTCCGCGGCCTCGGCTGTCGGTGCCGCCTGGGCAGCCGTACTCCCTAGCGCCCAGCTGAACTGCGCGGCGGCTCCGGCGACGGCGGCCGCCTTGAGCAGGGACCTGCGGTCGATGGGGGACATGGCCTTTCCTTTCCGTACGGGAAGTCTTGCGTGCGGGGTGGTCAGGGGCATGACAGAGAGAGGTGCGGCGCCCCGGGGGCGCCGACCAGGTGCGAGACACCGCCTTGAATCAGCGGCGGCGCCGGTACCGCTCCTCCACGGCGAGGGCCGCCGCGACGACGGCCCCGAGGACCGGGACCGCCAGCGGGGCGGTGAACCAGGCGGAGCAGGCGACCACGGCCAGCCCGCCGACGACGAGGAAGGACCCGGCGGGGTCGAGCACCGTCCGGCGCCCGGCCGCCGCGAACAGGTCCCGCCAGGCGGCGCCGGGCTCCCAGACCGCCGCCGCGCGCAGCATCGTGACGGCGGCGCCGATCAGCGCGAGGACGCCGACGGCGCCGACCAGCGGCCCGCCCGGGATGCCGGCGCGTACGGCCTGGACGTCGACCCACACCGCCGCGAGTGCGGCCCAGCCGGCGAGCCCGACGAGCCACCCGCCGCGCAGCGCCGCCCGGAAGTCCGCCAGGAACTCGCGCAGTCCCCCACCCACATGGGCGGTCCGGCGGCGGAGGTGCCGGGACCCGGCGGCGAACGCGGCGGGGTACGTCACCAGCGGCAGCGCGGCCACCGCGATCCACACCCCGGTGAGCAGACACTCGGCGAACAGCGCGAACCGTTCGGCGAGCGGCGACTCCCCGCGGGGCTTGGCGGCCTTCGCCCGGGCCCGGTCCATGATCGGTTCACCTCAGCCCTTCAGGCCGGACGTGGCCATACCGTCGATCAGATAGCGCTGGAAGGCGAGGAAGAAGGCGAGCACCGGCAGCAGGGCCACCAGCGACATCGCGATCATGCCGCCGTAGTTGGCCACGGCGTCCTGGTCCACGAACATCTTCAGACCGAGCGAGACGGTGTACTTCTCGGGGTCGTTCAGATAGATCAGCGGGCCCATGAAGTCGTTCCAGGCGTTGATGAAGGTGAAGATCGCACTGGTGATGAGCGCGGGCCGGGACAGCGGCAGCACGATCGACCAGTAGATCCGGAAGTGCCCGCAGCCGTCGAGCCGGGCCGCCTCGTCGAGCTCCCTGGGCAGGTTCCGCATGAACTGCACCATCAGGAAGACGAAGAACGCCTCCGTGGCCAGGTACTTCGGCAGCAGGAGCGGGGTGTTGGTGTTGATCATGTCCATGTTGCGGAACAGCACGTACTGCGGGATGAGCAGTACGTGATACGGCAGCAGGAGCGTGCCGATCATCAGCGTGAACAGCAGGTTCCGGCCCGCGAACTTGATCTTCGCGAAGGCGTACGCGGTCAGCGAGCAGGACACCAGGATGCCGATGACCGAGCCCACGGCGAGCGTGAGCGAGTTCAGGAAGAACGTGGAGACGGGAATGTCGGCGATGCCCTCGGAGAGCCGTGTGTAGTTGGAGATGATCGGGTCGCTGGGGAACAGGTCCAGGCTGCCGACGATGTCGTCGCTGTTCTTGAACGAGCCTCCCACGACCCAGATCACCGGGTAGAGGATCACCGCGAGGATCAGCAAGGAGCCGATGTGCCAGGCGAGGGAGCCGGGCAGCTTGCGCCGGAGGGCGCCGCCCTTCGCCGTCGGCGCCGGGGTGATCTCGGTGGCCTGCGCACTCATCAGGCACCCTCCTCGTAGTGCACCCAGCGCTTCTGGGACCAGAACAGCACCGCCGTCACCAGGGCGACCGCGACCAGCAGCACCCAGGCCATGGCGGAGGCCAGGCCCATCCGGCTGTTCTCGAAGCCCTGGACGTACAGATAACAGGTGTAGACCATCGAACCGTCGGCCGGACCGCAGGCGTTGCCGCCGGCGCCGCCGCCGACGATGTACGCCGAGCTGAAGATCTGGAAGGAGTGGATCGTCTCCAGCAGGACGTTGAAGAACAGGACCGGGGAGATCATCGGCAGGGTGATGTTCCAGAACCGCCGGAACGTCCCCGCCCCGTCGACCTCGGCCGCCTCGTACAGCTCGCGCGGGACCTGCTTGAGACCGGCGAGGAAGATCACCATCGGGGCGCCGAACTGCCAGACGGTGAGCGCGACGAGGCTGTAGATGATCAGGTCCGGGTCACCGGTCCAGCCGCCGACGTCGATCCCGAACAGCTTCTGCGTCCGGTCGACGATGGCGTCGTCCGAGAAGATCGCCTTCCACACGATCGCGATGGAGACGCTGGCGCCGATCAGCGACGGCGCGTAGAAGGCGGCCCGGTAGAAGGCCTGTCCGCGCCGCTTCTGGGCGAGCAGCAGTGCCACCCCTAGGGCGGCGATCAGCTTGATCGGCGTGCCGACGGCGACGTACCAGAGCGTCACCTTCACCGAGTTCTGCCAGCGCGGATCCGCGAACATCTCGGAGAAGTTGTCGAGGCCGATCCACCGGGGCGCGTCGAACAGGTTGTAGTCGGTGAAGGCGAAGTAGAGCGAGGCGACCATCGGGCCCGCCGTCAGCAGCAGGAACCCGGCGATCCACGGGGACATGAAGAGATAGCCGGCCAGGGTCTCCCGGCGACCCCGCCGCTTGAGTGCGGCGGGGCGGGGGGACTTGGCCGGACGGTGCCGCGGCTCGGAGTCCTGGGTCAGGTCCTCCATCGCAGGGGCATGTGTCACGGCGGTTCCCATCAGCTGCCGAGAGCCGTCTTCGACTCGGTGAAGAACTGCTTGACGGCGTCGTCGACCGACCGCTTGCCCAGGGCGACCTCCTCGGCGATGCGCATGAACCCGGCCTCGCAGATGTCCGCGCCGTTCGGGTGCGGAGTGATGGGCTCCAGGACGCCGGCCGCGACGAGGGACTCCTCGTACTCGGCGATGGCCTTGTTGACCGGGTCGGTCGGCTTGAACGCGTCGTACTGGGCCTGCGTCGCCGGCACACCCCGGTCGTAGCCCATGATCTTGGCGACCTCGGGCTCGTGCACCATGAAGTTGATGAACTGCGCGACTTCCTTGGGGTGCTGGGTGCGCTTGGAGGCACTGAGCATGAGGGAGCCGAGGTACTGGCCGGTCTTCTTGCCGTCGGTGGTCGGGATGGGAGCCAGCCCGTACTCGCTCTTGCCCTCGGAGGTGTAGCGGACGGTGAAGTTGTCCCAGGTGAACTCACCGGCGGCGAGTTCCGCGGCGACCGCCGACTTGGGCTTGGTCTGGGCGACCTTCTTGGGGTCGGCGTAGATCCCCTGCTTGATGCCCTTCTCCGCCTTCGTCCACCACTCCTTGAGGTCCGCCTCGGTGAAGCCGAGGCCGTCCTCGGTGAAGAACGCCTTGCCGTTCTGGCGCAGGTAGAGGTCGTAGAGGTACATGACGCCGTACATACCGCTGTCGCCGGCCCGTCCCGCCTTGTCGCGGATCTTCTTCATCGCCGCGTCGAAGTCGTCCCAGGTCCAGCCCTGTTCCGGCTTCACCCCGGACTTGGTGTAGACGGGCTTGTCGATCACCAGGGCCATCGAGTTGGAACCGACGGGGACACCGAGCAGCTTTCCGTCGACCTCGCCGAACTTCTCCAGGCCCGCCCGGAAGCCGTCCAGGGAGAGGTTGCCCGCCTCGACCTGTGCGTTGAGATCGAGCAGCACATTCTTCGCATCGTATTTCCGCAGAAAGCCGATGGCATTCTGGAAGACGTCCGGCGGATTTCCACCGGAGGCCTGGGTGTTGAACTTCTTCCAGAAGTCCGGATACACCTGGAAGTCGGTCTTCACCTTGATCTTCGGGTACTTCTTCTCGAAAAGCGCGATGGTCTTCTTTATGCGCTCCGCCCGGTCCTCGGCACCCCACCAGGCGTAACGGATCGTCACCGTCCCGTCCCCCGACCCGCTGCCGCCGCCGCATGCCGTGGCCGTCGCCCCGAGCCCCGCGACGGCCAGTGAGGCACCGGCCGCCTTGAGGACAGTCCGCCTCTCAACATTCTTGTCCTGGTGCATGGTTGGGCCTCCCCGCGACGCTGCGTCCGCCTCATGAATCGTTTCAAGTAAGCGCTTGCTGGCACAAGGTACGGAGCCCCTCAGGCGACGTCAATGATTCGGACAGGAATTGATGGAAAGCGGAGGGGGCGCTGCGCGGGGCCGTGCGGCGGCTGCGGTGACCTCTCGTCAAGTGAACGTGCAGGTGGGCGAGTTGCGGCCGACCTGTCGAACATGGGACGGGTCGTCGGCCGGAGCCACAGAGAGGCCGAAAGGAGTCAGGCGCCGCCACGCCGGGAGAGACGGCTCGGGGCCCGCCGACTGCGCGATCTGACTCCGGGTGAGGGCCGTTGGTGGGTGGCGGCGGGGGGAACGGGA
>NZ_LIQX01000979.1 GCF_001418475.1 Streptomyces ossamyceticus | reverse complement strand
GTTCGGGGCCTGGGCGCGCCGGCTGACCGGGGGGCGCGGACAGACGGGGGTGGAGCACGACCCGTACGAGTACGACACGGAGGACGACGAGTACGAGCGCGGCGCCCTGGCATCCCTGCTCCCCGCCGGGGGCGCGCGGCTGCCGGAGACCTGGCCGGACCCCGCCGCGCTGCTGCTGACCGCGCTGGGCCCCGGGCCCCGGCTGTGGGAGCGGGGGCCGGGCCACCCGGAGGCGCTGTCGGTGCGGCTGGGCACGGCCGACCGGGCCACGCCGGACGGCTCGGGACTGCTTCCGGCGGTGCCCGTGACCACCGGGCTGCGCGAGGTCGGCGCGCTCGGGCTGGCCGGACCGCGCCCGCGTCTGATGGGCCTGGCCCGTGCCGTCGTGGCCCAGCTCGCCGCGCTGCACTCCCCCGACACCCTCGAACTGACCCTGATCAGCGCCGACCGCTCCCGCACCGCGGAGGAGCGCACCGCCGACTGGTCCTGGCTCGGCTGGCTCCCCCATCTGCGCCCCGCCCACGGCCAGGACTGCCGTCTGCTCCTCGCCTACGACCGCGAACAGGCCACGGCCCGGCTGGACGAGCTGCTGCGCCGCCTGGAGGACCACACGGCGGACACGGTGGGCACGGCAGGCAAGGCGGGCATCGCGGATCCCGCGGGCCCCGGCGCCGACGGCTTGCCCGGCGGTCGCCCCGCCCGGCGGCCCTCATGGGCCAAGGACGACCGGGCGGCCGGCGAGTTCCCGGGGCCGTACACGGTGGTGGTCGTCGACGGGGACCCCGGCGGTGCCGATGTGCGGGAGGCCGTGGTGCGGCTGGCGCAGGACGGACCGGCCGCCGGAATCCATGTGGTGTGCCTCGCCGAGGCGGAGGCCGCGTCGCCCGCCTCGCCGGTGACGGAGACGTACGGGGCGGCCTGCGCGATCTCGCCCGCGTTCCGCGCGTGCGGGGCCGTCGCCCTGCTGAGCGGTGACGTCGCCACGGCGCTGCGGCTGCTGCGGGTCGCGCCGGGGCAGACCGCCGGGAGCGCCCCCGCCGGCGGCGTCGCGGCTCAGGCCCCGGCGTCGGCGCCGGGCGGGGCCGTGCGGGGTGGGGCCGAGCGCCTCGGCCCCAC
>NZ_LIQX01000978.1 GCF_001418475.1 Streptomyces ossamyceticus | reverse complement strand
ACCCCACACTCCGCCCCACCCGGGGCGGCGTACACCGACAGGGCGTCGGAGTACGCCGCCCCGTTCGTGTGTCACCGCTCGGGCGCGGTGTGTCCGTCGCCGGTGATCGCCACGCCGATGTTGCCGCCGGCGGCGATCGAACGGGGGCCCGAGGCCGTCACCGTCACGCCCCGGCTCTCCTGACGAGGCAGCAGGGCCGTCAGCTCGCGCCGCAGTTCCTCGTCCTCACGCAGGGCCCGTTTGATCTGCTGGCGCAGGGCCGCCGACGCGTCCTCGTCGTCGGGTTCCGCCGCCGCGTCCGCCACGGCCGCGCCCAGGTCGGCCCGCCCCCGCTCGTCACGGTGGCGCCACGCCGCCGTCAGCATCCGGCGGCCGATGTCCGCCGTCGTCTCCACCGCCGCGCGCTCCACCGGGGTCAGCGCCCCGATGCCGTACGCGGCCACGGCCGCCGTCAGATACGGCCCCGCCCGGCCCACCAGTTCGGCGATCTCCGTACTCATCCCCAGCCTCCGTACGTCGGGATTCCTTCGGCACGGGCCGCATCCCACAGCCCTCGTAGGCCGGAAACGCCGATTGCGGCACCCCGGTTCCATAGGCACCCTCGCCTCGCGCGGGCTATCGCTTCAGTGCCCGGTACCGCTTCAGCAGGGCCGACAGCTTCTGCGGGTCCTTGCCGCCGTTCAGCTCTCTCAGGAGGTCGTCCGGGCAGAGTTCGTAGAGGTCGCCCCACCAGCCCTGTCGGCGGTGGTCGTAGATGCGGTATCCGCCGGGGACGCCCCGGGCGACGTAACGGCGTTTGCTCACTCGGCCTCCGGTGGGGGTGTCAGCGCCTCCTCCTCCAGCAGGCGTTCGGCGATGTCGGCGGCCCAGGACTGGGCCCACCGGCGGAGTGACATGGTGGCCTGCTCGTCGAGGCCCTGGCGAGCGAATTCCCGGTCGTCGAGCCACTCGGTGGCCTCCAACCGGGACTGGAGGTCGGAGAGATCGAAGGTGGAGGCGGTGGCGGAGGTGTGGCGGCGCGCCAGTTCCTCCAGTTCGGGGACGGTCCAGTGGGCGGCGGCCGCGTGGACCGTGACGAGGTCGCGGGCGGTGTTCCGGTCGGCGAGGGCACGGACCTTCGTACCGACGACGTCCTCCAGGGAGAGGGTCGGCCCCAGCGCCGTCTCGACCGCGGGGTGCCACAGGGACTCCTTGAGGATGTCCAGGGTGCGCTCCTCCGCCGTGGTCGGGTCGGTGACGAGGAGACGGGCGGAGAGCGGGGTGCCCTCCGCCTCCTCCACGAGCCAGCCGCGTCCCGCCAGCTCGGTGCGGACGGCGCCGGCGATCTCGTCCATCGGGGCCGGGTGTTCCGTCGCCACCTCCAGCAGGCGGCCCGGCGGACGGCTCTCCGTGAGCCCATGGGCCCGCACCGCGTGGTCGCCGGTCACGGCCAGGGCGTAGGGGGCGCCGATGGCCAGGATGTCGGTGAGGAGATGGAGGACCGGGTCGGGGGGACCGGGTTCGGGGAGGTCGTTCACGCGCGGGCCTGGGGAA
>NZ_LIQX01000977.1 GCF_001418475.1 Streptomyces ossamyceticus | reverse complement strand
GTGCTGCTCGGCTCCGACTTCCCCAACATCCCCTACCCGTACCTCCACCAGCTCCGGGCCCTGGAGCGGCTGGGGCTGGGAGAGGAGTGGCTGCGCGCGGTGTGCCACGACAACGGGGCGGAGCTTTTCGGACGGTGAGGGTCGGGGGCCGGTGGGAGTGCCGGGCCCGGCGGTCGGGCCCGGCGGCCGGTCAGGCGCGGCGGCGGGTGCCCATCGCGTACGCGAGGCCGTACGCGGCGGCCGCGGCGAGAACGAGGCCGAGGGGCGAGAACCAGTCGACGCCGCCGTCCGCCTCGCTGGTCCACCACGCCTTCGCCGGGAAGAACGGCTCGTAGCTCAGCAGGTCCCAGGCGGCGGTGGGCGTCGACTCGACCGCGTAGACCAGGGGCAGGGAGTTGGTGTAGCCGAAGAACGCGCCCAGCGCGGCGACGAGGGCCGCGCCGATCCGCGCGCCGTTGCTCCGGCCGCCCACCAGCCCGACGAGGAGCCCGACGATCGCCCCGTTGAGCAGGGCGTGCCCGAGGTAGAGGGCGTTGGCCGTGGTGAGCGTCTGGTCCTTGTAGGTGGCGACGTTGAGGACGGTGTACAGCAGCGCCACGAGGAACGAGACGAGCAGCCCGAGGAGGACGGCGCCCACCGGGTGGCCGCCGGCGCTCGGGGGACGCCGCACGAAGGGCTGCGGCGGGAACGGCGGCGCCGGGTACGCCCCGTGGACCGGCTGCGGCCCGTACCCGGGGGGTCCCGGCGGCTGTTGCGGTGGGACGGGCTGCCCGTACGGCTGGTAGGGGTGCTGCGGCGGTGGCTGGTTCATGGTGGTCCCCCGGTGTGAACTGGCTGGAACCGCAAGCTATCAACGGGAACGGTGGGGACCGGTCGGAGCGGCGGGCGGACCTTGTGAAGGACCGCGCGCGGGGCAGGTCGAGCACGGCCCACGGGGCAGGTCGAGCACCGCCCGCCGGGCCGGTCGAGCACCACCCGCGGGGCCGGTCGAGCACCACCCGCGGGGCCGGTCGAGCACCACCCGCGGAGTCGGTCGAGCACCACCCGCGGGGCCGGTCGAGCACCACCCGCTGAGTCGGTCGAGCACCGCCCGCCGGGCCGGTCGAGCACTGCCCGCGGGGTCGGTCAACGGCCGCTCGGGGAGTCGGGGTTACGTGTCTCGGGCGGGGCGGCGGGAGGGTGTGCGGCGGCCCGTCGCCGTGCCGGCGACCGTG
>NZ_LIQX01000976.1 GCF_001418475.1 Streptomyces ossamyceticus | reverse complement strand
CCGGGCAGGACGGGGTGGGGCGGCCTCGAGGCCGGTGCCGGGTCCCGGCGCCCCCCCGTGCCGTACGGCGGAGGGCGGTCGCGTGGTCGCCGTGCGGTTGTCGTGCGGTCGCTCGGGGTGATCCCCTACGGGCAGGTTCGGGGTTCTGCTGGAACTGTGGACCTGCCCGTTGCGTTTACCGTGGAAGAGCGCCGCAATATGTGGCGTGCCGGTCGAAGGAGGAGCGCGCCGTGGAAGCCGTGATCGCAATCGTCGCCCTGCTCTTCGTGCTGTGCGTGGTGCTGGGCGCGTACGCCACGGTGAAGGCGGTCGGCGCGGCCAAGCGCGGCGTGGACCGCACGATCACCCAGGCCAAGCGGACGGTCGAGGACACCACCCTGCGCGCCAGGAGCCTCGCCCAGCCCGGCCCCGTCGGCCAACTCGCGGACCTGCGCCTGAGGTTGCGCACCTCGATGCGGGCCACCCAGGAGGCGCTCCAGGCGGGCGTCGGCGAGGACGAGTCCCTGAAGGAGTCCCTCGCCCTTTTCCAGCAGCTCAGCAGGCACGGCCGTGAGCTGGACGACGAGCTCAGGCGGTTGGAGCCCGAGCCGGACCGCGCGAAGCTGGTCCAGCGGCTGCCCGATCTGCGCACCCGCACGGAGAAGGTCATCAAGTCGGCCGACGCCCTGCGCTGGGCGGCACACGACCGGGCCCGCAAGTTCGCCGAGGACGACTTGGAGACGCTCAGCGCCCAGATCGACGTCGAGGCGGGCGCGCTGCGGCACTGGACGACCGACCCGTCCGAGCCCGCGCATGTCTGGCCCGAGGCGCCGAAGCCCGAGCCGACCACCTCCGGCGGACAGAAGCGGCAGGAGACCCCCGAGGCCCGCACCACCGAGGAGCCGCCCCGGCCGGCGATCACCCCTCCGGGGCCGCGCCCGACGTATCCGTGGCAGAAGAAGCCGCGCCCGGAGAGCACGACTTGATGAGGTGCGGTGCGGCCCGACGCGGTGGCGAGGCGGTCGGTGGGGCCGGGCTGCCGTCGACGGGGCTTGGCGGGTAACCTCCAGCTCATGTCCCGCCATGTCGCGATCGTCACCGATTCCACGGCCTATCTGCCGCCGCAGACGATGGAGCGTCACGACATCATCGCGGTGCCGTTGACCGTGGTCCTCGGCGACCAGGCGCTCGAGGAGGGCACCGAGATCTCGGCCCGCTCGCTGGCCCAGGCACTGCAGAAGCGACGGTCCGTCACCACTTCCCGCCCCAGCCCCGAGCTGTTCGCGGAGACCTACCGCAAGATGGCTGAGGCGGGCGCCACCGGCATCGTCTCGCTCCACCTGTCCGCCGAGTTCTCGGGCACGTACGACGCCGCCGTGCTCGCGGCGCGCGAGGCACCCGTGCCGGTGCGCGTCGTGGACACCGGGATGGTCGCGATGGCCCTCGGGTTCTGCGCGCTGGCCGCCGCGGAGGTGGCGGAGGCGGGCGGCACGGTCGACGAGGCCGTCACGGCCGCCGAGAAGCGGGCGGCGGGTACGTCCGCGTTCTTCTATGTCGACACCCTCGACTATCTGCGCCGGGGCGGCCGGATCGGCGCGGCGCAGGCACTGTTCGGCTCCGCGCTCGCGGTGAAGCCGCTGTTGCAGCTGCACGGCGGTCGCATCGAGCCGCTGGAGAAGGTGCGTACGGCCTCCAGGGCGATCGCGCGCCTGGAGGAGATCGTCGCCGAGCGGGCCGGTGTAGCGCCGGTCGACATCGCTGTCCATCATCTCGCCGCGCCCGAGCGGGCGTCGGCGCTCGCGGAGCGGCTCCGGGAGCGGGTTCCGGGGCTCGCCGATCTGCATGTGAGCGAGGTCGGAGCGGTCATCGGGGCGCACACGGGGCCGGGGTTGCTGGCGGCGGTTGTCTCTCCTCGGTGAGGGGGCGGGTGAGGGCTGACGCTCGGTGGGTGCTGGGTGCTGGGTGGCGGGTTGCCGTTGTCGGCGAGCCTTGTCGCTCGTGTGGGTGACGGAGTTATCCACAACTGGGTAGTAATCCACGGGAACTGAGCAAGATCATCGTGGATGTGCGGGCTTGGCCCATCCTCTTCGCATGGCACTTCGATCACGTTCACGTACAGCGACAGTCACGAGTGGGCCGGGGCGGGGTCCGTCTTCCGACGGCCGCGCCCGCAACCGCGCCCGGCGACCGAGGGGCCGTGCCGGACGCCACCGGGCCACGGCGGAGACGCTGAGGCTGCGCGCGGAGGCGCTGTTCCCTGAGAGCGCCGATGAGCCACGGGAGTTGGGGCATGGGCCGCCGGGT
>NZ_LIQX01000975.1 GCF_001418475.1 Streptomyces ossamyceticus | reverse complement strand
AGATGTGTCTAAGAGACCGGGCCGGCGGAGGGTGGGTCGGGCGAGGGTGGTGTTCGAGGGTGCGCCTACCGCGACAGCGCGTCCCGTACCGCCTCCTCCGTGCGGGCCACCACCGCCGTACCGTCCTCCGCGGTGATGATGGGCCGCTGGATCAGCTTCGGGTGCTCGGCGAGAGCCGCGATCCACCGGTCGCGCGTGGCGGCGTCCCGCGCCCATTCCTTGAGACCGAGTTCCTTCGCGGCGGCCTCCTGGGTGCGGGTGATGTCCCACGGTTCGAGCCCGAGCCGGTCGAGAACCTCGCGGATCTCGTCCTCGCTCGGGATGTCCTCCAGATAGCGGCGGACGGTGTAGTCGGCACCCTCGGCGTCGAGCAGGCTGATGGCGCTGCGGCACTTGGAACAGGCCGGGTTGATCCAGATCTCCATGGCCCCAAGGTAGCCAACCGCTCCCGGCCCGCCGGAGGGCGTCCCGAGGCCCCCGAAAACCCGTGTTCCACCCCTGTCACAGAACCGCTCAAAGGCCTTCTGGCCAGGGGCGATTGTCAGTGGGGGGTAGTAAAATAGAAGCAGTGTTCGAGGGTTGCCGACGGGGGATTTCCGGCGGCNNTGAAGCACACGCTGCCGCCGGGCCGTCCGCGGGAGTGGTACATCACGCACAACCGGCGTCTGAAGGCGATGCGTCTGGCCATCGCCCTGCTGGACTCCGGTGTCTACATGCCGAACCAGGCGCGCAACGAGACGATCCGGACCACCGCCGAGGTGATCGGTGTGCACCCGCCGTCGGACACCACGTGCCACATGGTCCGGGCGCTGATGCGGTACTGCCGCTGACGCCGGCCCGCTGACCCGGCCTTCCGGTGCCGTCCGCCCCTCGGGGTGGGCGGCATCGGTGCGTTGGGGTCGTGGATCGCCGTGGATCGCCGTGGAGTGCCGCGGACCGCTCTGGGTCGCCGGATATGACGACGCGTCGGCGGTGTGGGCGCNNGGCCGGAGATCGCTCTAGCCGTGCCCGTCAGGGATCCATACGATGCGGTCGCCCCGCAGCCTTCACAGCTCTTTCACAGGTGTGCGGGGACGTCGCGCATGTCTATTGACATGTGCATGCCTATGATGGGAGAACCCCCCATGGTTCGTGGTCTCCTCCTGGGTGGCGCCGTGGCCGCCCTGTTCGCCGGAGCGCTTCCCGCGCACGCGACGGATCCCTTCGACAACCCGCCGCCGNNCCTCGCCCAGGTCGGCGGCGGCGCGCCCTCCACGGCGTTCCGCAAGAACTGCCAGCTCAACCTGAGAGTTCATGTGCCGGGCGGCTTCACGTACGCCATCGCGAGCGTCGACTACCGAGGCTTCGCCTCGCTCCAGCGCGGCGCCAACGGCACGCAGAAGGCCTCGTACTACTTCCAGGGCTCCCCGGACACGGCCGCCCGGAGCCACGCCTTCAACGGCCCGCTCGAGGACAACTGGCAGGCCACGGACGAGACCGACTGGGGCCAGCTGGTGTGGGCGCCGTGCGGTGTCGAACGCAACTTCAACATCAACACGGAGCTGCGCGTCAACCGGGGTTCGTCGCCGGCGAGCAGCACGAGCTTCATGACGATGGACTCGACGGACGGGGACATCAGCACGATCTACCACTTGG
>NZ_LIQX01000974.1:575-2134 GCF_001418475.1 Streptomyces ossamyceticus | reverse complement strand
GGTGCGACCGGTGCGACCGGCGTGACCGGGGTGGTCGGCGTGGCGGCGGGGGTGCTGGACGAAGGACTCGGGGTGACCGCCGACCGCTGAACGCCGAGTGGGGTGTTGGCGGTTGGTGGGACGTGAGGGCGCGGGGCGTCCACCTTGCCGTTCGAGCTGGTCGGTGTCGGTACGGGTCCCCGCGGGGCTGTCGCGCCGACCGGGCCGGACGAGTCCGTCGGCGCGGGACGGCCGGTGGTCGTCGAAGACATGGGACGGGTGTCCGCGCGAGCAGGCCGAGGCTGAGGCTGTGTGCCAGCGGTGGGTTCCGTCGACGTGCGGTTGCCGGTAGCCGCGCTTCGCTGGACGTCGCGCCGTCCGCCGGCGGGGCCCTCCGCCCCAACGGCAGGCCCTTGCACGCCGTTGCCGTTGCCGTGGCTGGTGGTCGAGTCGGCGGAGGCCGGCGGCGTACCCATCGGGTGGCTCGACGC
Source organism: Streptomyces ossamyceticus (assembly GCF_001418475.1). Lineage (GTDB taxonomy): Bacteria > Actinomycetota > Actinomycetes > Streptomycetales > Streptomycetaceae > Streptomyces > Streptomyces ossamyceticus. The sequence goes on along the minus strand of NZ_LIQX01000974.1, from coordinate 1,664 downwards.
CCGCTGGACGTCGGCCACCTGAGGACTTGGCCCAGACGCCCCTACGCCGCTGTCGCCCCCCATGCCGCTGTCGCCGCCCTGTGCGGTGTACGGGACGGTCGGGAGCGGCGTACCTGCGCGAGGCCCGGTCGCCGAACTGCCGTCGGACTGAGGCGCCGTCGGCCCACGCCCCTCGCCCACGGCCCCGCTCCGCACCGGCTGCGCACCGCTGGGGCCGGCCGCTGGGCGAGCGGGTGCACGCGTCGCCCGCTGAACCGGGGCTCCGGTACGACTGCCCTCGGCGACGGGCCCGCCAAGGCCGGTCACCGCGCGGTCGGAAACCGCGGCCGACGCGTCGGGACCGGCATCGGACGGCCCACGGAACACGGCAGCCGGGCCACCGGGACTCACCCCCGCCCCAACGGAATCGACGGCCGAGCGCTGGACGCCGGTACGCCCCGCCGCACCGCCCGCCGTGGCGCCACCAGTTGCCGCCGTGCCACCAGTTGCCGCAGCGCCACCCGCCGAGGCCACACCGCTGCCGTCGGCTCCGGTGCCGCGTCCCGACGGCGAGGTGCCCGAACTGCTCGGCGGCGCCGTGCCGCTGCCGCCCACGGTGGCGCTGCCAGTTGCCGCTGTACGAGTCGATGCGCCGAGGCCGTCACCCGGAACTCCGGTCATTGACCCGTCGCCGGGAACATGCGCCACAGCACCGCGGGCCCAGGATGCCACGTCCGTCGTGGAGCCGTGGTCCGGAACATCCGCCGTCGGGCCGTTGCCCGCGACGCGCGGCGCGGTGGAACTGTCGCCCAGTGCGCCGACCGCCGTGGAGCCCTCGCCCGCAGCGCCCATCGCGGCGGGGCCACTCGTCGCCCCACCGGGCACCGGCCCCTGGCGTCGTACGGCCGGAAGCGGGCGCCGCTGTACGGCGGGTGCTGCGGGCCCCTTCGTCAGCAGAGGCGGACGAGACGCGTGTGGACGAGGAGCCGGAGTCACCGGAGTGACACGGGGCCCCACAGGCCGGGACGCCCGGACGGAATGCGCGCGCTCCGCACGCTGCATCGACGGCTCCGTACGCTGCGCCGACCGCTCCGTACGCTGCGCCGACCG
>NZ_LIQX01000974.1:0-543 GCF_001418475.1 Streptomyces ossamyceticus | reverse complement strand
GCGGCGCTGGTCGGGGCGCCGTACGTGCTGTCGTACGCGTCGAGCGCCGCTCCGGCCGTGCCGAAGCCCGGCCCCCGGCCCGGGGGCTCCGCGTCGGCCCTCGCCACCGGCAAGGTGAGCGAGGGCAGTTCCAGCCCGGACGTGGGCCGTGCCGAGACCGTGAGGACGTCCTTGACCAGGCCGCTGGGGGCGTCGGGCAGGACGGCGTGCGAGAGCGCCCCGGTGAAGGACGGGTTCTGCCAGGTGGTCAGCCGCCCGCCGAACCCGGTGTCGGCGACAGCCGCGTCGCGCACGGCGGCCCGCTGGATCGGCGCCAACCGCACCCAACCCGCCACCGAGCCTCCCGCAGGAACCGAACCCCCGGCAGCCACCGGGCCACCCAGAGACCCCGAACCCTCCGCGGGCCCTGGACCCTCGGCAGGCCATAGACCCTCGGCAGGCCCTGGACCCTCCACAGGCCCAGATCCCCCGGAACCCACCGAACTGGCGGAACCCACCGAACCAGCGGAACCCGCAGAACTCCCCCCGACGTCAGCCCCGCCC
>NZ_LIQX01000973.1 GCF_001418475.1 Streptomyces ossamyceticus | reverse complement strand
ACCGGCCTCGGCCGCCACGGCGGTCACGGCGAAGACATCGGCCGCCGATCCCGTGCGCGTCATGCCGCTCGGCGACTCCATCACCGGCTCGCCGGGTTGCTGGAGGGCCGTGCTGTGGAACCGGCTGCAGAACGCCGGATACACGGACATCGACTTCGTCGGCACCCTCGGCCCCCAGGGCTGCGGGCAGGCCCACGACGGCGACAACGAGGGCCACGGCGGCGAACTCGTCACCAACGTGGCCGACCAGAACCTGCTGCCCGCACGGCTCGCCGCGACCCTTCCGGACATCGTTGTCATGCACTTCGGCACGAACGATGTGTGGAGCAGCATCTCCCCCGACCGCATCCTCGCCTCCTACACCAAGCTCGTCGGGCAGATGCGTGCCTCCAACCCGGACATGAAGATCCTCGTCGCGCAGATCATCCCCATGAACCCCGGCACCTGTTCGGGCTGCGCTCAGCGCGTCGTCGACTTCAACGCACGGATCCCGGCCTGGGCGCAGGCGACGACCACCAGCCGTTCGCCGGTGACTGTCGTCGACCAGTGGACCGGCTTCGACACGGCCGCCGACACCTACGACGGGGTGCACCCGAACTCGTCCGGCGACAACAAGATCGCCGCCCGCTGGTACCCGGCGCTGAGCGCGCTGCTGGAGCCGGGCTCCGGCGACCCGGGCGACCCCGGTGACCCGGGTGACGGGCCCTGCACCGCGGTCTTCCGTGCCGTCAACGTCTGGCAGGGCGGCTACCAGGGCGAGGTGACGGTGACCAACACGTCCGCCTCCGCCGTCTCGGGATGGACCGCGACCGTCGTACCGGCCGGAGGGGCCCGGCTGACTCAGGTCTGGAACGGCACGTTGAGCATGGCGGCCGACGGGACGGCCACCGTCACCAACGCCAACTGGAACGGCACGCTCGCCCCCGGCGCCCGCGCCACGTTCGGTTTCATCGCCGACACGTCGACGACGTCCGGGACACCGTCGGCGACCGTCACCTGCACGGCGAGGGGCGTCGCCGGCTGATGACGGTGGGCCCCGGTCCGGATCGATGCGGACCGGGGCCCACCGTCATCAGCC
>NZ_LIQX01000972.1 GCF_001418475.1 Streptomyces ossamyceticus | reverse complement strand
ACGAACTGCTCGAAGCGGACGATGAGGCCGCCGCGGACCACGAAGTAGTGGGCCACGCGGACGTCGATCGGCTTGCCGGTGGCCTTGTTCGTCGCGGTGTAGCGGGCGAGGACGACGACGTTCTCGCCGTCGACGACGTAGGTGTCGTCGTGGGCGGTCCAGTCGTCCCAGTCCTGGCCCAGCCGCTCCATCACGTTCGACGTGACGCCGTCGGGCGTGCGGTAGGTGCCGGCCAGCGGGAAGCCGGCCATCTCCGTCCACTCCACGTCGGGCGCGAGGGTGGCCCGCAGGGCCGCCAGGTCCCCGGCGGCGGAGGCCAGGTACTGGCGCCGTACGACGTCGGCGGGCGCGGAGGACGTCGTGGAGTCGGTGAACTCTGTGAAGCCGGTGAGGTCGCTCATGTCAGCCCCACGTCATCTCGCCCTTGGCGACCTTCGCGCCGATCTGCGCGGCGATCCCCATGCCGTGGTCGGGGTGGCGGGCGACGAGCGCCTCGGTGAGGGCGGCGCCGTCCGCGGCCTTGCCCAGCTCCTCCTCGAAGGCGAGGAGGTACGCACGGGTCGCGGCGATCGCGGAGGCGTCGGCCGGGGCGCCGGGCACCCGGTGGCCGGGGACGACCAGCTCCGGGTCGAGGGCGGCCATCTCGTCGAGCAGGTCGATCCAGGCGGCGCGGTCGCCGGGGGTGGGGGTGTCGGCGACCCAGACGTGCTCGCGCTGGAACAGCAGGACACCGCCGAGGAGCGTCCTGCTCCCCGCCTGCCACAGGTAGTGGCGGTCGGGCAGCGCGGCCGGGCCGCCCTTGAGCTCGAAGCGGTGGCCTTCCAGGGTCAGGTCGCCGGTGAGCGGGGTGAGGTCGACCAGCCGGGTGGGCAGGTTGGGGCCGAGCGCGGCCCACGCCTTCAGCTTGCCCTCGTAGGAGTGCCGGATGTGCTCGATGACGTGCGGGGTGGCGACGAAGACGGCGTCGGGGAAGGCGTCGGCGATCACTTCGGCGCCGAAGTAGAAGTCGGGGTCGCCGTGGCTGACGAACACGGTCGTCAGCTGCTTGCCCGAGTCGAGGACCTC
>NZ_LIQX01000971.1 GCF_001418475.1 Streptomyces ossamyceticus | reverse complement strand
GCCGCGGATCATCGGCGAAGGTGTCGGCCGCGACGGAATGCGCCCGGTCCAGCCGCGCACACTCCTCGCACCGCGCGCCGGTACTCCGCCCCGGGACCCCCGCCCGCACCGGACACGCGTGGCCCCGGGCCCCGACGCAGGTCCGTCCGCCCCCGTCCACGACTCCGAAAACCACCGCCTTCCCCCGAGGCAGAGGACTCCTCCGCCCGCCTTCCCACACCAGACAGGGCTCGACGCCGCCCCACCGCAGCCCGGTACATCTCCACGCGTGTGCCATCCCTCACGACATTAGAGGGCACCACTGACAGTGCGGTTGACCTGCGGAAACGAAGCAACCGCCAGGCCGCCGGGGCCGTGGACGACGAGGCGGGGAAGGCCCCAAGGACGACCTGTGCCCCGCCCTTTCCCTCCCCCCTCCCCGCGGAAGCCACTCACGGGCTGTCGGGTCGAGCGGTATGGGCGGGGTGGCCGGCCGTACGGCGGGCCTCCTTCATCTCCGCCTCGTAGAGATGGTCCCGGCCGTCGGCCAGCTCGTCCACGGCGCTCTTCTCCAGCGCCTTGAACGGCTCGTAGTAGGTGTCGTTGTAGGCCTCGACGATCTGGAACGTCCAGTGCCCGGGGATGACATTGCGCCCGAGGATCTCGGTCCGCACCTTCTCCGCCCACTCCGGCTGCCCGGCCTCCCGCAGCAGGCGAACGGCCCGGTCCAGTTCGAGATCGGCGCCGCCGGTGAGCTGGTGGAAGTCGTAGAGGCGGCCACGGGCGCGCTCGGTCATCTCCAGGGCCTTGGAGAGCGCGCCGAGCGCCTCCACCGTCGTGTCGCTGAGCCCTTCGGGCCGCTGATGAGCGCGGTCGGGGCCGTCGTGCTGTGCGTTCATGATTCCCGAAGTGCCCGTTTTCTCCGCATCCCATTCGGTCGCCGTCCGGATGTGTCAGGGCCGGTGGCGCGGTACTCGTGACGCCACCATGCAGACGTTCCTGCCCTACCCCGACTTCCGGGCGTCGGCGCTCGCGCTGGACCGCCGTCGCCTCGGCAAACAGCGGGTCGAGGCGTTGCAGGTGCTCCGCGGCCTCGTCGTACCGGGCTACGGCTGGCGCCACCATCCGGCGGTACGGATGTGGGCCGGATACGAGGAGGCCCTCGTCCGGTACGGCCTGGACGTGTGCGCGGTGTGGCGCGAGCGGGGCCACCGGGACAGCTGCGCGACCACTCTCGTCGCCGACCTCTTGGCGTTCCGCCCCGGAACGCAGGTCCGCCCCCAGGCCGCGCTGGGGGAGGCCGCCGAACTCCCCCCTTGGCTGGGCGACGACACGTTCCACCACAGCCACCGCTCGGCACTCCTGCGCAAGGACCCCACCACCTACACCCCCCTCTTCCCCGACGACGTCTCTTATACACA
>NZ_LIQX01000970.1 GCF_001418475.1 Streptomyces ossamyceticus | reverse complement strand
GCCCCAGCGACCCCTCCCGCTCGATGTACCCCCGCGCGTCCAGCCCTCTTGGGGCCCCTCTCGCAGCCATACGACCACTGTGCCTCCAGGGGCGGAGCGAGGCAGGTCGTCGAGGGCGTGGCGAGGGCACGGAAAACCGCCGGGGCCCGNNAGTGACCAGTGACCAGTGACCGGTGACCGGTGACCGGTGACCGGTGACGGGCTACGGGTGCCGATCGCCGACGACGGGTGTCGGCGAAGGTCAGCGCGACCGCTTCGCCAGCCGCTCCACGTCCAGCAGGATCACCGCGCGGGCCTCCAGTCGCAGCCAGCCACGCTGCGCGAAGTCGGCGAGCGCCTTGTTGACGGTCTCGCGGGACGCCCCGACGAGCTGCGCCAACTCCTCCTGCGTGAGGTCGTGCACCACGTGGATGCCTTCCTCGGACTGCACACCGAACCTCCGGGAGAGGTCCAGCAGCGCACGGGCGACACGGCCCGGGACGTCCGAGAACACCAGGTCGGACATCTGGTCGTTGGTCTTCCGCAGCCTCCGCGCGACGGCGCGCAGCAGCGCGGCGGCCACCTCGGGCCGCGCGTTCAGCCACGGCTGGAGGTCGCCGTGGCCGAGGCCGAGCAGCTTGACCTCGGTCAGCGCGGTGGCGGTGGCCGTCCGCGGACCCGGGTCGAACAGCGACAGCTCGCCGATCAGCTCACCGGGGCCGAGCACGGCGAGCATGTTCTCGCGGCCGTCGGGCGACGCGCGGTGCAGCTTGACCTTGCCCTCGGTGACCACGTAAAGGCGGTCCCCGGGGTCGCCCTCGTGGAAGAGAGCGTCACCGCGCGCGAGGGTCACCTCACTCATGGAGGCGCGGAGCTCCGCGGCCTGCTCGTCATCGAGCGCCGCGAAGAGCGGGGCGCGCCGCAGAACGTCGTCCACGAGTTCTCTCCTTGTCGACCTGCTCAGGGGATCTTGCTCCCCGTAGTACCAGGGGACCGTGTTCCCCGTTTAGCGGGACTTTCCAAACAGTGTGATCTGTCACAAGGATGCCGCACACATGTCCCGAGGTAAGCGTCAGGGGTCCAATTGGGGGCCGATCTTCAGGGCCCGGGGCGGATGTCGGTGCCGGGCTTTAGGCTGGCCGAGTGTCCAAATCGCCGGTGAGAGCACAGGCCAAGGGGGCTGGACGGGTGGTTGTACGTCGCGATTCCGCTGTGGGCGAACAGGGCCCCTCGGGAGCGAAGAAAACGGCAAAGAAGACGAACGCGTCGGCGCCCCGGGCGGCGGCGGAGCGCACGCCTCCGGGGCCGGAGCCCGCCACCGAGTCTGCGACGGCCGCCGGGGAGTCGGCGCCCGCCACCGGGAAGTCGGCGCCCGCCCGCAGAGCGGCCAAGGCCGCCGCGTCTCCGAAGTCGCCCGAGCCCGCCGCATCCCCCAAGCCCGCCAAGCCCGCCAAGCGTGCCAAGACCGCCAAGCGTGCCAAGACCGCCAAGC
>NZ_LIQX01000097.1 GCF_001418475.1 Streptomyces ossamyceticus | reverse complement strand
GCCCTCGGCGACCAGGCGCAGGACGTCGTACTCACGTCCGGTGAGGCCGAGGGCGGCGACGGGGTCGGCGGGTGCGAGCGCGGGCCCGGCGGTATGGCCTAGGGGCAGGCGGGCGCGCCGGGCGAGAAGGGCGACGCCCTCGGCGAGCGGGCGGGCGCCGAGATGGTCGGCGACGGCGGCGGACAACCGCAGCAGTGCCGTCGCCCGGTGCCGGGCCTCGTCGTCGGCGCCGTCGGCCAGCAGGGCCTCGGCAAGGCGGTGCCGGACGCGAGCGAGGTCGTAGGGGCGTTCGAGGGGCTCGAAGGCGGTGACGACCTCGGACCAGGTGTCGGGGGTCATCAGGCCCTCGGCGCGCTGGAGTTCGGCGCGCACCCAGTGTTCGTGGGCGAGCCAGATCGGTGCTCCGGTGGTGAGTTTCTTGACCGTCGCGAGGATCCGGTCGAGGGCCTCGGGGCGGCCCTGGCCGGCGGTGGGCAGCCCTCGGGCGTCGGCCTCGGTGACGGCGGCGCTGAGCAGCAGCGGCCAGGCGTACCGCTGGGTGCCGGCGGGGAAGCCCGTGTCGAGGACGCGGGCGAGTTCGGCGCGGGCGTCGGGGAGGCGGCCCTCGGCGGCGGCGATACCGATGGTGAGGAGGGAGAGCGGCAGGTTGTTCTGCGGCATGGGGTTGTGGGTGCCGAAGTAGCCGTACGCGGCGGAGTGTTGGCGCCGGGCCTCGGCGATGTCACCGCGGGCGAGCGCGATGGCGGCGAGGGAGAGGGCGGTGCCGCCGAGTCGCTTGGCGCTCGGGCCGATGTCCCGGGACCTGTTCGCGGCGTCGACGGCCTCGTCCCACTGGCCGAGGGAGAGGAGCGACTCGGCGAGGTTGCCCCACACCCAGGCCTCGGAGTCCGACAGGCCCATCCGCCGGGTGAGATCGAGGCCCTCGCGCAGGATGCGGACGGCGTCGCGGGAGCGGCCCACGCTCTCCAGGCTGGAGGGCAGGTTGACATGGACGCGGCCCACGACGGCGGCGGGGCCGCGTTCGAGGACCCGGCGGCGTACCGCTTCCATCTCGGCGATGCCCGCGTCGATGTCGCCGGCGTCGACCATCAGGCCGCCGAGGGTGAGGCGGGCGTTGAGTTCGATGTCCTCGGCGCCCACCATGCGCGCGTACTCGACGGCGCGCTGGGCGTCGGAGAGGGCGTCGGGGCCGGGGGCGTGGAGCATGGCCCAGCCGGCCACGCGGGAAAGCACCTCCGCGTGCATCTCCGACGGGGGCAGACCGCGCATGAGGTCCTGGGCGGTGGCGAGTTCCTTCCAGCCGTCGCCCCGGGACAGGCCCTCGGTCAGCAGGGACCGCTGCACCCAGAACCAGGCGGTGCGCGCCGGGTCTCCCCCGTCCGCCAGCAGGTCCAGGGCGCGCCGGGTGATCCGCATGGCGCGTTCCCGCTCGCCGCAGAGCCGGCCGGCGACGGCCGCCTCGGCCATGAGGTCGAGATAGCGCAGGGGGGTGGTGGCGGGGTCGCAGCCTCTGGGGGTGCCCCCACGCCCTTCAGGCAGTGGGGGAGGGTAGACCTCGGTGTAGTCGATGGGGCGCAGCGCGGAGCGCACCGTGTCGGGGGCGGAGTCCCACAGTTCCATCGCCCGCTCCAGGAGCCGTAGTTGCTCGGAGTGGGCGTGGCGGGAGCGGGCCTCGACGGCGGCGTCGAGGACGGCGGGCAGGGCCTTGGCGGCGTCCATAGCGTGATACCAGTAGCTGGCCAGGCGGGTGGCGCGCCCGTCGGCGGGGACGAGCGTCGGCTCCGCCTCCAGGGCTTCGGCGAAGCGGCGGTTGAGGCGGGAGCGTTCGCCGGGGAGGAGGTCGTCGCTGACGGCCTCGCGGACCAGGGAGTGGCGGAATCGGTAGCCGTCGCCGCCGGGCGCGGCGAGCAGGATGTTGGCGCCGACGGCCGCGCGCAGGGCTTCGATGAGGTCGTCCTCGGGGAGTCCGGCGACGATCGCGAGCAGGGCGTACTCCACGGTGGAGCCGCCCTCGGCGACGAGGCGGGCGACCCGCTGGGCGTCCTCGGGGAGCCGTTCGACACGGACGAGAAGCAGGTCCCGCAGGGAGTCGGTGAGGGAGGCGCAGCCTCCGTCGTGCGCGGCCGCGGCGAGTTCCTCGACGAAGAAGGCGTTACCGTCGGAGCGTTCGAAGATCTCGTCGGCCTGGGCCGGGTCGGGTTCGGCGGCGAGGATGCCGGTGAGCTGGTGGCCGACCTCGGTGCGGTTGAAGCGGCGCAGTTCGATGCGGCGGACCGTGCGGAGGCGGTCGAGTTCGGCGAGGAGGGGGCGCAGCGGGTGGCGGCGGTGGATGTCGTCGGAGCGGTAGGTGGCGAGGACGACGAGGCGGCCGGTGCGCAGGGTGCGCAGCAGGTAGGCGAGGAGGTGGCGGGTGGAGGCGTCGGCCCAGTGCAGGTCCTCCAGGACGAGGACGACGGTGCGGTCGGCGGCGAGGCGCTCCAGGAGGCGGGCGGTGAGTTCGAAGAGGCGGGCGGTGCCCTCCTCGTCGTGCCGGGTCGGGGGTGTCTCACCCAGTTCGGGCAGCAGGCGGGCCAGTTCGGGTTCCTGGCCGGCGGCCGCGGCGATCAGTTCGGCGGGGAGCCGGCGGTGCAGGGCGCGCAGGGCGGTGGAGAAGGGCGCGTAGGGCAGTCCGTCGGCGCCGATCTCGACGCATCCGCCGAGCGCGACGACCGCGCCCCCGCGCGCGGCCTCGGCGGCGAACTCCTCGACCAGCCGGGTCTTGCCGACGCCGGCCTCGCCGCACAGCAGCAGTGCCTGCGGTTCGCCCGCTCCCCCACCCCCGCTCCCGCTCCCGCTCCCGGGTGTGCGTGAGGCACCGTCGGCGGCGCGGGCGAGGGCGTCGCGCAGCACCTCCAACTCCTCGGCGCGGCCGACGAACACCGGACTGACGGACCTGGTCTCCACACCGCCGAGCATCGCACGCGTGTCCGGCGCTCCGGCACCGAATATCCGCACCTCGCGGGGTTCGGTGCCGGGCGTCCCGGGTCCGGGGCTCACGCGGTGCGCGGCAGCCGGAACCGGCGTGTGCGGTGGCGCGTGCCGTGGTCCTCGATGTCCGGTTCCTCAAGGCCCGGGCGGGACGTGGACCTCCGCGTGGTCCGGGCGTCGCGTGCGGCCTCGCGGCCGGCGCGGCGGGCGTCGCGCGCCCTGCGGTAGGTCTCCGCGTCGCGGATCAGTTCCTCGGTGCGGATCCGCTGCTCGTACTCGAACATGTCGTGCCCCTCGGGAGAGTCGGTCGGGTTCGCTTGTTGCGATGCCTCAACCTTCGTCTCCGAGGGGAGTCCGCCACATCGGGAGAGTTCCGCATCTTCGCCGGGCCGGGGGCCTTAGATCAGCGCCCTGAACAGGTGAGGGGCCTCAGGTCCGTCGTAAGGATCCCCACGACGGGGCTAAGGCCCCTCAGATGCCGCCCTTCGGGAGCGGGTGCGTCAGGTGTTCGGCAGGCCCAGCAGGATGTCGGAGTACTTCAGGACGGCGAGGACCAGTCCGATGAAGCCGACCGAGACACCGGCCCACGCGGCCGACTTGATCCACGGCGCCTGCACCTGGTCGGGGTCGCCGAACTCGGGCCGGACCAGGACGGCGACGCCGACGAGCATCGCGATCAGGGCGAAGATCCCGGACACGAGGGCATTGGCGTTCCACGAGTCGCCGTAGTACTGCTGGAGCATCGTGGCCACGTCCGCGTTCCGCGCGGTCTCCAACTGCCCGAACATCAGGTTGCGGGCCTGGGCCACGGTGCCGACCCAGCTGCCGGTCAGCGAGACGAGGCCGAGCACCACGGCGACGATGCCCGCGGCGCCCTGTCCGACGCCCGGTTGCGCCTTGGCGGCGACGGGCGGAAGCTCCTCGTCGGCCGCACCGGAGTCACCGGCCTGACCGGACTCGCCGGTCTCGCCGGTCTCGCCGAGGTCGGCGTCCCGCTGCGCAGCCTCGGCCGGGGCCGCGGGGTCCTGCTTGGTCACGTCCACCGACTTCTCGTCGGTCTTCGTCTCGGTGCCCGTCCCGGCTCCGACCTCGTCCACTGTCTTGGTTCCCATACCTCGCACCGTACGAATGTTGTCTGAGAGGTCTCTTAACGATCCCTGTGAACGCCACGCGCGCGTGCAGTACGCCACTCGGGCGCCAGGACGGACCATATCTCCAGGTCGTGCCGGACCCCTCGGTGGGGATAGCGCTCGCGCTGCACACCGTCCCGCGACATGCCCAGCCGCCGGGCCACGTTCAGGCTGGGTTCGTTCCCGGAGGCGGCGATCCACTCCACCCGGTGGATGCCGCGGACGTCGACCGCCCAGTCGATGAGGACGTGCATGGCGCGGGTGACGAGCCCACGCCCCGTCCCGGCGGGTTCGAGCCAGCAGCCGACCTCGCAGTTGGCGTTGTCGGCGTCGAAGTTGAGGAAGAGGACCCCGCCGACGAGCTTCCCGTCGAGCCAGATGCCGTGCAGGGAGCCCGCGTCGGCGGCGCGCATGTCGGCGTACCGCTGGAGGACGGCACGCGCGGAGGGGACGTCCGTGGCGGTCGAGCCGAAGGGGACGTACTGGTTGATGAACTCCCGCCCCCGCTCCAGGTGCGCGAGGAACTCCTCGGCGTGCCAGGGGTCCAGCGTGCGCAGTTCGGCCCCGTCGTCACCCAGGGATATCGCGTACATCCTGCGGTCGCTCCTTCACCCGTACGTCCGTCGCGTCGGCGGCCCGTGGCCCCGGTATCTCTCCGGCGTCCCCCGCCAGTACGTCCGCCGCCTCGGCGTCCGTCGCGGCGGCCAGCCTCTCATGGGCGGCACGGGACTCGGGCGGCTCGATGCTGATGCGGGGCATGCGGCGGTCGAGCCAGCGGGGCAGCCACCAGTTGGCGCCGCCGAGCAGATGCATCAGGGCGGGGACGAGGAGCGTGCGCAGGACGAACGCGTCGAGGGCGACGGCGGCGGCGAGGGCGATGCCGAACATGGCGATCACCCGGTCGCCGCTGAGCACGAAGGCGAGGAAGACGGAGATCATGATGACGGCCGCGGAGTTGATCACGCGGCTGGTCTCGGCGAGGCCGACACGGACCGCGCGCCGGTTGTCGCCGGTCTCCAGCCACTCCTCGTACATCCGGCTGACCAGGAAGACCTGGTAGTCCATGGAGAGCCCGAAGAGGACCGAGACCATGATCACCGGGAGGAAGGGCTCGATGGGGCCCGCCCGGCCGAGGCCGAGCAGTTCGCTCCCCCAGCCCCACTGGAAGATCGCGACGACCACGCCGAACGCGGCGGCGACGGCGGCCACGTTCATCGCGGCGGCCTTCAGCGGAATGCCGATCGACCGGAAGGCGAGCAGGAGCAGCAGACAGCCGAGGCCGATCACGGCACCCACGAACAGCGGGAGCTTGCCGACGATGACGTCGGCGAAGTCGTCGTACCCGGCGGTCACCCCACCGACGTGCAGATCGAGCGAGGTACCGCTCTCGGCCCGCGGCAGCACCTCGTCGCGCAGCCGTTCGACCAGATCGCTGGTCCGCTCGGACTGCGGGGAGGAGTCGGGGACGACGGTGAGGTACGCGGTGTCGCCGCCGGTGTTGTAGGTGACCGGGGTGACCGCCGAGACGCCCTCGGTGGTGCGGAGGGTGGAGTCGAGGTTGTCGAGGGCGAGCTTGTCGGCGGCGCCGTCGACGTGGGTGACGAGGGTGAGCGGGCCGTTCACACCGGGGCCGAACCCTCCCCCGCTCTCGGCTGCGCTCGAGCGGGAGGTGCCCCCGGCGAGGAGGTCGTACGCCGCGCGGGTGGTGCTCGTCCTGGGGTCGTTGCCCTGGTCGGAGGTGCCCAGGCGCAGGCCCAGGGTGGGCAGGGCGAGCAGGGTCATGACGACGAGGGCGATCGCGCCGAGCTTCTTGGGGTGCCGTTCGACGAACGCGGACCAGCGGGCGGCGAAGCCCGTGGGCAGCTCGGGCTCGGGCCCGTGCTCCGCCAGACGGCGGCGTTCGCGGCGGCTGAGCGCCCGCATGCCGATGAAGGACAGCAGCGCGGGCAGCAGCGTCACGGAGGCGGCGACGGTGAGGACCACGGTCAGCGAGGCGGCTATCGCGACGCCGTTGAGGAAGCCGAGCCGCAGGATCAGCATGCCCAGGAGGGCGATGCACACGGTGGCACCCGCGAACACCACGGCCCGCCCGGTGGTGGCGACCGCGTTCCGCGCGGCCTCCTCGACGGGCAGTCCGCGTTTCAGCCCGCGTCGGTGCCGGGTCACGATGAACAGCGCGTAGTCGATGCCGACGCCGAGGCCGATGAGGGTGCCCAGCATGGGGGCGAAGTCGGCGACGGTCATGAGGTGGCCGAGCAGGGTGATGCCCGCGTAGGCGGTGCCGACGCTGACCAGGGCGGTCGCGATCGGCAGGACGCTCGCGGCGAGCGAGCCGAAGGCGAGGAAGAGGACCACTGCGGCGACGAGCACGCCGACGATCTCGGCGAGGTGGCCCCCGGAGGTCTCGGTGAGCCCGATCGCCTCGCCGCCCAGTTCCACCTGGAGCCCGTGCGACTCGGCGGCCTTCGCGGTGTCGACGACGGCCTCGGCCTGCGCCTTGTCCACGTCACCGGCCGGCTTGTCGAAGGTCACGCTCGCGTACGCCGTGTGTCCGTCCTGGCTGATGCGGCCGGCGTCGGCCCCGTCGTACGGGTCGGTCACGGCGGCGACATCCGGCAGCCCGGCGATCTCGTCGAGGGTCCGGGTCATCGTCTGTTCGACGGCGGCGGCCCGTACGGTGCCTTCGTCGGTGTGCCAGACGACGGTGGCGTTGTCACCGCTGGTGCCGGGGAAGCCCTCGCTCAGCAGCTCGGTGGCACGGCTGGACTCGGTTCCGGGGGTCTTGTAGTCGTTCGAGTACGCGGCGCCCGCCGCCACCGCGCCGGCGGCCGTGCCGGCGAAGGCGAGGAGCCACAGAAGGACGGCGACGAGACGGTGCCGGACGCACCAGCGTGCTAGGGCTGCCACGGATCGTGCTCCCTGGGGTGATTTCGGGATCTTTGATCGTGTTCAGCCGCTGATCGAACGGAATGACACGCAAAGAACACATGAGCAATCCCTGGCAACTCTTGCACCCGAAACTGATCGTTTGGGGCCATTGAGGGTCTCGTCACATGAGATGCGAGGCACCTCACAGGACAGATGACGGCACTCTGTCGCCCTGCGTCACGGCCGTTGACACGACTGAGGGCGGTGCGTCGTCCTGACGCACCGCCCTCAGCGCTCGCTCGGCCCCAGAGCTCGCTCGGCCCCAGAGCTCGCTCGGCCCCAGAGCTCGCTCGGCCCCAGCCTCGCTCAGCCCTCGCTGACGCCCAGCTTCTCCAGGATCAGCTCCTTGACGCGGGCCGCGTCGGCCTGGCCGCGGGTTGCCTTCATGACCGCGCCCACCAGGGCACCGGCCGCGGCGACCTTGCCGCCGCGGATCTTGTCCGCGATGGCCGGGTTGCCGGCGATGGCCTCCTCGACTGCGGTGGTCAGGGCGCCCTCGTCGGAGACGACCTTCAGACCGCGCTTGTCGACGACCTCGTCCGGGGTGCCTTCGCCCGCGAGGACGCCCTCGATCACCTGGCGTGCCAGCTTGTCGTTCAGGTCACCCTTCGCGACCAGCTCGGTGACCCGGGCGACCTCCGCCGGCGTGATCGCCAGCTCGTCGAGCGCCTTGCCCGACTCGTTGGCGCTGCGGGCCAGCTCGCCCATCCACCACTTGCGCGCCGAGGCGGCATCCGCCCCGGCCTCGATGGTGGCGACGATCGGCTCCAACGCACCGGCGTTGAGGATCGCCTGCATGTCGGTGCCGCTGACGGCCCACTCCTCGCGGAGCCGGTTGCGGCGGACCAGCGGCAGCTCGGGCAGCGCGGACCGGATCTCCTCGACCCATTCGCGCGAGGGGGCCACCGGCACCAGGTCGGGCTCCGGGAAGTACCGGTAGTCCTCGGCCTCCTCCTTCACGCGGCCCGAGGTCGTGGACCCCGTGTCCTCGTGGAAGTGCCGGGTCTCCTGGATGATCGTCCCGCCACTGCTCAGGACGGCCGCGTGCCGCTGGATCTCGAAGCGGGCCGCACGCTCCACGGACCGCAGCGAGTTGACGTTCTTCGTCTCCGAACGCGTGCCGAACTTCTCGGTGCCGTTCGGGCGCAGCGACAGGTTCACGTCGCAGCGCATCTGGCCCATCTCCATACGGGCCTCGGAGACGCCGAGCGCCTTGATGACCTCGCGCAGCTCACGGACGTATGCCTTGGCGACCTCCGGCGCGCGCTCCCCGGCACCGACGATCGGCTTGGTGACGATCTCGATGAGCGGGATGCCGGCGCGGTTGTAGTCGAGGAGCGAGTGCGAGGCGCCGTGGATGCGGCCGGTGGCACCACCGACGTGGGTCGACTTGCCGGTGTCCTCCTCCATGTGGGCGCGCTCGATCTCCACGCGGAAGACCTCGCCGTCCTCCAGTTGCACGTCGAGGTAGCCGTTGAAGGCGATCGGCTCGTCGTACTGGGAGGTCTGGAAGTTCTTCGGCATGTCCGGATAGAAGTAGTTCTTCCGGGCGAAGCGACACCACTCGGCGATCTCGCAGTTCAGCGCGAGACCGATCTTGATGGCGGACTCCACGCCGGTCGCGTTGACGACGGGGAGCGCGCCGGGCAGGCCGAGGCAGACGGGGCAGGTCTGCGTGTTGGCGCCCTGACCGAGTTCGGTCGAGCAGCCGCAGAACATCTTCGTCTTGGTGCCGAGTTCGACATGGACCTCAAGGCCCATGACGGGGTCGTACGACGCGAGTGCGTCCTCGTACGACACCAGGTCGGTCGTGGTGGTCACGGTGAAACTTCCCTCTCAGCCCAGCAGGACGTCGTCGTCGCCCAGCCGCTTCAGCTCGCGGTAGAGGATGGCGAGGCCGGTGACGATGGCTACGGCGGACACGGTGGCGTCGATCAGGACCAGGGTGTCCTTCTCGGCACGGGCGCTCTTGAGCCGCTTGGCGACACCGATCGCGCCGAACGCCGTGGCGGCCATGGACAGATACGTGCCGGACTTGGACTTCTTGAAGCCCTTGGCCTTGGTCAGTGCACTCACAGCGACGGAGCCTCCTCGAGCAGCGGGTGCCCCCACCTTTCCACGAAGGCGGCCTCGACAGCGGCGCCGACCTTGTAGAGACGGTCGTCCTTCAGGGCCGGGGCGATGATCTGGAGTCCGACCGGCAGCCCGTCCTCCGGCGCGAGACCGCAGGGGAGGGACATCGCGGCGTTGCCCGCGAGGTTGGTCGGGATGGTGCACAGGTCGGCGAGGTACATCGCCATCGGGTCGTCGGCGCGCTCACCGATCGGGAAGGCGGTGGTCGGCGTCGTCGGGGAGACGATGACATCCACCTTCTCGAACGACTTCTCGAAGTCGCGGGTGATGAGCGTCCGCACCTTCTGGGCGCTGCCGTAGTACGCGTCGTAGTAGCCGGAGCTGAGCGCGTACGTGCCGAGCATGATGCGGCGCTTCACCTCGGGGCCGAAGCCCGCCTCACGGGTGAGGGAGGTGACCTCCTCGGCGGAGTGCGAGCCGTCGTCGCCGGTCCGCAGGCCGTAACGCAGGCCGTCGAAGCGGGCGAGGTTCGACGAGCACTCGCTCGGCGCGATCAGGTAGTACGCGGCCAGCGCCAGGTCGAACGACGGGCAGTCCAGCTCGACGATCTCGGCGCCCAGCTCGCGCAGCAGCTCGACGGACTCGTCGAACCGCTGGACCACACCGGCCTGGTAGCCCTCGCCGCGGAACTGCTTGACGACGCCCACACGCATCCCGGCGACCGAGCCGTTGCGGGCGGCCTCGACGACCGGCGGGACCGGCGCGTCGATGGACGTGGAGTCCATCGGGTCGTGACCGGCGATGACCTCGTGCAGGAGCGCCGCGTCCAGGACCGTACGGGCGCAGGGCCCGCCCTGGTCGAGGGAGGACGAGAAGGCGACCATGCCGTACCGGGACACGGCCCCGTACGTCGGCTTCACACCGACCGTGCCGGTGACGGCGGCCGGCTGGCGGATGGAGCCGCCGGTGTCGGTGCCGATGGCGAGGGGCGCCTGGAAGGAGGCGAGGGAGGCGGACGAACCGCCGCCGGAGCCACCGGGGATCCGGGTGAGGTCCCAGGGGTTGCCGGTCGGGCCGTACGCGCTGTTCTCGGTGCTGGACCCCATGGCGAACTCGTCCATGTTGGTCTTGCCGAGGATGACGACGTCCGCGTCCTTCAGCCGCTTGGTGAGCGTCGCGTCGTAGGGCGGGATCCACCCTTCGAGGATCTTCGAGCCCACGGTGGTCGGAACGCCGACCGTGGTGAAGATGTCCTTGAGCGCGAGGGGCACACCGGCGAGGGGGCCGAGCTTCTCGCCCCGCTCCCGCTTCTCGTCGACGGCACGGGCCTGGGCGAGCGCGCCCTCGCGGTCGACGTGCAGGAAGGCGTGCACCTTCTCGTCGACGGCCTCGATCCGGGCCAGGTGGGCCTCGGTGACCTGCACGGCGGTGAGTTCGCCGGAGGCGATCTTCGCGGCGATCTGAGCCGCGGTGAGCTTGATGATGGCGTCGGTCATGACGTGATCAGTCCTCCCCCAGGATCTGCGGCACCTTGAAACGCTGCTGCTCCTGGGCCGGGGCGCCGGAGAGCGCCTGCTCGGGGGTGAGCGACGGACGGACCTCGTCCGCGCGCATGACGTTCGTCAGCGGCAGCGGGTGCGAGGTCGGCGGGACGTCTTGGTCGGCGACCTCGCTGACGCGGGCGACCGCGCCGATGATGTCGTCCAGCTGGCCTGCGAAGTGGTCGAGCTCTTCGGGCTTCAGCTCCAGACGCGCCAGCCGGGCGAGGTGGGCGACCTCCTCGCGCGTGATGCCAGGCATGCAGCGATCCTCTGGGGTGAGTGCGATGTGGTTTGGCGCCAATCCTATGGGGCGGGGCGGTGTGACCGTGCACGGGTTTGCCGCGCGGGCTCGGCCGGGCGCCTGTGGGGTTGGGGGTGCGTGTGGTTTTGGCGGGTGCGGGTGCGTCGTGGTTTCTCGCGCAGTTCCCCGCGCCCGCGGAACAGACAGCGCACCCCCGAGCCATGAGGTGCCCCCGGTCCCTCCCCCGTGCGCGCCCGGCGGTTACTCGTCCGCCGTCGCCGCCGGGAGGGCCGCCGCGGGGCGCTGCCAGCCGCGGGAGCCACGGGCCCGGAGCCACGCCGTGGTCTCCTCCGGCGGCATCGCCGCGGCGACCAGCCACCCCTGGACGGCGTCGCAGCCCAGGTCGCGCAACCGCTCCCACGTCTCGTCGTCCTCGACGCCCTCGGCCACGACGAGCAACCCCAGGGAGTGCGCGAGGTCGACGGTGCAGCGCACGATCTCCGCGTCCTCCGTGTCGACGGCGAGCCGCGCCACGAACGAACGGTCGATCTTCAGCTCGCTCACGGGCAGCCGCCGCAGGTGGACCAGCGAGGAGTACCCGGTCCCGAAGTCGTCGAGGGACATCTTCACGCCGTGCCCGGTCAGCCCGGCCAGGGTGTCCGCGGCCCGCTGCGGGTCCTCCAGGAGCACGTGTTCCGTTATCTCCAGTTGGAGCGCTCCCGCCGGGACTCCGTGGCGGGCCAGCCGCGCCGCCACCGCGCCCGCGAAGCCGGGGGTGTGGACGTCGCGGGGCGACACGTTCACGGCGACCGGTACGTGCAGTCCCTGGGCGCGCCAGCGGGCCACCTGCCCGAGGGCCGTCTCCAGGACGTACTCGGTGAGGTGCGGCATCAGCCCGGACGACTCGGCGATCGCTATGAACTCGTCCGGCGGCACCTTCCCCCGCTCGGGGTGCACCCACCGCACGAGCGCCTCCAGCCCGGCCACCTGTCCGTCGAAGCGGACCTTCGGCTGGTAGTGCAGTTCGACCTCCTGCGCGTCGAGCGCGCGCCGCAGGTCGCCGAGGAGGCCGAGCCGGTCCGGGGTGTTCGAGTCCCGCTTGGACTCGTAGACCTCGACGCCGGTGCGGTCCCGCTTCGCCTGGTACATCGCCACATCCGCCCGCCTGAGCAGCCCTTCCGCGTCGAGCGCGTGGTCGGGGAAGACGGCGAGCCCCGCGCTGGCCTCCAGGACGAGGGTGAGCCCGTCGAGGTCGAGCGGTGAGCCGAGCGCGGCGACGAGGTTGCGGGCGACCCGTGAGGCGGAGGTCGTGGAGTCGGCGACGGGCAGCAGCACGGCGAACTCGTCGCCGCCGAGCCGTGCGGCCTCCGCTCCGCGCGGCAGCGCGACCCGGAGCCGGTCGGCTATCTGCAGCAGCAGCCGGTCGCCCGCGAGGTGCCCGAGGGTGTCGTTCACGGACCGGAAGCGGTCGAGGTCGATCAGCATCAGGGCGGAGCGCGCGCCGATTCGCTCGGCGTCGTCCAGGGCGGTCCAGGTCCGTTCCAGCAGCCACTGGCGGTTGGGCAGGCCGGTGAGCGGGTCGCGCAGCTGTTCCTCCGCCCGGGCGCGGGCGATCCACAGGGTGGAGTCGAGCGCGATGAGCGGGATGGAGAACAGGGGCAGCAGTAAGGGCTGGGCCGTGGCGACGACGCAGATCAAGGGGGCGATGCCGAACAGCGCGACGGCGACGAGGCCCTGCCGGACCAGGGCGGTGCGGGCGACCGTGGGGACGCCGCCGCGCGGCGCGGCCAGGTACCAGAGCAGGGCGCGGGTGACGGCGAGGTAGGCGACGGCGACGAGCGCCACCTGGGGCGCCGCGTACAGGTTCCAGGTCTCCGGGTCCCAGGGCTGCTCGACCGAGGGGACGCGGCCGAAGACGCGCAGGACGAGGGCTCCTGCGCCGATGCCGAGGATGTCGACCGCGCCGTGCAGCACGCCCTGCCGCCAGCGGCCCCGGCGGGCGATGCCGACGAGGACGACGACGGTGAGGCTGACCATGCCGGCCGGCAGCCAGCCGTAGAGGATCAGGACGGCGAGGGTGAGGGCGGCGCCGGAGCCGGTACCGCCCCACCAGCGGGCGCGGCCCATGGCGACGAGGTGGCCGACGATGATGCCGGTGAGCAGGGCGAGGGCCCAGCCGACCGCGCCGGACGGAAAGAGCGCGTGCTGTCCGGCGAACGCCCGGTAGAACCCGGCGCCCAGGATCGCTCCGGCGAGGCCCACGATCGCGGCGGGCAGGGCGGGCCAGGACGGATGGCGTTCGCCGTCGTGACCCGGCAGGCCGTGGCCGCGGCTGTGACCGAGCGTGCCGGTGAGCGGTGGGGCGGCGCCGGTTCCGGTGGCGAGTGCCGGGGCGGGGACGAGAAGGCCGGGGCCGCCGACGGCCGCGCGGCCCGGCGGCTGCTCCGATCGGGGGTCCGCCGTGGGCTCCTGGTCACCGACCCGCTCCCGGGTTCCCTCGAACGGGCGTCCCCCCATGAGCAGGGAGCGTCCCCATCGCCAGGCCCCGGACACACGGCGCGGACGCAGCCGTGAGTCCGGGGCGACGCTCTCGGTCGGTTCCATTCCCGTCCCTCTCACAGCCGGCGGTGCCCACGCCACGCGGCCCGTTGCTCCCGACAACCCCGGGGCGGCACCGCGTCCGAGAACCCGCCACGCGTCCGGGCACGGCAGGCGCACACCTCAACAGTAGGCCGCACAAGGCTTTCACGGGCAGCGGTCGACGACGGTTGCCCGAATGCGACCGGCCACCCATATGCATCTGGTATGCGCCGAACAGGTGCCCTTCAACCCCTACTCCTCGGTCGGAAGCGCCACTTCCGAGGCCGCTTCCGGTCCCTGTTCGAGCAGAACCGCGAAACCGTCCTCGTTCAGGACGGGAACCTTGAGCTGCATCGCCTTGTCGTACTTGGACCCCGGGTTGTCGCCGACGACGACGAACGAGGTCTTCTTCGAAACCGAGCCGGTCACTTTCGCTCCACGGCTCTGCAGGGCCTCCTTCGCGCCGTCCCGCGTGTGGTGTTCGAGCGTGCCGGTCACCACGACGGTGAGCCCTTCGAGGGGGCGGGGGCCTTCGTCCTCGCCGGCGCCCTCGTCCGCCATCCGGACCCCGGCGGCCTTCCATTTGCGAATGATCTCGCGGTGCCAGTCCTCGGCGAACCACTGCTTGACCGCGGCGGCGACGATCGGGCCGACGCCGTCGGTGTTCTTCAGTTCCTCCTCGGTGGCCTGCTCGATGCGGTCGATCGAACGGAACGCGCGGGCGAGCGCCTCGGCGGCCACCGGTCCGACATGCCGGATGGACAGTCCGGTGAGGATTCTCGCGAGCGGGCGCTCCTTGGCCGCCTGGATGTTCTCCAGCATCGCGACCGCGTTCTTCCGGGGCGCGCCCTCCTGGTTGGCGAAGACCGTGGCGACCTTCTCCTCGCCGGTCTTCGGGTCACGCTTGGGCAGACCGCTGTCCTGGTCGAGGACGTACGCCTTGATGGGCAGCAGCTGCTCGACGGTGAGGTCGAACAGGTCGCCCTCGTCGATCAGCGGCGGGTCGGACGGCTCCAGCGGCTTGGTGAGCGCGGCGGCGGCGACATAGCCGAAGTGCTCGATGTCCAGGCACTTGCGTCCGGCGAGATAGAACAGCCGCTCACGCAACTGGGCCGGGCAGGTACGGGAGTTGGGGCAGCGCAGGTCGACGTCGCCCTCCTTGGCGGGCGCCAGCGGCGTACCGCACTCGGGGCACTCGGCGGGCATCACGAACTCGCGCTCGGTGCCGTCGCGCAGGTCGACGACCGGGCCGAGGATCTCGGGGATGACGTCACCGGCCTTGCGCAGCACGACCGTGTCGCCGATGAGGACGCCCTTGGCCTTGACGACGTCCTGGTTGTGGAGGGTGGCGAACTCGACCTCGGAGCCCGCGACCGTCACCGGCTCGACCTGGGCGTACGGCGTCACCCGGCCCGTACGTCCCACCCCCACACGGATGTTGACGAGCTTGGTGTTGACCTCCTCCGGCGCGTACTTGTACGCGATGGCCCAGCGGGGGGCACGGGAGGTGGAGCCGAGGCGACCCTGGAGGGCGATCTCGTCGAGCTTGACGACGGCGCCGTCGATCTCGTGCTCCACGGAGTGGCGGTGCTCGCCGTAGTAGGCGATGAACTCCCGTACTCCGTCCAGGTCGTCGACCACCCTGTTGTGCTCGGCGGTGGGCAGGCCCCATGACTTGAGGAGGTCGTACGCCTCGGAGAGGCGGGTGAAGCCGCCGTCGAAGCCCTCCAGGGCGCCGATGCCGTGGACGACCATGTGCAGCGGCAGGGTGGCGGTGACCTTGGGATCCTTCTGGCGCAGTGAACCCGAGGCGGAGTTACGCGGGTTGGCGTACGGCTTCTCGCCTGCCGCCACCCGGCGTTCGTTGAGGCCCTGGAAGGCTTCCATCGGGAAGTAGACCTCGCCCCGGATCTCGACGAGTCGGGGGACGCGGTCGCCCTTCAGCCGGTGCGGGATCTCGGCGATGGTCATGACGTTGGGCGTGATGTCCTCGCCGGTCCGCCCGGTGCCCCGGGTGGCGGCCCGGGTGAGCCTGCCGTCCTCGTACGTCAGGTTGACCGCGAGGCCGTCGATCTTGAGCTCGCACAGCAGGTGGTAGTCGGAGGTGCCGACATCCTTGGCGACGCGCTCGGCCCAGGCCGCGAGGCCCTCGTCGTCGAAGACGTTGTCGAGGGAGAGCATGCGCTCGCGGTGCTCCACCTCGGCGAGATCGGTCTCGTACTCGACGGCCACCTTCTGCGTCGGGGAGTCCGGCGTGCGCAGTTCGCTGTACTCGTCCTCCAACGCCTCCAGCGTGCGCAGGAGTTCGTCGAACTCCGCGTCGCTGACGATCGGGGCGTCCTTCACGTAGTACCGGAAGCGGTGCTCCTCGATCTGTTCGGCGAGCCGCGCGTGCTTCTCGCGGGCCTCGGCGGGCACCGCTGTCTCGACGGGTACCGATGTGGGCTGTGCGTCCTTGTCGCCGGCCACCGTGTTGTCCTCCCGTTACTCTGGGTTGTCCGCGAGGGATCTCGCCGCCTGGGCGCAGTGGGCGAGCGCCCGGCGCGCGTACGCCGGGGAGACCCCGGCGAGGCCGCACGACGGAGTGACCGTGACGGCGTCCGCGAGAAGCCCCGGATGCAGCCCCAGCCTGCGCCACAACGTCCTGACACCCATGACGCTACCGG
This sequence comes from Streptomyces ossamyceticus, assembly GCF_001418475.1. Classification (GTDB taxonomy): domain Bacteria; phylum Actinomycetota; class Actinomycetes; order Streptomycetales; family Streptomycetaceae; genus Streptomyces; species Streptomyces ossamyceticus. The sequence goes on along the minus strand of NZ_LIQX01000097.1, from coordinate 6,839 downwards.
CAGGGTCCGACAATGGGCTCTCCGTGGTCGGGACGACACCGGCCAGCAGCTTGGTGCCGCCCTCCACGGCTTCCCCGATCGCGTCGTCGTCACGCTCGGTGAGCAGCGAGAAGTCGAAGGAGATCGCGTCGGCGCCGGCCCTGCGGAGGAGCGCGAACGGTACGTCGGGGGCGCAGGAGTGCACGACGACCGCCCCCGGTTCGGTACGGACGTCGATGACGTCACGGAGGGTGGCCTCGACGAGCTGGCGGTCGACGGCGCGGTGGGCACGGTAGCCGCTGGCGGTCCTGACCTGGCCGCGCAGGACGGCGATCAGGGAGGGTTCGTCGAGCTGGAGGACGATGTGGGCGCCGGGTACGCGGCGCTGTATCTCCGCGAGGTGCAGACGCAGACCCTCGGCGAGGGAGCCGGCGAGGTCGCGGCAGGCGCCGGGGTCGGAGAGGGCCGCCTCGCCGTTCCTCAGCTCCAGCGTGGCGGCGAGTGTCCACGGGCCGACGGCCTGCACCTTGAGCGGGCCTTCGTAGCCCTGGGTGAACTCCTCCAGCGCGTCCAGGTCCTCGCCGAGCCAGGAGACCGCCCGCCTGGTGTCCCGTCCGGGCCGGTCGCCGAGCCGCCAGCCGCTGGGCTCCACGCGCGCGTACAGCTCGACGAGCAGACCGGCGGTGCGGCCGATCATGTCGGCGCCGGGGCCGCGGGCGGGGAGTTCGGGCAGATACGGCATGCCCGTGTCCGGCCACTCGAAGGTGCCGGTGACGGTCTTGGCGACCTCTCTGGCGTCGCCGCCGGGCATGGAGCCGATGCCGGTGGCGGGGCCGAAGTCGAAGTGTTCGTTCACACGTCGAAGCGTAGGTGGTTGGCGGCCGAGGTATTCGACGTGCGGGTGGGTGGGGGTTGTTCGCGCAGTTCCCCGCGCCCCTGAAAAGCAGGGGCGCGGGGAACTGCGCGAACGGCCACGACGCACCCGCACCCGCACCCGCCGAACAAACAGCGCCCCCCGACCCACTGGGCGCCCGGCAGGGACCCGTCAGCGGCCGGGTCGCACCGTCAGGTCGTTGACCTCGGCGTCCCGTGGGAGGTCCAGCGCCATGAGGATCGTCGTCGCGACGGACTCGGGCGCGATCCACCGGGACGGGTCGTACTCCTTGCCCTCCTGCTGGTGGACCTTCGCCTGCATGGGGCTGGCCGTGCGGCCGGGATAGACCGTGGTGACCCGGACCCCGTTGCCGTGCTCCTCGTGGCGCAGGGAGTCGGCGAGGGCCTTCAGGCCGTGCTTGGAGGCGGCGTAGGCGGCCCAGTCGGCGTAGGCGTGCAGTCCGGAGCCGGAGTTGACGAACACGACGTGGCCCCGGGCGGCGCGCAGCTGGGGCAGGAAGTGCCGGGTCAGCTCGGCGGGGGCGACGAGGTTGACGTTGAGCTGGTGGCGCCAGGTCTTGGGGGTGAGGTCGCCGACCCGGCCGAGGTCGATCACCCCGGCGATGTGCAGCAGGGAGTCCACGCGGTCGGGCAGGGTCTGGTGGGAGAACGCCCAGGAGAGCTTGTCCGGGTCCGCGAGATCGCCGACCAGGGTCTTCGCCCCCGGGTACCGCGCCGCCAGTTCCTTCGCGCGGCCGGCGTCGCGCGCGTGCAGCACGAGGTCGTCGCCGCGCTCGTGCAGACGGCGGGCCACGGCCTCGCCGATGCCGGAACCCGATCCGGTGATCACATGAGTTGCCATGCGGTCATGCTCGCATCACCTCGGGGCGGCGGTGCGCGAAGAGTCCCCCGTGGCCGCTCTCGGCCGCGCTCCTCGGCTGCCCCTCGGCTATGCGATCCCCCGGCTCTCCTCCAGGTACGCCATCGCCCCCACCGGCTCCTCCGCGAAGAACACCAGGTCGGTGAGGGGGCGGGGCAGGAAGCCCTCGTCCTCCATGCGGCGGAACTGCTCCTTGAGGCCGTCGTAGAAGCCCGCCGTGTTGAGGAGCACCACGGGCTTGTCGGTGTGGCCGTGCTTCTTCAGTTCCAGGATCTCGGTGGCCTCGTCGAGCGTGCCGGTGCCACCGACCATGATCACGACCGCGTCGGCCTTCTCCAGGAGGAGCCGCTTGCGCTCGGCGAGGTCGCGGGCGATGACCATCTCGTCGGTGCCGGGCCGCGCCTTGGCCGCCAGGAACTCCACGGAGACGCCGAGGAGTCTGCCGCCCGCCTCCTGCACACCGTCGGCGACCACCTTCATCAGCCCGACGTCCGAGCCGCCCCACACGAGGGTGTGGCCGCCCTTGCCGATGAGCTTCGCGAACTCCCGGGCGGGGCGGGTGTAGCGGTCGTCGAGGTCGGCGGCGGAGAGGAAGACGCAGATGTTCATGGGTCCACGTTAGGACGTGCCACCGACATCGGGGCCCGGCCGGTCACCGGTCCCGGAGGGGTGGCTCAGGCGGATCTTGGACTGGCGGTGCGGGAGCTCCTCCCAGTCGTCCATGAAGCGGGCGGTCAGGCCGTACTTCGCGGCGAGTTCCACCAGGGTGTCGGTGCGGTAGTAGAAGTCCTCGTGCAGCACCTGGTGCTCCTCGCCCTCGGTGCGGCCGTAGGTGAAGTCGAAGAAGCCGCCGGGGGCGAGGACACGGCCGACGTGGGCGAGGCACTGCTCTATGACGTGCGCCGGTGAGTGCGAGAACACGCTGTGCGCGTGGACGACGTCGAAGTGGGCCTCGGGCAGGAACTCGAAGGTCAGGTCGGCGACGAGCGTCAGGTAGGGCATTTTGGACTGCAGCCCCTGCCGGACGAGGGTGCGCTGGGCCTCCAGGAGGATGGCCGGCGAGATGTCGATCCCGTAGTAGTTCCCGGCGTCCAGGTGGTCGATGAACAGCCGCCCGGCGCGCAGGTTCCCGCAGCCGATCTCCAGCATCCGGTGCCGGGGCTCCAGACCGTGCCGCAGGAGGTAGTCGAACTGCATGCGGCCGACGCGTTCCCACTTCTCGACCGACGGGTTGTGCCCGACGGCGGCCTCGGGGCTGCGGGCGGTGTCGGCGGCCATCACGGCCCGGTAGTAGGCGATGTGGTCGCGGTGTTTGAGCCGCAGCCAGGTGTCGCGCGCCACCCGGCGGGCGTGCGCCGGCACGCGCTTGGGGTGGCGCAGGGCGTAGCGGACCCGGTGGGTGAGGCTGCGGCGATTCCTCGACGCATCGGCCGGATCCGCCGTCGGCTTCCCGGACGGCCTTCCGGCCGGGTCTGTGGCTGTCACGGCGACCTCCTGGGCCTCCTGCGGCCCGTAGGGGGAACTCACCAGCAGCCTGCGCCGTCCGCGGACGGATGGCTACCCGGAGGGAGGCGTTCGTGACGGACGGGCACCCGGCCCGGGGCTCGCGCCCCTCAGACGGCGCCCGCCTTCGCGCGCGTGGTCGACGCGATCGTCGCCGAGCCCACCACGCGCGTGCCGTCGTACAGGACGATCGCCTGGCCGGGGGCGACGCCGCGGACGGGCTCGGTGAAGCGGACGTGGAGGTCGCCGTCGATGAGCTCGGCGGTCACCTCGGTCTCGCCGCCGTGGGCGCGGAGCTGGGCGGTGTAGGTGCCGGGGCCGGTGGGCGCCGCGCCGCACCAGCGGGGCTTGATCGCGGTGAGGCCGTCGACGTCGAGGGCGGCCGCGGGGCCGACGGTGACGGTGTTGTTCACCGGGGAGATGTCGAGGACGTAGCGCGGCTTGCCGTCGGGTGCCGGGGTGCCGATGCGGAGCCCCTTGCGCTGGCCGATGGTGTAGCCGTAGGCGCCCTCGTGGGTGCCGAGGACGGTGCCGGACTCGTCGACGATGTCGCCCTCCGCCTTGCCGAGGCGGCTCGCGAGGAAGCCCTGGGTGTCGCCGTCGGCGATGAAGCAGATGTCGTGCGAGTCGGGCTTCTTGGCGACCGCGAGGCCCCGGCGCTCGGCCTCCGCGCGGATCTCGTCCTTGGTCGTCACCGTGTCCCCCAGCGGGAACAGGGCGTGGGCGAGCTGCTTCTCGTCGAGCACACCGAGGACGTACGACTGGTCCTTGGCCATGTCGGAGGCGCGGTGCAGCTCGCGCGTGCCGTCGTCGTGGACGATCACCTTGGCGTAGTGGCCCGTGCAGACGGCGTCGAAGCCGAGGGCGAGCGCCTTGTCGAGCAGGGCCGCGAACTTGATCTTCTCGTTGCAGCGCAGGCACGGGTTGGGGGTGCGGCCGGCCTCGTACTCGGCGATGAAGTCCTCGACCACGTCCTCACGGAAGCGGTCGGCGAGGTCCCACACGTAGAACGGGATGCCGATGACGTCGGCGGCGCGGCGGGCGTCGCGGGAGTCCTCGATGGTGCAGCAGCCCCGGGCGCCCGTGCGGAACGACTGCGGGTTCGCGGAGAGCGCCAGGTGGACGCCCGTCACGTCGTGCCCGGCTTCCGCGGCGCGGGCGGCGGCCACGGCGGAGTCGACCCCGCCGGACATGGCGGCGAGGACACGGAGGGGGCGGGGGCGCTGCGAGGTGTCAGTCATAACGCATCCAGGGTACGGGGCGCCGGGAACCGGAGCCCGCGAGTATCCGTTGACGGCTCGTGGGCACCAGAACGACGTCCGGGGACGGTGCTTCCCGGAGCAGGAGCAAGGACGGGGACCGGCGCGTGGGCCGCCGGGCCCTGCTGATCGGCACGGCGGTGGCCGCCGTGGGTACGGCCGTCGTGGCACGTGACGAGCTGACGCGCGCGTGGTGGCGGGTGCCGGGCGTCTCGAAGCCGCGCAAGGAGGGCGAGGTCGACTACGCGGGCGCGAGGTGGGTGGCGGCCTCGGACGCGAACTGGCGGCTGGCGGACCGGCCGGACGACTTCGGCATAGACATGGTGGTCATCCATGTCACCCAGGGCAGCTTCGCCAGTGCCGTGAAGGTCTTCCAGGATCCGAAGCACGGGGCGGCGTCGCACTACATCGTCCGCAAGGACGGCCATGTCACCCAGATGATCCGCGAGCTGGACGTGGCGTACCACGCGGGCAACCGCGACTACAACGAGCGGAGCGTCGGCATCGAGCACGAGGGTTTCGTCGACCGCCCGCAGGACTTCACGGACGAGATGTACGAGGCGTCCGCCCGTCTCACGGCCCGGATCTGCGCGCGCTACGACATCCCGCTCGACCGCGAGCACATCATCGGCCATGTCGAGGTGCCGGGCACCGACCACACCGACCCCGGCGAGCACTGGGACTGGGACCGCTACATGAAGCTGGTGCGCGCCGCGGCGGCGAAGGGCTCGGGCGCGGCGCCGGCCTGAGCCGTCCGGCCACCCGGCCTCAGGTCAGGCCCGCGTGGCGGGCGCGTTCCACCGCGGGGCCGATCGCCTTGGCGACCGCTTCCACGTCGGCCTCCGTGGAGGTGTGGCCGAGGGAGAAGCGGAGGGTGCCACGGGCGAGGTCGGGGTCGGCGCCGGTGGCGAGGAGGACATGGCTGGGCTGGGCGATACCGGCGGTGCAGGCCGAGCCGGTGGAGCACTCGATGCCCTGGGCGTCGAGGAGCAGCAGCAGGGAGTCGCCCTCGCAGCCGGGGAAGGTGAAGTGCGCGTTGGCGGGCAGCCGGTCCACCGGGTCACCGCCGAGGAGCGCGTCCGGTACGGCCGTACGGATCGCGTCGACCAGGGAGTCCCGCAGGGAGCCGATCTCCCGGGCGAACCACTCCTGTTGGTCGGCGGCGAGCCGGCCGGCGACGGCGAAGGAGGCGACGGCCGGGACGTCGAGGGTGCCGGAGCGGACATGGCGTTCCTGGCCGCCGCCGTGCAGCACCGGTACGGGGCTGTACTCGCGGCCCAGGAGGAGCGCGCCGATGCCGTACGGGCCGCCGATCTTGTGGCCGGACACGGTCATCGCGGCGAGGCCGGAGTCCCCGAAGCCGACGGGGACCTGGCCGAAGGCCTGGACGGCGTCGGCGTGCAGCGGGACGCCGAACTCCGCGGCGACGTCGGCGAGTTCACGGACCGGCATGAGGGTGCCGATCTCGTTGTTGGCCCACATCACGGTGGCGAGCGCCACGTCGTCGGGGTCGCGGGCGATGGCCTCGCGCAGGGCGTCGGGGTGGACGCGGCCGTAGGTGTCGACGGGGAGGTACTCGACGGTGGCGCCCTCGTGTTCGCCGAGCCAGTGGACGGCGTCCAGCACGGCGTGGTGCTCGACGGGGCTCGCGAGGACCCGGGTGCGGGCCGGGTCGGCGGCGCGGCGGGACCAGTACAGCCCCTTCACGGCGAGGTTGTCGGCCTCGGTGCCGCCGGAGGTGAACACGACCTCGCTGGGGCGGGCTCCGAGGGCCTCCGCGAGGGTCTCGCGGGCCTCCTCGACGGTACGGCGGGCTCTGCGGCCGGAGGCGTGCAGCGAGGAGGCGTTGCCGGTGACGCTCAGCTGGGCGGTCAGCGCCTCCGCCGCCTCCGGGAGCATCGGGGTCGTCGCCGCGTGGTCGAGGTAAGCCATGGTGTGCCCGATTCTACGGGGGTGCCGCGCGCCGGCCTCGGCCGCTACGGCGGTGGGGTCGGCCCCCGGCCATGACGGCGTCCACGGCGACGGTGCCGCGGCGGTCGGGGGGTAGGGCACCCCTCCCGGTCCGGCCGGTCCCGGGCGGCTCAGAAGCTCCAGGAGACCGTGTTCGTCGTCTGGGTGAGAACGGCCAGGATCACCAGGTCGGCCACGCCCAGACCGAGGCCGAGGAACGCCCGGCCCCGCCTCGTGGTGCCCCGCTTCAGGGCGAGGGCGGCGAGGACGATGGCGATGGGGCCGAGGAAGAGGTTGAGCACGAGGAGGCCGAGAAGACCGAGGACGAAGGACGCGACGGCCATGCCGTCGGCGTCGCGGCCCCGGCGGCGGGCGGCGGGGCGGGTGGGGGACGT
>NZ_LIQX01000969.1 GCF_001418475.1 Streptomyces ossamyceticus | reverse complement strand
CCCCACTCCCCGTGGGTCGCGGCGCCCCACCCCCGATGCGGCGGAGCGGCTAACGCAGCCACGGCAGGTCCGCCCCTGCCTCCTTCGGCTGAAGCCCCTCGGCGATGATCTCCATGATCTCGCCGAGGGTTCTCTGCTGCTCCGGCGACAACCGGTCGAACAGCGCCTGCCGCACCGCCGTCACATGTCCCGGCGCGCTCTTCTCCAGGACTTCGAACCCGCCGTCCGTGAGTACGGCGAACTGCCCCCGCTTGTCCGACGGACAGTCCTCGCGCCGCACCCACCCGTTCTTCTCCAGGCGGGCGATGGCGTGCGACAGGCGCGAGCGGGTGATCTTCGTGTGCATCGCCAGCTCGGTCATGCGCAGCCGCCGCTGCGGCTCGCCGGACAGCACCACGAGCAGGTGGTAATAGAGGTGCGGCATACCCGCGTCCCGCTGCAACTGGCGATCGAGGTGGTCGTCGAGCAGGGTCGTGCCATGGACGTAGGCGAGCCAGGTGCGCTGTTCCTCTTCGGTGAGCCAGCGGGGTTCTTCGGCGGCGGACGGTGTCTTCATACCTCCACTCTACGAGCACCCTTCTTGAATATTGAACAATAGAGATGTAAGGTGAAACTAGAAATATTGAGACTTCAACTACTGGGGAGTGGGGTGAGGTCTCAAGCAACCGATGAGCCTGAAGCGACCCGCTGCGGCCCGCTTGAGGACGACGTGCTCCAGGAGCCCCAGGAGCCGTACGTGCCGAGGCGTGTCCCCGCCCACTCGCGAGTCGCGTGTGCCGAGGGAGTCACCCCTATGTCCGCCGCCACCGCCGAACGCATGCCGACCCTCTACCTGAGCCACGGCGCGCCCCCGCTCGCCGACGACCCGATCTGGCCCGGCGAACTGGCCGCCTGGGCGAGGACGCTGGCCCGCCCCAAGGCGATCCTCATGGTCTCCGCCCACTGGGAGGAGGCCCCGCTCGCCCTCGGCGCGGTCGAGACCGTCCCGCTGGTCTACGACTTCTGGGGCTTCCCCGAGCACTACTACACCGTCCGGTACCCGGCGCCCGGCGCCCCCGAGCTGGCCGCGTCCGTGCGCAAGCTGCTCCAGGCCCCCGGCACGCCGGTCCAGGACATCCCGGACCGGGGCCTCGACCACGGGGCGTACGTCCCGCTCGTCGAGATGTTCCCGGAGGCCGACATCCCGGTCCTGCAGATCTCCATGCCGACCCTGGACCCGGTGAAGCTGATGGACGTCGGCCGCAAGCTCGCCCCCCTCCGGGACGAGGGCGTCCTGATCGTCGGCTCCGGCTTCTTCACCCACAACCTCGCCGCGCTCCGCCAGGGCGGCATCCCCGCCTGGTCCACCGAGTTCGACGACTGGGGCAACCGGGCCCTGGAGTCCCGCGACTGGGACTCCCTCCTGGACTTCCTCCACAAGTCACCGGCGGGCCGGCTCGCCCACCCCCGCACCGAGCACTTCGCGCCCCTGTTCGTGACCATGGGCGCGGCCGAGGCCGCCGGTGAACTGGACGCCCAGCGCTCGGTGATCGACGGCTTCTGGATGGGCCTGGCGAAGCGGTCGGTCCAGTTCGGCTGAGGAGCCTGCCGACGGCTGAGGAGCCTGCCGACAGGAAGGGCTGCGGACAACGCGGCACCCCGCCCCGCCCCGAGGGGCCGGCCCCGCGA
>NZ_LIQX01000968.1 GCF_001418475.1 Streptomyces ossamyceticus | reverse complement strand
GGGCGCCGAGGACGGTGCCTCGAACGGTGGGAGCGCCGGGGACGGTGCCTCGCTCCTGGGACGAAGGCTGAGCGGAGGGCACGCGGGACATGGTGACGCAGCGGGATCGTTGGGCGGAGCTGACGGGCGGGCAGGGCGGGGAGGAGTACGCCCGGCGGTTCGCGCGGCTCGCCGCCTCCGGCCAGGACGTCCACGGAGAGGCCACCTTCTGCACCGCGCTGCTGGAACCCGGCGCCCGGATCCTCGACGCCGGCTGCGGCACCGGACGGGTCGCGATCCGGCTCGCCGAGCTGGGGCACCACTGCACGGGGGTGGACGTCGACCGCTCGATGCTGGCCGTGGCCGAGCGCGAGGCACCCGCCTCACGGTGGCTCCACGGGGACCTCGCCCTCCTGGACACCCTCGGCCTGGAGCCGGACTTCGACCTGGTGGTCGCCGCCGGCAACGTCATCCCGCTGCTCGCCCCCGGCACCGAGCCGACCGTGGTCCGGCAACTGGCCGCCGTACTGCCCCCCGGCGGGCTGCTGGTCACCGGCATGGGCCTGGACGCGGCACACCTGCCGCTGCCCGAGGCGACGGTGACCCTCACCGACTTCGACGACTGGTGCGAGCAGGAAGGGCTGGCCCTCCGGGAGCGCTACGCGACCTGGGACGGCGCCCCCTACGAGCAGGGCGGCGGGTACGCGGTGAGTGTGCACGCACGCTCGGCCGACTGAGTGCCGGGGGCCCTGGATCCTGGGGTCGACTGAGCCCGGAAGGCCGAAGGGCGGACCGCAGAGAGGCCGACCAGGGAGTGGCGAACGCCGGGGGACGGACGCCGGGGGGCGGAACCCCGCACTCCTCGCCGAGGGCGGAGCCCCGCTCCCCCTGACGGGGGCGCGGAGCCTGGTCCGAGTCGTCCGAGGCGGCGGGGCCTACGACAGCTGCGACTGCACCTGCGCGGAGATCAGCTCCAGGTGGTCCAGGTCGTCGAGGTCGAGGACCTGGAGGTAGAGGCGCTGCGAGCCGATGGCCTGGAAGCGGCCGATCTTCTCGACGACCTCGGCGGGGGTGCCGGCGAGCCCGTTGGTCTTGAGCTCGTCGACCTCGCGGCCGATCGCGGCGGCACGGCGGGCGACCTCGGCGTCGTCCTTGCCGACGCAGACGACCAGCGCGTTCGAGTAGACCAGGTCGTCGCCCTTGCGGCCGGCCTCCTCGGCGGCCTCACGGACCCGCCCGAACTGCCGCTCGCTGTCCTCCAGCGAACCGAACGGCATGTTGAACTCGTCGGCGTAGCGCGCGGCGAGGCGCGGGGTGCGGCTCGCGCCGTGCCCGCCGATCAGGACCGGCACCTTGGCCTGCGCCGGCTTGGGCAGCGCGGGCGAGTCGGTCAGCTGGTAGTGGGTGCCCTCGTACGAGAAGGTCTTGCCGACCTCGGTGGCCCACAGCCCCGTGACGATGGCCAGCTGCTCCTCCAGGCGCGCGAACTTCTCCTTCGGGAAGGGGATGCCGTACGCCTTGTGCTCCTCCTCGAACCAGCCTGCTCCCAGGCCGAGTTCGACGCGGCCGCCGGACATCTGGTCGACCTGGGCGACCTGGATGGCGAGCACACCGGGCAGGCGGAAGGTTCCTGCGGTCATCAGGGTGCCGAGCCGGATGCGCTTGGTCTCCCGCGCGAGGCCGGCCAGGGTGATCCAGGCATCGGTGGGGCCGGGCAGGCCGTCCACGGAGCCCATGCGGAGGTAGTGGTCCGAGCGGAAGAAGGCGTCGAAGCCGAGGTCCTCCGTGGCCTTGGCGACGGTGAGCAGCTTGTCGTAGGTCGCCCCCTGCTGGGGCTCGGTGAAGATGCGAAGATCCATGCCCTCCATCCTGCACGCTCGGACGGCGGTCAACTCCACCGGTCCTGGACCCGATCGTGGTGCCCTGTCGGGTGAAATCCGTCAATCCGGTGCATGAGGCGGGCGGCGCCAGTGACCGGCGGCAACGGTGATCGTTGCTCGGGAGGAGCCGGACCGCCCGGCACCCGTCGCCGGCGGTCGCTGCCGGGGCGCTCGCACACGTGCCCCCTCGGGGGGCGAGGGCCGAGGAGGCCGTCACATGTCCCAGGAAGCCGTGCCGGAGCAGGCCGCCGTGCCTGCGCAGCCCAAGGGTCTGCTCCAGCAGATGGAGGAGTTGATGGCTGCCCTGAACGCGGACCTGTCCCAGCTCGACGCCGATCTGTCGGCGCCGCGTCCCGCCCCGGCGGAGGGCGCGGACTCCGTCTGACCGTCCCCGCGACGCCCGACCGCCCTCGCCGCCCGATTCCCCCGCCGCCCGATTCCCCTTCCGCCTGGCCGCCCTCGCCGC
>NZ_LIQX01000967.1 GCF_001418475.1 Streptomyces ossamyceticus | reverse complement strand
CCCCGCCACCCCCGTCCGGGCCCACTCGAACACCCCGTCACCATGAGGAACGAACACCACCCATGAAGGTCACATACTCGATGCACGCACTTCAGTTCGAACGGACAAGGTGCCCCGCGCCGAGGAAGCCGGAGAGAACGGTGACGGGCAGCCTGTCGTGGCCGTCGTGCACCGAGGACACCGTCTCAGCCCTCGGGGTGGATCAGTCCGCGCTCGTACGCCTTCAGCAGCCGCTGCGGTACGAGGTGGGTGACGCCGTCCACGGTGAAGGGCACCAACTGCGCTGTGCTCGCCTTCCACTGGGCGCGACGGTGACGGGTGTTGCTGCGGGACATCTTCCGTTTGGGTACGGCCATGGGGTCCTCCTCGACGAACGGCGGAATGCCGCACGAGACGCTACATGAAAATGGATCCCATTACGAAAAAGGCTCCACCTGTGGTGCGCGTCGCAGCGCGGCGCCTGAGCGGGAACGGCCTCGTCGCCGTATGGGAGGGGAGGGCGCACCGACCCGCGCAGCACAGCCGTACCCGTACGGAGGTACCGTCCCCCGTGGCCATCACCAAGGAAGCCCCCGACCGGCCGGGCCCCGGCCCCGGCGCCGAGGGCGGCTCGCACGCACCGCACGCGCACGGATCGCCCGATGCCGGCACCGGCGCCGGTGCCCCGCCGCAGGATTCCCGCGGGCGGCACCTCAACTCCCCCCTCCTCCTCACCATGCTGCTGGTCCTGGCCGTCGCCGCGCAGGGCCCCCTCCGCCGTCTCCTGGCCGCGCCCGTGACGCAGAGCTGGATGACGGTGTTCGTGGCGGTGGTCGTCCAGGCGCTGCCGTTCCTGGTGCTCGGGGTGGTGCTGTCGGCGGTGATCGCGGTGTATGTACCGCCGTCGTTCTTCGCCCGCGCGCTGCCGAAACGGCCCGCGCTGGCGGTCCCCGCGGCGGGCCTGGCCGGTGTGGTGCTGCCGGGCTGCGAATGCGCGTCGGTGCCGGTGGCGGGCGCGCTGGTACGGCGCGGGGTCACGCCCGCCGCGGCGCTCGCCTTCCTGCTCTCCGCGCCCGCCATCAACCCGATCGTGCTGACGGCGACCGCCGTGGCGTTCCCGGGGAACCCCGAGATGGTGCTGGCCAGGTTCGTGGCGAGCCTGCTGGTGGCGTGCGCGATGGGCTGGCTCTGGCAGCGGTTGGGGCGCGGCGAGTGGATGCGCCCGCCGGAGCGGCCGTCCTACGAGGGGCTCGGCAAGGGGGCGGCGTTCTGGGGCTCGGTGCGGCACGACGTGATGCACGCGGGCGGGTTCCTGGTCGTGGGCGCCATGGCGGCGGCCACGCTCAAGGCGGTCGTCCCGGCGAGCTGGCTGAACGCGGCCGCCGACAACCCCCTCATCGCGATCCTCGCCCTCGCCGTACTGGCCGTGCTGCTGTCGATCTGCTCGGAGGCGGACGCGTTCGTCGCCGCGTCGCTCACCCAGTTCTCCCTGACCTCCCGGCTGGCCTTCCTCGTCGTCGGGCCGATGATCGACCTGAAACTCTTCGCCATGCAGACCGCCACGTTCGGACGTGCCTTCGCGCTCCGCTTCGCCCCCGCCACGTTCGTCCTCGCGATCCTGGTGTCGGCCCTCGTCGGGACGGTGCTCCTGTGAACCGCCACGCCCAGACCGTCGTCCTCCTCCTCACCGGCGGCGCCCTCCTGCACGCCGGCTCCACCGACCTCTACCTCCGCTACGTCAAGGCGGGCCTGCAGCCCCTGCTGATCGGCGCGGGCGTGGTGCTCATGGCGGCGGCGGTGGCGACCCTCTGGTACGAACGCCGGGCGACCCGAAGCGGGCAGGAGAACGGGGCTCCCGTGCCCGACCACGCTGCCGAGCCGGACCCTGCCCCCGCCCCCGACCGGCACGCCCACCGTGAACCCCGTCTCGCCTGGCTCCCGGTCCTTCCC
>NZ_LIQX01000966.1 GCF_001418475.1 Streptomyces ossamyceticus | reverse complement strand
GCGGAGACGAGGCCGGGAACAGCGATGGCGGTGACGATGTCGGTGCGGTCGATCTTCACGGGTGGGCTCCGCAGAGACAGGCCGGCCCCCACAGGGGGTGTGGGGGCCGGGGTGGGCTGGGTCAGCGGTACTGGTTGAGGAGGGCCTGCGCGGCGGTGAGACGGCGGTAGGCGGTGGACTCGGGGACGCCGAGGATCTCCGCGGCGCGGGCCTTGGTGATGTGCTCGCCAACCTTGAGACGGCGGTGGAGTTCGGTGACCTGGTCCTTGGGCTGAACCGGGCGGGCCGCCTGGTTCGCAGTGTGGACCGTCGCCGGGTCGGGTGTGGGGTCGATCTGGTTCACCGGCTGGTCAGGGGACTGAACCGGCGTGGACTTCTTGGACGGTTCAGCCTGGCTCACTGGCTCGGTCACCGCTTCCGCCCAGTCCGGCCGCCGGGACTCCAGCGCCAGCCGCAGCTTCACCGTCCGATCCGCCGTCAGCAGCCGGTCCCGCTCCCCGAGGGCGAGGGCCTGCTCGGTGCCGGTCTGCTGCTGGAGGGTACGGAGGTACGCCTCGTACTTCGGGTCGAGCTTGATCCGGATCGTGTGCATGCCGATCGCCCACACACCCTTGGCGGCGGCGGATACGAGAGCGCCGACGATGCCGACGATCCAGCCCCACGGTCCTGCGAGCGCGCCGTGGACGATGATCGCGGCCATCGACACGACGAGCATCGCGATGCCGGCGTTGCGGGGGGCCTCGGAGCGGGTGCTGTCGTAGCGGAGGATCCACTCGGCGATGAGGCAGGCGGCCCATCCGGCGTCGAAGACTCCAGCGACGAGGTAGGCGGCCCAGGCGGGGGCGAGGAGGGAAAGCATGCTGCCGATGGCGACGGTGCCCCAGACGATCGCGCCGACGGTCATGATCACGGCGAGGGTGAAGAGGGCGCGGCGGAGCATGGAGTCGAGGTTGAAGGGGAGGCGGGGCGCCGGGTTCGGGTCGTCGATGGTGTAGGCGACGTCGACGCCGTGGACGTTCTCGGTGATGGTGCGGGTCGGACGGCGGAACATGGCGGGGCCTCCGGGGCGTCGGTCAGGTGCGGGCTCGGGCGGTGCGGGGCGGGTGCTCGTTGCAGAGATGCCAGGCCGCGAGGGCGGCGAGGGCGGCGAGGGCGGCGGGTGTGGTGGCGGCCCACAGGGCGGCGGACAGCAGAAAGCCGACCGCCGCAGCAACGCCGATGGTGTGGTTGATGATTAGGAACAGGCTGCCGATGAGGATCCAGGCGCATTTGGGCAAACGAGGCATGGCGGGCTCCTAGACGTGGTCAGCGGCTCGGCGCTGCTGCTGAACGGGCTGGGTCAAGGCGCGCTGCACTGGCCAGCCACGGTCAAGCCGGTGCTTGAGGGCGTCTTCGCTAACTCCGGTCCTTTCCGACCAGGCAGCCACGCTCAACGTGAGCCCTTCGTGGGTGATCAGTCGGTTGGAGCGTCGGTTCCGGTTCTGTTCGACTGCAGTTGCCCAGGCGCAGTTCTCTGGGCTGTAGCCAAGTGCGTTGTCTCGGCGGTCCAGAGACATTCCGGGTTCGTGCGTCGCATCCATGTCGGCGATGAAGTTCTGAAGCCCGGTCTTCTCGTCAGCCCATCGCTGGCAAACGGTGATGCCGCGCGCGCCGTATCGCGGGTAGTCCTTGCTGTCCGGGTTGGAGCAGCGGTGGATCATGTTGACCCATGTGCTGTACAGGCGGTGAGCGGATAGCCCGTGCCGGATCATCGACCCGTAGTGGAAGCAACCGCACGAGGTGCTACGCCCTCCGCGTAGGTGTTGGCCCATCACTTCTTTCTCGGTGCCGCAGTCGCAGCGACAGAGCCATCTAATGTTCAAGTTCTTGTCGCGGCCAGCGTCGCGAAGCACGAGCCATCGGCCGAACCTCCGGCTGGTGAGATCGATCTTCTTGCCCATATGAATCTTCCTGAGTGCAGTCGCGGGTAGTGGAGGGCGGGTCGGTCGGATTTCCAGGGCCCGCATCCGGTGGGGATGTGGGCCGTGGGCTACCGGCCGGCCGGTCAGTGGCGACGGTGTTCGAGCTCGTCGAGGTCGGTGTTCATCTGCTGATGGAGCGTGTCGTGGAGGTGCCGCTGCTGCGGGGTGGCCATGGGGTCGTTGGCGATGCTGCGGGCGAGGGTGGCTTCGGCGGCAAGGGCGGTCTGGATTTGTTCGGTGGTGCGGCTGTCTCGGCACATGGGGTGCTCAGACTTCGTCGAGGGGGATGCGGGTCTGCTGGGGCTCGTCGCTGGTGTTGGGCGGGAGATGCATGGAGAAGGTGACGGTGAAGTCGCCGTCGGCCTCCACCTCGACCTCGCTGCCGGTCTCGGGGTTGATCAGGGGCATGGCGGATTCCTCTCGGGGTTACTGCTGGTGGTCGCAGTAGCCGTCTTCCTTCACGACGACTTGGTCGACGGTGTAGCCCTCGTCGCGGAGTTTGTTGGCGATGCCGGTGGTGGCGGCTTGGGGGTCGTTGGCGCAGACGGGGGTGGTGGCGGTTCCGGTGTCGCCGTTTTGGTTGGTGACGGTGACGGTGGTGGTCCACTTCCGCATGGGGGTGTCCTTCCGCTGGTGGATGTGGGGCCGCGCTCTCGGCTGGGGGATGTACCGAGAGCGCGACATCAGGAGCGCCTGGTAGTCGTCGTCCTTGAGGTCCTTGCAGGCTTCGTTGCAGTACGGTGCGCGGCCGGGTGCGCCGCAGAGGAGGCACTCGTCCATCAGCGCGTGCCGGGGTCGATCCATCCGC
Organism: Streptomyces ossamyceticus; assembly: GCF_001418475.1. GTDB lineage: Bacteria > Actinomycetota > Actinomycetes > Streptomycetales > Streptomycetaceae > Streptomyces > Streptomyces ossamyceticus. The sequence goes on along the minus strand of NZ_LIQX01000966.1, from coordinate 272 downwards.
CGCAGGTGCCGCAGACGATGTGCTGGCCTTGCGGTTGCAGGGGCTTGCCGCAGCAGACGGGCGCGCTCATCGGGTGGCCGCCGCGTTCAGGTCGTAGGCGTAGCAGCGGATTTGCTCGTCGCTGTAGCCGTGGCCGTGGGCTGCTGCTTGGTAGCGGTCGTAGGCTGCGCGCTCTTGCTCGGTGAGCGGGTGGCCTTGCTGGGTGCGGGCTTCGGCGAGGCCGATGGCTGCGGCGGCCCAGTGGAGGGCGGCGGCGGGGTCGTTGGTGGGGG
>NZ_LIQX01000965.1:1558-1921 GCF_001418475.1 Streptomyces ossamyceticus | reverse complement strand
GAAGTGGTGACGGAGGCGGTGGCGGGGGTACGTCCGGGGCGTCCGGCGGGACCTCGGCCGATGCCGCGCCCGGCTATGTGCGCTCCGAGGACCCCGTGGGCTTCACCGTCGACGTCCCCTCCGGCTGGACCCGCACGGCGAAGCAGCCCGACGGCAAGCCGGCGGTCGTGACGTACGAGTCCCCGGACGGCACCCGGGTCCTCCAGCTGTTCGAGGTCATGGAGGAGAGCCCCGCCGCCTCCATGGACGACGCCGAGAACGCGAACTACGGCTTCGCCCGCCTCCCCGGCTACCGCGTCCTCGACCGCTCCGAGGAGGACGTCTACTCCGAGGTCGTCTACCGCTTCGACGGCGAGAGCGGCG
>NZ_LIQX01000965.1:0-1521 GCF_001418475.1 Streptomyces ossamyceticus | reverse complement strand
CTCCCTGTGCCCGACGGGCACGACCTGCGTACGGGGCTGAACCGCATCGGGCCGCTCAGCCCCGCCCGTCCTTCTCCAGCTCCAGGAAGGCCCGCAGGAGCCAGGGGGCCGTGTTGTTCTCGGAGTCGATCTTGTGCAGATCGGCCCCTTCGAAGGTGGGCACCTGGGCGCTGCGTGTGAACATGGCCTGCTCGTACTCGGCGAGCGCGGCCTCGACGTCGTCGGGGTGCGCGGCGAGGGCNNGTGAGGTGGGCGGCGTCGCCGAGCAGGGTCACGCCCGGTACCCGGTCCCAGCGGTGGCCGGTCGGCAGGGCGTGGTGGGAGCGCAGGACCGGCACGGTGTCGCTCTCGGTGATCAGCGCGGTGAGTTCGGGTGCCCAGCCCGCGAACTCCCGTGCGATCCGGGCGAGGGCCGCGTCGCCCTCGGTGAAGTCGACGGCCGCGAACCACTCCTGAGGCCTGCTCAGCGCCACGTAGGCGTGGAGGGTGTCGCCGCCCTCCCGGTGGGCGAAGATCTCCAGGCCCGGCGCGGGCGCCATCATGAACCCGCCGCCCACCGCTTTCGCGGCAGCCGGATGCCGGGTGTCGGCCTCGAACAGGTAGGTCTCGACGAACGACGTGCCCACGTACTCCGGTTCGGCGGGGGAGAGCAGGGGCCGGACCCGTGACCACGCGCCGTCCGCCCCGACCAGCAGACCGGTGGTGACGGTGTCGCCGTCGGCGAACGCCACCTCGAATCGCCCCTCGCCGAGGGCGCGGGTGCCGCTCACCTTGCGGCCCCACCGGACGGTGCCGGCCGGCAGCGAGTCGAGCAGGATTCGCCGCAGTTCGCCGCGCTGCACCTCCGGACGGCCGCCGGTGCCGTCGTCGGCCCTGTCCAGCAGGACGGTCCCGTCCGTGTCGAGGAGCCGCATCGCCTGGCGGCCCTCCAGCACGATCGCGCGGAACTCCTCCGTCAGCCCGGCCGCGTCGAGGGCGAGCTGACCGTCGTGCTCGTGGATGTCGAGCAGCCCGCCCTGTGTACGGGCCGAGGGGGAGGGCTCGGCCTCGTGAACGGTGGCCGGGATGCCGTGGAGGTGCAGGACACGGGCCAGGGTGAGGCCGCCTAATCCGGCGCCGACGATCGTGACAGGGGTGGGCGTGGTGGTCGTCATGGTGGTTCCTCCGCACGCGAGTCGGCCGACCGTGAGGTGGCGATCGGCTCTGGTACACCGTTCCATCATGGAGCGGCGTTCCAACATTGGAACAGCGCTCCAGCCGTGTCAAGATGACGGCATGGCAACGCGGACGCGCCGGTCGCAGCGGCGCACAGAGGCGCTCTCCCGTGAACGCATCGTCGAGGCGGCGATCGAACTGCTCGACGCGGCAGGCGAGGGCGGGCTGACGTTCCGGGCGCTGAGCGAGCGCCTCGCCACCGGGCCCGGGGCGATCTACTGGCATGTGGAGAACAAGGGGGAACTGCTCGACGCCGTGACGGACGCGGTCGTCGCCGACGCGGTGGCGGGCGGGGCGAGCGGGGAG
>NZ_LIQX01000964.1 GCF_001418475.1 Streptomyces ossamyceticus | reverse complement strand
GTCCCCGGGGACCGCGAGGTCGACATGGGCAAGGTCGAAGCGCACTTCGCCCCGGCGGTCGTCGAGATGGTCACCGAGGACGACTTCGTCGCCCACCCCGAGCTGGTCCGCGGCTACGTCGGCCCGCAGGGCCTCGGCGAGAAGGTCACCTACGTCGCCGACCCGCGGGTGGCCCCCGGCACCTCCTGGATCACCGGCGCCAACAAGGCCGGCACGCACGCCAAGAACGTCGTCGCGGGCCGTGACTTCGAGGTCGGCGCGTACGTGGACGTCGTGGTCGTCCAGGAGGGCGACCCGTGCCCGAAGTGCGGCACCGGCCTGCGCCTGGACCGCGCCATCGAGATCGGCCACATCTTCCAGCTCGGCCGCAAGTACGCCGACGCCCTCAAGCTCGACGTCCTCGGCCAGAACGGCAAGCCCGTCCGCGTCACCATGGGCTCGTACGGCATCGGCGTCTCCCGCGCGGTGGCGGCCCTCGCCGAGCAGACCGCCGACGACAAGGGCCTGTGCTGGCCCGCCGAGGTCGCCCCGGCCGACGTGCACGTGGTCGCCGCCGGCAAGGCCCTCCAGACCGAACTCGCCCTGGAGGTCTCGGAGAAGCTGCGGGCCGCCGGCCTGCGGGTCCTCGTCGACGACCGCGCCGGGGTCTCGCCGGGCGTGAAGTTCACCGACTCCGAGCTGATCGGTGTGCCGCAGATCCTGGTCGCGGGCCGCCGCTCGGCCGAGGGCGTCCTGGAGCTGAAGGATCGCCGCACCGGCGAGCGCGAGGAACTGACCGTCGACGAGGCGATCGCCCGGCTGACGACCGCCTGACCTGGCACCGGCGGTCGAGCAGTCGGCGGCCGCCCGAGCCGGGCTCCGTACGGACGAGCGGGTGCGTGGGGGCTGGTCGCGCAGTTCCCCGCGCCCCTGAGAAGCGGGGGCTGCGCCCCGCGCCTCTCATCGGCCCGCAGGGCCCGTTCCGGCTGGGTGGGGTCCGCGCGAGAAACCCACGCACCCGCGTCCGCCAACGAACCCCGACCCTTCCGGGGACGGCCTCACAGCCAGCCGGCGAACTCCAGCAACAGTTCGGCGTCGCGCGGGCGCCCCACACGCCGGGCCCGAACCCCGGACTCCACGGCCCGGAACAGCGTCCACCCCCGCAGTCGCTCCTGGTCCACGTCCAGCGAGTCGGCCAGCTTCCTCACCCGTCGCCGGGTCGTCGCCGCACCCGACGGGGAGGCGATCAGGTCCTCCACCCGGTCCCGCACCAGCCGCGCCAGGTCGAACGCGCACTCCCCGACCACCGGATCCGGCCCCACCGCCAGCCACGGCAACCGATCCCCGGCCAGCACCTTGCTCTGCCGGAACGTCCCGTGCAGCAACCGCTCCTCGGGAGCGGCGGCGAGCAGCTCCTCCCGCGCGGCGAGAGCCGCCTCCACCAAGCCCCGGACCTCGCCGTCGACCTCGGCGCCCGCACGCATCGCCTCGGCCTGACGGCCCGTGCGCTCGGCCACGGTCTCGAACACATGCGCCTCGGGCGGCTCGACCCACAGCCGCCGCAGCGTGGCCGCCGCCTCCAGCAGTGCCTTCGCCTCGGGCAGCGACCGCACCGACAGGTCCGGGCGCAGCCGCTCCAGGAGCAGCACACCCTGAGTGTCCCCGGGGTTCAGCAACTCCACCGCGCCCCGCCCGTCCCAGTGGGCGAGCGCCGCCCGCTCGCTCTCCGGCCGCGCCCGCGCCGGCGCCAGCTTCAGCACGGCCGGGGTGCCGTCGATCTGCCGCACGAGCAGCACCAGACTGCTGCGGCCGCCGGGCGCCTGCACCCGCTCGACGGTCAACTCGCGTAGATCAAGGGCCTGTTGAAGGAGGTCGGGCAGCCGCGACAGCCACTCCTGGGCGCCGTCGCCCCCGCTCTGCCGGGTCTCGGCGAGCGCCCGCACAAGCCGCTGCGGCGGTTCGAAAGCCTCGAAAGCCCTGCGCGTCATGTGCGAGTCGTTCCCTTCCAGGCCGTGATCAGGTGCGCGGTGCCGCCGAGGCGGTGGCACCGGCCGCACGCTCGGCGAGACCAGGGAAGGCTACGCTTCCCCCGCGCCACCTGACCGCCCGCACCGCCGCTTCCCGCAGCGCCTCGGCCGCCGAGGCGCGCCGCTCACCGGTCGCCGCCCGCACCAGGTCGGAGTACACCCCGGCCACCCGCTCCTCCAGCTCCACGGCCAGCCGTACGGCGGAATCCGAGTCCGTCACGGCAAAGGGCAGCGCGTACGCGGCCGCCGACGCCTCGGGTCGACCGTCGAGGTCCCGCACCGCCCGCGTCAGCAGGTCCCGCCGGGCCCGATGCGCGTCGTACGCCTCCCGCGCCTCGCTCTGCCGGGCGTCACCGATCTTCCCGCCGACGATGCCGTACCCGTACACGGCGGCGTGCTCGGCCCCGAGCGCCGCCTGCATCGCCTTCAGCTCCGCGCCGCTCACTTCGCACCCTCCGTCAACAAGTACGCGTGCCCGGCCCCCGCCGCGGCCACCGACGACAACAGGCGGGCCAGCTCGCCCGGCACCTCCAGCAACGCCTTGCCCCGCCGGTCGGCGAGCTTCCGCTCGGCCGCGGCCAGCCCGGCGAGCGCCGCCTTCGGCTCGGCCGGCACGGTGCCGGGCCCGCCGGAGGCCGACGCGGACGGGGACACGGACGGTGACGGCGACGGCGAAGGGGACGCGGAGGGCTTCCTCGCGCGCTTCCCGCCCCCGAACGCCTCCGCGTGGCGTACGGCCTCCGCCCGCAGTGGCGTCAGCAGCCCGGTCAGATCGGGATGGGCGGCGAGCACGGCGTCGTACCGCTCCACGAGCGCCTCACTGTCCCGCGCCGCCCCGGCCCGCGTCTTCTCGGCCGCCGACGGACTCCCCCCGGCGGCATCCGTCCCCTCACCCCCGGACGAGCACCCCGCGAGGAGGCCCAGACCCGCGGCCCCGGCGAGCAAAGTCCTTCTGCGCGGCCCGGACGGGGCACGCGACGGCAGGCTGAACGACACAGCAGACGTCCTAGGGGGGTCGTACGAACAAAAGAGCGGTGTGATCACGTTACCCGGCCGCGCCCCGCGCGGGGCGCG
>NZ_LIQX01000963.1 GCF_001418475.1 Streptomyces ossamyceticus | reverse complement strand
CATACAAAAAGCGGGACTGGAGGGCCGGGGGGTCCGTCCAGTCCCGCTTTTTGTATGTCGTTCGCGTGACTAGGCCGGGGTCTGCGCGCGGCGGCCCGCCGCGGCCGACGCCAACCGCCCGAGCGCCTCGTCCTTGTCGCAGGCGTGGGCGCCCAACTCCGTCTGCCGGGCCACGATCGAACGCTCCAGACGCATCAGCCGCCAGCCGCGCCGCAGCAGGAAGGGCACCGACTTGCGGCCCTCCCGCAGATCGCGCAGGAAGCGGCGGCGGAACGTCGTCACCGGGCCCCGGGTCAGGCACAGCGCGTCCGCGAGGACGCCGAGTTCGCGGCAACGTCCCACGATCTCCGCCGCGAAGATGCCCTCGGCGATGAACAGCGGGGTCCGCTCGATGCTCAGGGACTCCCAGCCGGTGCGCGCGCTGAGCGAGATGTCGTACGCCGGGACGGTCGTACGGCTCGTGCGGCACAGCTCCTCGATCGCCGCGACGGCGGCGTCCGCGTCCCAGGACAGCGGATGGTCCCAGTCGATGTCCGTGCTGCCCTCCACCAGCGGCAGCGTCGGGTCGTCGCCCTCCTTGTAGAAGTCGTCGAGCCGCAGCACGGGCAGGCCGGAGCGGGCGGCGAGGAGGGATTTGCCTGAGCCGGACGGACCGGACAGCAGGACGACCCGGGTCGGTATCGGAGGATGCGAACTCACGAGAGTCCAGTGTGAGGCATCGCGCGGCTCCCGCCGAGTCGTCGGGTCGCCCATGGAGCGCACATCACACCTCAACTACCGTATGTGCCCCTGTGCTTACTTTCCGCAGCAGGGAGTGACCGCGCTGATGGCTCGACGCTCGGCTCCCCGGTCCCCCTTCGCCCGGCGCGCGTTGCTCGCCGTGACGACCGCGGGCGTCGCACTCGGCGCGGGCGCCGGTACGTCCGCCGCGGCGGACGGCGCCGCGTCGACGTGCTGCGTGCCCGCCCCGCCCTCGCTCGGCTCCGTGGACCCCCAGCAGGGCCCCCAGGCGCTGACCGGCACCGTCGGGTACGTCACCGGCCCGGTCGCCCCCTTCGAGCGCCGGCCCGGTGGCGCAGGCGCCGTCGATCGGGAGCAGCCCGGTGGTCGGGCAGGCGCTGGGCGGCCTTCGCTGAAGCCCGGCCCTGCGACAGGGCGCGGGGAACCGCGCGGCCGGCCCGCGCCTGCCCCGGCGTGCGTCAGTACGAGGAACCCGACGCGCCCAGCGACCCCGTGGGATGCCAGACCGTCTTCGTCTCCAGGAACGCCGTCATGCGGTCGATGCCCGGCGTCGCCGACCAGTCGTCCACAGGCTGTGGACGCAGTACCCGCTTCAGGTTGTCGGCCGCGGCGATCTCCAGCTCCTTGGCGAGGACGTCGTCCGCGCCGGCCAGGTCGATCGCGTTGACGTCCTGGTGCGCGGCGAGCGGCGTCGCGATCTCCGCCGTACGGCCGGACAGGACGTTCACGACACCGCCGGGCACGTCGGACGTGGCCAGGACCTCGGCCAGCGACAGCGCCGGGAGCGGGGCCCTCTCCGAGGCGACCACAACGGCCGTGTTGCCTGTGGCGATCACGGGGGCGACCACCGAGACCAGGCCCAGGAACGACGACTCCTGCGGGGCGAGGACGGCGACCACACCGGTCGGCTCGGGGGAGGAGAGGTTGAAGTACGGGCCCGCCACCGGGTTCCCGCCGCCCACCACCTGGGCGATCTTGTCGGTCCAGCCCGCGTACCAGACCCAGCGGTCGATCGTCGCCTCCACCTGCGCGGCGGCCTTCGACTTCGACAGCCCTTCGGCGTCGGCGACCTCGTGGACGAACTGGCCCTTGCGGCCCTCCAGCATCTCCGCGACCCGGTACAGGACCTGGCCCCGGTTGTACGCCGTGGCGCCGGACCAGGCGCCGAACGCCTTGCGGGCGGCGACCACCGCGTCACGGGCGTCCTTGCGGGAGGAGAGCGGCGCGTTGGCCAGCCACTTGCCCTTTGCGTCGCTCACCTCGTACACCCGGCCGCTCTCGGAACGCGGGAACTTCCCGCCGACGTACAGCTTGTAGGTCTTGAAGACGCTCAGACGGTTCGGTTCAGACATCGAGGTACGCCTCCAGGCCGTGGCGGCCGCCCTCGCGGCCGAAGCCCGACTCCTTGTAGCCGCCGAACGGCGAGGTCGGATCGAACTTGTTGAACGTGTTGGACCAGACGACGCCCGCGCGGAGCTTGTGCGCGACGGCCAGGATCCGGGAGCCCTTCTCGGTCCAGATGCCCGCCGAGAGGCCGTACTGGGTGTTGTTGGCCTTGGCGACGGCCTCGTCGGGGGTGCGGAAGGTCAGCACCGACAGCACCGGGCCGAAGATCTCGTCGCGGGCGATGGTGTGCGCCTGGGTGACGTTCGTGAACAGCGTCGGCGCGAACCAGTAGCCCGCCGAGGGCAGTTCGCACGCCGGGGACCAGCGCTCGGCGCCCTCCGACTCGCCCTGCTCGACGAGCGAGGTGATCCGGGTCAGCTGCTCCTCGGAGTTGATCGCCCCGATGTCCGTGTTCTTGTCGAGCGGGTCGCCGAGGCGGAGCGTCGACAGCCGGCGCTTCAGGGAGTCCAGCAGCTCGTCCTGGATCGACTCCTGCACCAGGAGGCGGGAGCCCGCGCAGCAGACCTGGCCCTGGTTGAAGAAGATGCCGCCCACGATGCCCTCGACGGCCTGGTCGATCGGGGCGTCGTCGAAGACGATGTTCGCGCCCTTGCCGCCCAGCTCCAGGGTGAGCTTCTTGCGGGTGCCGGCGACCGTCTTCGCGATCTCCTTGCCGACGGCCGTGGAGCCGGTGAAGGCCACCTTGTTGACGTCGGGGTGCGCGACCAGGGCCGCGCCCGTGTCGCCGTATCCGGGGAGGATGTTGACGACGCCCTTGGGCAGGCCCGCCTGGCGGCAGATGTCCGCGAAGAACAGTGCCGTCAGCGGGGTGGTCTCGGCCGGCTTGAGGACGACCGTGTTGCCGGTCGCCAGGGCCGGGGCGATCTTCCACGCCAGCATCAGCAGCGGGAAGTTCCACGGGATGACCTGGCCGGCGACGCCCAGCGGCCGGGGGTTCGCCCCGAAGCCGGCGTGGTCGAGCTTGTCGGCCCAGCCGGCGTAGTAGAAGAAGTGCGCGGCGACCAGGGGCAGATCGGCGTCGCGGGTCTCCTTGATCGGCTTGCCGTTGTCCAGCGTCTCCAGGACCGCCAGCTCACGGCTGCGCTCCTGGATGATGCGGGCGATACGGAAGAGGTACTTCGCGCGCTCCGAGCCGGGCAGCGCCGACCACTTCTCGAACGCCTTGCGGGCCGCCTGCACGGCGCGGTCGACATCGGCCTCACCGGCCCGGGCGATCTCGGAGAGGACCTCCTCGGAGGAGGGGCTGACGGTCTTGAAGACCTTGCCGTCGGCCGCCTCCGTGAACTCGCCGTCGATGAACAGGCCGTACGAGGGCGCGATGTCGACGATCGCGCGGGACTCGGGGGCCGGGGCGTACTCGAATACGGATGCCATGGTGATCAGTCCACCGTCACGTAGTCGGGGCCGGAGTAGCGGCCGGTGGCCAGCTTCTGGCGCTGCATCAGCAGGTCGTTGAGGAGCGAGGAGGCGCCGAAGCGGAACCAGTGGTTGCCCAGCCAGTCCTCGCCCGCCGTCTCGTTGACCAGGACCAGGAACTTGATCGCGTCCTTGGACGTGCGGATGCCGCCGGCCGGCTTCACGCCGATCTGGACACCGGTCTGGGCGCGGAAGTCGCGGACGGCCTCCAGCATGAGCAGGGTGTTGGCGGGAGTGGCGTTGACCGCGACCTTGCCGGTCGAGGTCTTGATGAAGTCCGCGCCCAGACCGGTGTCC
>NZ_LIQX01000962.1 GCF_001418475.1 Streptomyces ossamyceticus | reverse complement strand
GCCCGCGCCCGCTCACCGGCGTCCATCGTCCCGGTGAGCCGGTCCCGGAAGACGGCGTCGACGAGCGCGGCCCTCGTGGGGAAGTGCCGGTACAGCGTCGCGTTGCCCACCCCGGCCCGCCGCGCGATCACGTCCCACGGCGCGTCCAGCCCCCACTCGGCGAACACCTCGCGGGCCGCCGCGACGAGCAGCTCCCGGTTCCGCCGGGCATCACGCCGCCGCCCCGGGGCCCCGTCCTCCACACCGCCGCCGCCCATCGCATCCTCCACACCCGACTGGCTCGACCAACCCGACCGACCGCCCGACCGCCCGACCGACCCGACCGCCCGACCGGGGCCCGCTCCCCGGCGTCGCCGCGCGCGATGCTACCGCCGCCGGAGTGACGGCCGGCCCCGTTCCCAGGGGACCCGCGCGGCGGCCCCGCCGCTCGGGCGGGGCTCAGCCGACGGCGGCCCGTTCGGCGGTGGGGGCCCGGCGCGCGGCCGGGCGGTCGAGGTGGACGACGACGGCGCCGTAGAAACGGTGCACGGCGTCGTCGACGCTGCGGATGAATCCGGACTCGGCGTTGCCGCGGGTGCTGCCCATGCCCTTGAAGAGGGACAGGCGGAAGCCGGTGATCTGCGCGCCGTTCGCCGGGAGCATGTCCCCGGGTTCGGGACGCAGCCGCTCCAGCGTGCCCCGCGGTCCGCCCATCTCCCCATCGACGAGCGTCTCGACGTGCAGATCGGCCGGTGCCTCCGCCAGCTTCCTGACAAGCCGTTTCGCCCAGTTCAGCGGGTAGCCCTGCTCGGGGGCCGGGATCTCGATGGAGGTGCGCAGCTTGCCCGTGCGCAGATCGGCGCTGAGCGCGAGGATGCCCGGCGTGCCCTCGATGCGCAGCTCCGCCTGGAGCCTTCCCTCCCGGCACAGCTGGTCGGCCATCTCCGCGCGGCGGACCTCGGGGTCGGTGCCCCGCCTGGCACGGCGTACGGGCAGCACCTTCTGGCCGAGTTCACCGCCGAGCCCCAGACAGACCTGGCGGATGAGCCGCTCCCAGCTCTCCACGACCTCCAGGGCACGGGGGTCGCCCTGACAGAGCGTCTCGTCGTCGATCCCGTTGCGGACGGGCACCCAGGCGGCGCCCATGTTCTGGAAGCCGTGGCAGCCGGAGTTCTCGTGCTGGAGGTAGTGCAGGAGTTCCTGGAGCAGCCAGGCGTGCGCGCTGTTGCCGACGCCCTCGTGCCGGATCAGCATCTGCGCCTGGTGGGCCACCTCGGCCCACGACAGATGCCGCAGCGCCACCTTGTGCTTGCGGCGCTTGTCGATCTTCACGTCGACGAGGGGGCTGCCCTCCAGCGCGACATCGTTCGACAGGGTGATCACGGCCTCGTAGCCGCGCCGGGCGGCGATGTCCATGTACGCCTGCACCTGTTCGGCCTTGAGGGCGTTGCCGTTGGTCTTGGTCTCCACGAGCGCCGTCCACAGCTTCCCGGCGCGTTCGACGCGAAGGACACCGTCCGGGCGGCGGGCCGGATGGAGACGTTCACCGAGGTCTCCCTGCCGCACGGGGAGACACCCCGCCGCCCGGCCGGTGTCC
>NZ_LIQX01000961.1 GCF_001418475.1 Streptomyces ossamyceticus | reverse complement strand
GGGGAGTGGCGGCCCGGGGGAGCGCCAGGGAGGCCATGGTCATCGGCAACTCCAGAGCGTGAGGGAGTTTGGTGAGGCGAGGAGGTAAGCCTTACCTTAGCTGCAAGATCAAGTGCTGATGGCCAAGGGGGGTGCGGATCGTGAATCGCGGGGCTGACCAGACCGCCTCCGCGGCCCTCTTCGTCGCCGGCCCGCCCCGTCCGACCCCTCACCCGCCAGCGGAAGCCGTGCACCGTCCCATGCGTCTGTACCTCCTCGCCCTGAACCCCACCGACTCCGTCACCGAGGGTTTCCTGCCCGCTGCCGCCCGGCTCGGTCCGGACGTCACGATCCTCACCGACCAGCCGGACGCGCATCGCGCCGCGTACCCGGATCACCCAGGTGTCGAGGTCCTTCCGTGCGACGTACGCGACTTCCGCGCCGTCATCACCCGGATCTCCACCCACCACCGGCCCGCCGCCGTCTTCACCAACAGCGACCACCTCCAGACCCAGGCCGCCCTCGCCGCGCAGTACTTCGGGCTGCCCGGCAAGGACTGGCGGGCCACCCTGAGTTGCAAGGACAAGGGCGAGATGCGCCGCAGGATCGCCGCCGCCGGGGTGGACACCGTCTGGTCCGCCGAGATCACCGAACCGGCCGACCTGACCGGCCCACCGGTCGCCGACGCGCCGTACCCCTGCGTTCTCAAGCCCCGCGAGGGCGTCGCCAGCGAGGACGTCGTGCTGGTCGAGAACCCCGCCGACATGGTCGCCCACGGCAAGGAGATCCTCGCCCGCCGCTCCGGCGCCACCCTGGTCGTCGAGGAGTATCTGCCGGGTGAGCTGTACACCTTGGAGACGCTCGGAGACGGCCGCGTCCGGCATGTCCTCGGCGGTTTCCACACCGAGGTCTCCCCGCCGCCGTACTTCATCGAGCAGCGGATGACCTTCGTCCCGGCCCACCCGGAGCCGGTCGTCGCGCAGGTGCTCGCCCAACTCGACGCGCTGGGCGTCGGTTTCGGCGCCTGCCACACCGAGTTCGTCGTCCACGAGGGCCGGGCCCGCGTCATCGAGGTCAACTACCGGGCCATCGGCGACCAGTGCGATCTGCTCCTCGCCGAGCTGCTCGACCTGCCCCTCTTCGAGCACGTCCTGCGCACCCACCTCGGCGAGCCACTCCCCGCCGACCTGGAGTCACGACGCGACGGCGCCGCCCGTCTGGAGTATCCGTGCGCCGACCGGGCCGGAACGCTCGTCGCGGCACCGGAACCGACCGAAGTCCACGTCGACGGGGTCCACCTGACGTACCGTCCGCTGCGCCGCCTCGGCGAGCGGCACGAGCTGTACCGGACCAACCGCGACTACCTGGGTGTGCTCCGCGCGACCGGCACCGGCCAGGAGGCCGTAGACCAGGCGGTGGCGGAGTTCGTCGCCGCCCACAGATGGGAGATCCAGCCGTGACCGCCACCGCCGCCGCCGAGCCGGCAGCCCTCACCGAAGCCGCCGAGACCGCATCCACCGAGACCGCAGCCCTCACCGAAGCCGCC
>NZ_LIQX01000960.1 GCF_001418475.1 Streptomyces ossamyceticus | reverse complement strand
ACGCATTCGACCGAGGAACCTTCGTTCACACCCGTGAGGTCATGCGGGAAGCAGCCCGGGCACACACTCATACGCGATAGAACATGCTTGTGCGCACTCAACCTTGAGCAGTTCACAACCCCGGCCGGGCGGCGTCGTCTTGACCATGGCGTCGCGGGAGACGATCCGCGGGTTGGCGCCGCGCAGGTGGTCCTTGATCTCACCGGTGCGGGAGCTGAGCGGCGGGGCGCCGAACGTCTCGTCCTCGTCGAGGCCGAGCGCGTGTGCCAGATGCTGGTTGATGTCCCCGTCGATCGCCACGAGCGGGGCGCCGCTCCGGGCGAGATGGCGGGCGAAGAGCGCGGACAGCGTGGTCTTGCCGCTGCCGCCCTTCCCTACGAACGCGACACGCACGGACGGCCACCCCGCTCGGCGGCGCGCGCGACGGACACGGCACCATAAATGAAAATGGATGTCATGAACGTAGAGTCGGGAGCGGGTCGGACGTTGTCAAATTCCGCCACGCCGCTCACCCGTCGGGCGGCGCTCGTTGGTGAAGACTTTGCGCGCCGGTGGGCAGTCGGCGGGGGGTTCATGGGGAGCCCATGGCGCCACCGGAGCACAGGATTCCCCATGTGTCCCGAATGTGTGCCCCCCGTGTGCACATCTCCGCACGGACCCAAGTGACCTCCCGTTTCCCGAGGTTGACAGCCCCTACTCGGTGGTAAACGATGTGCTCACTCTGCGGCTCATAAGACCAGTGGGCCCGGTGTCTCTTCGACGACCTCACACCCCGGCGCGGCCCCGGTGACCCCGGTGCTGCCCTGTGCCGTCGCGCGCCCGCCGCCGTGCCCGGGGTCTCGCACCGCCAAGCTCGAGAATGGGATCTGCATGTCCATAGCGAGACGTGTCACCATGCGCCGCCTGCTCGGTACGGGCGCAGCCGCCCTCGCCCTGACCGCCGCCGCCTCCGGCTCCGCCTGGGCCACCGGCCCCGGCGGCGACGGCTGGGGTGAGAAGAGCTACGCCCCCGGCCAGGGCGCGGGCACGGCCACCGAGACCGACCGCTGCGAGTTCTCCCTGGACGGCGTGAAGTTCGCCGACTGGGTCAAGCTCGACGACCAGAACCTCAAGCCCACCGAGGACGGCAAGGTCCACATCACGGTCCGCGCCGCCGCCGACGCCACGACCTGCACGGTCTCCCTGGCCTCCTACCTCGCCCACGGCCCGACCTTCGCCACCTCCGGCGAGC
>NZ_LIQX01000096.1 GCF_001418475.1 Streptomyces ossamyceticus | reverse complement strand
AGCCGACGGTCGCCCTCGCCGAGGTCTCCACGTCACCCTGGCTCGCCGCCCTCGGCGCGCTGGTGCTCACCGCCGCCGTCTCGGGCGGTGTGCTGCACCGCGACGACCTGGCCGCCTGGCTGGCCGTGCGTCCCGGCCCGCGCTCCCTGTTCCGGGCGACCGGAACGGCCGTACGCGCCATGGCGATCGTGCTCGCCCTCTGCTCGCTCGTCGCCCTCATCACCCTCGCGTCGAGCGACGAGCTCCGGGCCGACTGGGAGGACGACGTCAATCCGCTGCTGATCGCGCTGTTCATCCTCCCCAACATCGCCGTCACCTTCCTCGGCATCTCCTGGGGCGCGTCCGTCGAGGGCGAGGCGGGCCGCTCGCGGTACGGGGACGACTCGTCGTACGGCGACGACTCGTACGGGAACGGCTCCTACGGGGGCGACTCCGGCGACTACGGCTTCGGCGGGTCCAGCCCCTACGGCGGCTTCGAACGCGAGTCGTTCGGGCTGTCCGACCTGGGCGACGCCGTCAACGACTGGGCGGTCGTGGGCGCGTTGGCGCTCGGCGCGGTCTGCGCCCTGGTCCTCGGCGTCCTGGCCGCCCGCCGGTCCTCGGGCCGGGGTGAGCAACTCCTCGCCGCCGGTGTCTTCTTCGGCCTCTTCCTCCTCCTCACCGGCGTCAGCGGCTTCGCCATGGAGGCGTCCGGCTCCGCCACGAGCAACTTCGGGGCCGACCTCTCCGCCGCCGGCCAGGTCGACGTGGGCCTCAACTTCGCCGAGGCCATGCTCTTCGGCCTGGTCTGGATCTTCGCGGCGGCGTTCCTGGCCCCCTATCTGGTGCAGATGGCCGGGGCCCGCACGGGCGTGATCGCACCCCCGTTCCCGGCGATGCCGAGCGGCCCCGCGGCCTACGGCACGATGCAGGGAGCGCCGCCGGTCCAGAGCCGGCCGACCCCGCAGAGCTATCCACCGCCGCAGAGCCAGCCGACCCCGTACAGTCAGCCGACTCCGCAGGGCCAGCCGACCTCGCAGAGCCTGCCGACCTCGCCCAGCCTGCCGACCCCGGCCAGTCTTCCGACGCCGGCCAGTCTTCCGACGCCGCAGGACCAGTCGGCGACGCATCCGGCCCAGCCTGTCGAGCCGTACGAGGTGCCGATGGTCGAGATCGGCCATCAGCTCCCGGCCGGGCCCGTCGCGAAGCCGCGCGGCCGGGCGCTGATGTGGATCCTCACCATCGCGGCGGCCTTCGTGGTCGGCGGGGGAGTGGCGGTCGCGGTCCTGTTCCTGCAGAAGTAGCGGAGGTCCGGCGCGGCGGAGGGGGCCCGCCGCGCCGCCGCGGCCCTACCGCCGCAGCGAGAACGGTGCCCCCGGTTCGTCCAACTCCCTGTGCAACCCGGGGGGAGGGCCGCCGCGCCGGGGTTCGCGCACACCCCCGCCGTCGTCGCCGAGCTCGAACCAGACGGTCACCACCGCGCCTCGAGGTACCTCGACACCCGGCGGCGGGTACTGCCGTACGACGTAGTCCACGACGGCGAGTTCGACGTCGGGCCGGTCACCGGCGGCCAGCCCGACCCCGCTCGCCGCGGCCGTCTCACGCGCGTCCACGGCCATCAGACCGACGAACCGAGGCACACGCACTTCGAATGACTTGGGTGTCAAGCGCACAGACGTTCACCCCCAGCGGTACCCGCAGGGTAGCCGCCGGGGATGTCCGTTCGGAAGCGGTGCGTGGCGATCTGCCGAAAATCGCTACTCTGCGTCACGAAACGGGGGTTGGGTGGCCCCGGAGTCCCGGTCGGCGGCTCAGAGGGCCAGCCGGTAGCAGTGGCCCACCTGCTGGGAGACGGGCGTCGTGAAGGTCTCCGCCAGCTCCATGCCCAGCCGTCGGGTGACCGCGATCGAGCGCTCGTTGCGGGCGTTGACCATGGCGACGACGTTCTGGACGCCGGCCGCCCGCACCCGCTCCAGGGTCAGCAGGGCGGCGGCCGTCACATACCCCTTGCCCCAGTGGTCGCGGGCGAGCCGCCAGCCGATCTCGATCTCGCCGGCCGGCCCCCAGGTCTGCGGCCACGGCTGGGCGCCGGTGAAGCCGATGGCCCGGCCCTCCTCGTCGAGCATGGTCCACAGGCAGAACCCGTACTCGGCGTCGTGACGACGCTGGCGTGCCGTGAGCTCCTCGTAGACGGACAGCTCGGCGGCCCGGCCGCCGTGGAACTCCATGACGTCGGGGTCGTCGAAGATCCGGTGCCACGCGAAGGCGTCCTCGTCGGTGGGGACGCGCAGCCGTACGTCGGGCAGAGCTCGGTTCACAGGGGCAGCCCTTCAGCCGGTGATCAGGTTCCGCTGAATAGACTGCCCATGTCCGATGCTTGTCGGCACCTGTTTTCTGGTCTTCCAGTGCTCCAACTACCTCTTGGGGAGAACCCGTCGTGACCGAGCCCCAGCCCCTTACCGAACACACCGCCGATGTGATCGTCGTCGGGGCCGGACCAGCCGGTTCCACCACCGCGTACTACCTGGCGAAGGCCGGGCTGGACGTGCTCCTGCTGGAGAAGACCAGCTTCCCGAGGGAGAAGGTCTGCGGCGACGGCCTCACGCCCCGCGCGACCAAGCAGCTGGTGTCCATGGGCATCGACATCTCCGAGGAGGCCGGCTGGCTCCGCAACAAGGGGCTGCGGATCATCGGTGGCGGCGTCCGCCTCCAGCTCGACTGGCCGGATCTCGCCTCGTACCCCGACTACGGACTCGTCCGCAAGCGTGACGACTTCGACGAGCAGCTCGCCCGCCAGGCCCAGAAGGCCGGCGCCCGCCTCCACGAGAACTGCAACGTGAGCGGCCCCGTCATCGACGACCGCACGGGCCGCATCATCGGCGTCAAGGCCAAGCTCGGCGACCCGGACTCGGGCGAGAAGCAGGAAGTCACCTTCCACGCGCCGCTGGTGGTGGCCGCCGACGGCAACTCCAGCCGCCTCTCCCTCGCGATGGGCCTGCACCGCCGCGAGGACCGCCCGATGGGCGTCGCCGTCCGCACGTACTTCACGTCCCCGCGCCACGACGACGACTACCTGGAGTCCTGGCTGGAGCTGTGGGACCGGCGCGGCCCGGGCGAGGACCGCCTGCTGCCCGGCTACGGCTGGATCTTCGGTATGGGCGACGGCACGTCCAACGTCGGCCTGGGCGTCCTCAACACCTCCGCCGCCTTCAAGGAGCTCGACTGGCGCGAGATCCTCAAGGCCTGGTGCGCGTCGATGCCGGAGGAGTGGGGTTACACCCCCGAGAACATGACCGGCCCGATCCGCGGCGCCGCCCTCCCCATGGCCTTCAACCGCAAGCCCCACTACACCAAGGGCCTGCTGCTCGTCGGGGACGCCGGCGGTCTCGTGAACCCGTTCAACGGCGAGGGCATCGCCTACGCCATGGAGTCCGGCCAGATCGCCGCCGACGTCATCGTCCAGGCGCACGCCCGCGCTACCCCCGGCCAGCGTGAACTCGCCCTCCAGCGCTACCCGCAGGTCCTGAAGGACACCTACGGCGGCTACTACACGCTGGGCCGGGCCTTCGTGAAGCTCATCGGCAACCCCAAGGTCATGAAGCTCGCCACGCAGCGGGGCCTCACCCACCCGATGCTGATGAAGTTCACGCTGAAGCTCCTCGCCAACCTCACCGACCCGACCGGCGGTGACGCGATGGACCGCGTCATCAACGGCCTGTCGAAGGTGGCCCCCAAGGCCTGACGGGCCGAACACGCCCCGTTCCGGGCCCCGGACGCGAAAGCCCCGGGGCCCGGAGCCTTTCGGAGCCGTTCACCGGCGCCCTGTTCACCGGGGTCCCTCCCACCGGAGTCCCGTCCACCGGTGTCCGGTTCACCGGCGTCCCTTTCGTCACGCAACGCCCGGAAGCATCACCGATTGCGGGGCCGGAGCGCCTGAAGCGTGCCGACGAGCGCTCTCGCCGCCTCGGTCCTCAGCGCACCCTCGGCCCGGACCGAACGGCCCTCCCAGGGCCCGCCACGGCCCGTACGCGGGCACGCCGGAGGGCCGCCTGCCCCAAGGGGCGGACGGCCCTTCCGTACGGCGAGCGGTCGGCGGACCGGCTCTCAGAGCACGCGCACCGCGCCCGACGCCGGGTAGCCCGACAGGTCCTGGATGACGACGCCCTTGGAGGGGTTCGCCGCGTCGAGGTACTTGCCGCCACCGAGGTAGACACCCACGTGGTAGGCGGAACCCTTGCCGCCCCAGTACAGGATGTCTCCGCGCTGGATCTGGGACAGCGGGATGTCCGTGCCCTGCATCGACTGGTCCTGCGAGACCCGCGGGAGGCTCACGCCGACCTGCTTGAACGCGGCCTGCACCAGCGACGAGCAGTCCCACGCGTTGGGCCCCGTGGCGCCCATGACGTACGCGTCGCCCAGCTGGGCCTCGAGGAAGGCGATGACCGTCTCGACGCTGCCGCTGGCCGGCGGGGCCGTCGAGGCGGAGTTCGTGGTGAGGGTCGTGCGCGTGCTGTCCCGCGAGGCGCGCTCGGCGGCCGCCTTGCGCTCGGCCTCCTCGGCGGCCTTCTTGCGGGCCTCTTCCTTCTTGGCCTTCGCCAGGTCCTTGTCGGCCTGCTTGGCCGCCGCCTCCGCGGCCGCGTCACGCTCGGCCTGCAGCTGGTAGTCGGCCGCCATCTGCTGCGTCGCGTCCGCGGACTGCGCTGCCTGCGTGGCCAGGTCGGCCGTGAGGGTGGGCAGTTCGAGGGTCTGCGTCACCGACTCCGCGGCGACGGCCTGCGCTGACGCGCCGGCCACGGCCACGGTGCTGAGGATGCCACCGGCGACTCCGGCGCGCACCGCGATCGAGGACGACGCGTTGCGGCGGGGCTTCCGGTGGCTGCGTATGTGAGCGGTGTGGGACATGGGTACAAGCGGTACCAGGGGCTCCTCCATACCTTCAAGCAACGTGTGGTGCGCCACAGTTGTTCAACGGAAGCCCCAAATTCCCTGCGCGCCCCTCTTTATTGACGGCGTAACGGGCAAAGTGGACACGGCCGGTCAAGCCCTTGATCATGCGCTTTCGCGATTACGTCCGAATTGCCCTGCGCTTACCATCGATCGCACCGAGTGGCCAAGCTCGGTGGATTTGATCTCGATGTGATGTGGCGCAGGTCACAGAGTGATCACCGGCGCGGCCGCTGCGCGCTCATGATCGCCGGCCGCGCCCGCTCGTGAACGCGTGCACGCGTCCACATTCGTCACTGCGTCTCCCTCTGATGTGTGAACGCGACCCTCTAGCAAGCGCTCCCGTCCAGCACCAATTTGCATGCAGAGGAACTCTCTTGATATGGAGACGCACCCTCTCACCTGCGACGACGATCGAAATTGTCACTTCTGGTGATCAGTCTGGCGCTTCGTGTATGAAGATCGCCGCTCATCCGACTTCATGATCCTTCGTCAGGTGGTGGAGATCACAAACTCGGTGCCGTACCCCGTGTCGCAGATCACAGACCCGCAGGCATAGGATGCGGGGCAGTTGGGCTTGTGACCTGCTTCACATGTTCGCGATCTTCGTCGGGACAGGCGGTGTTCGTGGGACAGGTGGGGCAGAGAGCCGGTCCACGCAACCGCCAGCAGTCAGTGCCGACTGAGAGGAGCGAGGAGCGGTGAACGCCTATGCGCCCATCCTCGTACTGGGAGCCCTCGGGGCAGGCTTTGCGATCTTCTCCGTGATCATGGCCACTCTGATCGGCCCGAAGCGCTACAACCGGGCCAAGCTCGAGGCCTACGAGTGCGGAATCGAGCCCACCCCCACGCCGGCCGGCGGCGGGCGTTTCCCCATCAAGTACTACCTGACGGCGATGCTCTTCATCGTCTTCGACATCGAGATCGTCTTCCTCTACCCCTGGGCCGTCACCTTCGACGCCCTGGGTGTTTTCGGGCTCGTGGAGATGCTGCTCTTCGTGCTCACCGTCTTCGTCGCCTACGCGTACGTCTGGCGTCGCGGCGGCCTGGAATGGGACTGAGGGGCCTTTAAGACCATGGGACTCGAAGAAAAACTGCCGAGCGGCTTCCTGCTGACCACCGTCGAGCAGGCCGCGGGCTGGGTGCGCAAGGCGTCCGTCTTCCCCGCCACCTTCGGCCTCGCCTGCTGCGCCATCGAGATGATGACCACGGGCGCGGGCCGCTACGACCTGGCGCGCTTCGGCATGGAGGTGTTCCGCGGCTCGCCGCGCCAGGCGGACCTGATGATCGTGGCCGGCCGGGTCAGCCAGAAGATGGCGCCGGTGCTGCGGCAGGTCTACGACCAGATGCCCAACCCGAAGTGGGTGATCTCCATGGGGGTCTGCGCGTCGTCCGGCGGCATGTTCAACAACTACGCGATCGTCCAGGGCGTCGACCACATCGTCCCTGTCGACATCTATCTCCCCGGCTGCCCGCCGCGGCCCGAGATGCTGATGGACGCGATCCTCAAGCTCCACCAGAAGATCCAGACGTCCAAGCTCGGCGTGAACGCGGAGGAAGCGGCCCGTGAGGCCGAGGAAGCCGCGCTCAAGGCGCTCCCCACCATCGAGATGAAGGGGCTGCTGCGATGAGCGCCGCGAACGGCAACGGCGGACCCAACCCCGAGAAGGACCTCTCCGCCTCCAACCTCCCCGGCCAGCGTGGCGACGGCGGCGAGGAGATCCGCGTCCAGCGCGGCATGTTCGGCGCCGACAAGGGCGGCGACACCTCCGGCTACGGCGGCCTGGTCCGCTCCATCCGGCTCCCCGGCCCGGCCACCCGCCCCTACGGCGGCTGGTTCGACGAGGTCGCCGACGAGCTGGAGGGCGCCCTGGAGGAACAGGGCCTCGTCCCCGAGAACGTGATCGACAGGACCGTCGTCGACCGCGGGGAGATCACCTTCCACATCGAGCGCGAGTTCCTGCCGGCCGTCGCCCGCACCCTCCGAGACGACCCGGCCCTGCGCTTCGAACTGTGCACGGGCGTGAGCGGCGTCCACTACCCGGGCGACAAGGGCCGCGAACTGCACGCCGTCTACCACCTGCGGTCGATCACCCACAACCGGCTGATCCGCCTGGAGGTCTCCGCCCCCGACGCCGACCCGCACATCCCGTCGCTCGTCGCCGTCTACCCGACGAACGACTGGCACGAGCGCGAGACGTACGACTTCTACGGCATCGTCTTCGACGGCCACCCCGCGCTGACGCGGATCATGATGCCGGACGACTGGCAGGGCTTCCCGCAGCGCAAGGACTATCCCCTCGGCGGCATCCCCGTCGAGTACAAGGGCGCCCAGATCCCGGCTCCGGACCAGCGGAGGTCGTACTCATGAGCACGCAGCACGCATCGGCCGAGTCCGCCGCCTCGGCGCGCGAGACCACCGAGGGCACCGTCTACACGGTCACCGGCGGCGACTGGGACGAGGTCGCCGAGACCGCGGCGAGGTCCGACGACGAGCGCATCATCGTCAACATGGGCCCCCAGCACCCGTCCACCCACGGTGTGCTCCGGCTCATCCTGGAGATCGACGGCGAGACCGTCACCGAGGCCCGCTGCGGCATCGGCTACCTCCACACCGGCATCGAGAAGAACCTCGAGTACCGCACGTGGACGCAGGGCACCACGTTCGTGACGCGCATGGACTACCTGACGCCGTTCTTCAACGAGACGGCGTACTGCCTCGCGGTCGAGAAGCTCCTCGGCATCGAGGACCAGATCCCGGACCGCGCCACGATCATCCGCGTGCTCCTGATGGAGCTGAACCGGCTCTCCTCCCACCTGGTGTGCATCGCCACCGGCGGCATGGAGCTGGGCGCCACCACGATCATGATCTACGGCTTTCGTGATCGTGAACTCATTCTCGACATCTACGAGCTCATCACCGGCCTGCGCATGAACCACGCGTACATCCGGCCCGGCGGACTCGCCCAGGACCTGCCGCCCGGCGCGGTGGACCAGATCCGCGAGTTCGTGAAGAAGATGGACAAGAACCTCCCCGAGTACGACAAGCTCGCCACCGGGAACCCCATCTTCAAGGCCCGTATGCAGGACGTCGGCTACCTCGACCTGGCCGGCTGCATGGCCCTCGGCGCCACCGGCCCGATCCTGCGCTCCGCCGGCCTCCCGCACGACCTGCGCAAGGCCCAGCCGTACTGCGGCTACGAGACGTACGACTTCGACGTCCCGACCGCCGACACCTGCGACTCCTACGGCCGCTTCCTGATCCGGCTGGAGGAGATGCGCCAGTCGCTCAGGATCGTCGAGCAGTGCCTGGACCGGTTGCAGCCGGGACCGGTCATGGTCGAGGACAAGAAGATCGCCTGGCCCGCCCAGCTCGCCCTCGGACCGGACGGACTCGGCAACTCCCTGGACCACATCAAGAAGATCATGGGCACCTCCATGGAGGCCCTGATCCACCACTTCAAGCTGGTGACCGAAGGCTTCCGCGTGCCGCCGGGACAGGCGTACGCGGCGGTCGAGTCACCCAAGGGCGAACTCGGGGTGCACGTCGTGTCCGACGGAGGCACCCGCCCCTTCCGGGTCCACTTCCGCGACCCGTCCTTCACCAACCTGCAGACCATGGCGGCGATGTGCGAGGGCGGCCAGGTCGCCGACGTCATCGTCGCCGTCGCGTCCATCGACCCCGTGATGGGAGGCGTCGACCGGTGACCACCACCCCTGACGGCGTCAGCCTGGGCATGCCCCAGCTGCCCGCGCCCGACTACCCGGACGACGTTCGAGCCCGGCTGGAGCGGGACGCGGCCGAGGTCGTCGCCCGCTACCCCGACTCCCGGTCCGCCCTGCTGCCGTTGCTGCACCTCGTGCAGTCCGAGGAGGGCCACGTCACGCGCACCGGCATGCGGTTCTGCGCCGAGGTGCTGGGCCTGACCACGGCCGAGGTCACCGCGGTCGCCACCTTCTACACCATGTACCGGCGCAGGCCGAGCGGTGACTACCAGGTCGGCGTCTGCACCAACACCCTGTGCGCGGTGATGGGCGGCGACGCGATCTTCGAGGCGCTCCAGGAGCACCTGAGCGTCGGCAACGGCGAGACCACCGACGACGGCAAGGTCACCCTGGAGCACATCGAGTGCAACGCGGCCTGCGACTTCGCACCGGTCGTGATGGTCAACTGGGAGTTCTTCGACAACCAGACCGTCGACAGCGCCAAGCGGCTCGTGGACGACCTGCGGGGCGGCGTACAGGTCGAGCCCACGCGCGGGGCGCCGCTGTGCACCTTCAAGGAGACCGCGCGGATCCTCGCCGGCTTCCCCGACGAGCGGCCCGGGGCCGTCGAGGCGACCGGCGGCGCCGGACCCGCCTCCCTGGTGGGCCTCCGCCTGGCCAAGGGCGAGGCCGGAACCGCGCGCGTGGTCCACCCACGGGACGGCGGCCCGCACGACGAGCCGCAGGACACGGTGCACGAGCCGTCACCGGGCGAGCACCTCAGCTCGCACGACGCGCCGCAGGAGACATCGGCCTCCGACCCAGCCCACCCGGCAGGGCCCACCGCCGAGGAGGGGGAGTGATGACGTTGGCACCCGAGATCAAGGGCACCAGCCCCGAGAAGCTGCTCGCACCCGTGCTGTCGGCCTTCTGGGACGAGGACAGGTCCTGGACGCTGGACGTCTACCGGCGGCACGACGGGTACGAGGGACTCCGCAAGGCGCTCGCCATGACGCCGGACGACCTCATCGCGTACGTCAAGGAATCCGGTCTGCGCGGTCGCGGCGGCGCCGGCTTCCCCACCGGGATGAAATGGCAGTTCATTCCGCAGGGGGACGGAAAGCCGCACTATCTCGTCGTCAACGCCGACGAGTCGGAGCCCGGCACCTGCAAGGACATCCCGCTCCTCTTCGCGAACCCGCACAGCCTCATCGAGGGCATGATCATCGCGTGCTACGCGATCCGGTCGTCGCACGCCTTCATCTATCTGCGGGGTGAAGTCGTCCCCGTACTGCGGCGGTTGCACGAGGCCGTACGCGAGGCCTACGAGGCCGGCTACCTCGGCGAGAACATCCTGGGCAGCGGACTCGACCTCGACATCACCGTGCACGCGGGCGCCGGCGCGTACATCTGCGGTGAGGAGACCGCGCTGCTCGACTCGCTCGAAGGCCGCCGTGGTCAACCGCGACTGCGTCCCCCCTTCCCTGCCGTGGAAGGCCTCTACGCCTGTCCCACTGTCGTGAACAACGTCGAGTCGATCGCGTCGGTTCCCGCCATCCTGCACCGGGGCAAGGAATGGTTCCGCTCGATGGGCAGCGAGAAGTCCCCCGGCTTCACGCTCTACTCCCTCAGCGGCCACGTCGCCAGCCCCGGCCAGTACGAGGCCCCGCTCGGCGTCACCCTGCGCCAGCTGCTGGAGATGAGCGGCGGCATGCGCCCCGGCCACCGCCTCAAGTTCTGGACACCGGGCGGCTCCTCGACCCCGATGTTCACCGACGAGCACCTCGACGTCCCCCTCGACTACGAAGGAGTGGGCGCCGCGGGCTCCATGCTCGGCACCAAGGCGCTCCAGTGCTTCGACGAGACCACCTGCGTCGTCCGGGCCGTCACCCGCTGGACCGAGTTCTACGCCCACGAGTCCTGCGGCAAGTGCACCCCCTGCCGCGAGGGCACGTACTGGCTCGTCCAGCTGCTGCGCGACATCGAGGCCGGCAAGGGCGTCATGAGCGACCTCGACAAGCTCAACGACATCGCCGACAACATCAACGGCAAGTCGTTCTGCGCCCTCGGCGACGGCGCCGCCTCACCGATCTTCTCCTCCCTGAAGTACTTCCGCGAGGAGTACGAGGACCACATCACGGGCCGGGGCTGCCCCTTCGACCCCGCCAGGTCGACCGTCTGGGCCGACAAGGACAAGCACGCGGAGGTGAACGCATGACTGTGACCACCAGCGCTCCCTCCGGAGGGGGAGAGGCGGCGGTCCCGCCGGAAGACCTCGTCTCGCTGACCATCGACGGCGTCGACATCAGCGTGCCCAAGGGCACCCTGGTCATCCGGGCCGCCGAACAGCTCGGCATCGAGATCCCCCGCTTCTGCGACCACCCCCTCCTCGACCCCGCGGGCGCCTGCCGCCAGTGCATCGTCGAGGTCGAGGGCCAGCGCAAGCCCATGGCCTCCTGCACGATCACCTGTACGGACGGGATGGTCGTCCGGACTCAACTCACCTCCCCGGTCGCCGAGAAGGCACAGAAGGGGGTGATGGAGCTCCTCCTCATCAACCACCCCCTGGACTGCCCCGTCTGCGACAAGGGCGGCGAGTGCCCCCTGCAGAACCAGGCCATGTCGCACGGCCAGTCCGAATCCCGCTTCGAGGGCCGCAAGCGCACCTACGAGAAGCCCGTACCGATCTCCGCGCAGGTGCTCCTCGACCGCGAGCGGTGCGTGCTGTGCGCCCGCTGCACCCGTTTCTCCAACCAGGTCGCCGGCGACCCGATGATCGAACTGCTGGAACGGGGCGCGCTCCAGCAGGTCGGCACCGGCGAGGGCGACCCGTTCGAGTCGTACTTCTCCGGCAACACCATCCAGATCTGCCCGGTCGGCGCGCTGACCTCGGCGGCGTACCGATTCCGCTCCCGGCCCTTCGACCTCGTCTCCTCGCCGTCCGTGTGCGAGCACTGCTCCGGTGGCTGCGCCACCCGCACCGACCACCGGCGCGGCAAGGTCATGCGGCGGCTCGCCGCCGACGACCCCCAGGTCAACGAGGAGTGGATCTGCGACAAGGGCCGCTTCGGGTTCCGCTACGCGCAGCGCCCCGACCGGCTGACCACCCCCCTCGTCCGCAACGAGCAGGGCGTCCTGGAACCGGCGTCCTGGCCGGAGGCCCTGGAGGCCGCCGCCCAGGGGCTGCTCGCCGCGCGCGGCAGGGCCGGTGTCCTGACCGGCGGCCGGCTCACCGTCGAGGACGCCTACGCGTACAGCAAGTTCGCGCGCGTGGCGCTCGACACCAACGACATCGACTTCCGCGCGCGCGTGCACAGCGGCGAGGAGGCCGACTTCCTGGCCGCCCGGGTCGCCGGCCGCGGCCACGACCTCGACGGCAAGGGCGTCACCTACGCCGCCCTGGAGAAGGCACCCGCCGTCCTCCTGGTCGGGTTCGAGGCCGAGGAGGAGGCACCCGGTGTCTTCCTGAGGCTCCGCAAGGCCTGGCGCAAGCACAAGATGCGGGTGTTCTCGCTCGCCACGCACGCCACCCGGGGTCTGGAGAAGGCCGGCGGGACGCTGCTGCCCGCCGCGCCCGGCACCGAGACCGAGTGGCTGGACGCCCTCGCGAGCGGCGCCGGACTCGAAGGGGACGGCACCGAGGCCGCCACGGCGCTGCGCACCGAGGGCGCCGTCATCGTCGTCGGCGAGCGGCTCGGCGGTGTGGCCGGCGGACTCACCGCCGCCGTACGGGCCGCCGCTCTCACCGGCGCCCGGCTGGTGTGGATCCCCCGCCGGGCCGGGGAGCGCGGTGCCATCGAGGCCGGCGCGCTGCCGTCGCTGCTGCCGGGCGGACGCCCGGCCACCGACCCCCGCGCGCGTGACGAGATCGCCTCCGCCTGGGGCGTCGCCCAGCTCCCGCTGCGCTACGGCCGCGACACCGGGCAGATCGTCGAGGCCGCCGCCACCGGAGAGCTCGGGGCCCTGGTGGTGGCCGGTGTCGAGGTCGCCGACCTGCCCGACCCGGCACGCGCGCGTGAGGCGCTCGCCGCGGTGGGCTTCCTGGTCTCCCTGGAACTGCGGCCCAGCGAGGTCACCGACCACGCCGACGTCGTCCTCCCGGTCGCCGCCGTCGCCGAGAAGGCGGGCAGCTTCATCAACTGGGAAGGCAGGGTCCGGCCGTTCGAGGCCGCGCTCAAGCCCGACCAGATGACCCGCCGTCTGGCACCCACCGACGGGCGGGTGCTGCAGATGCTCGCCGACGCGATGGACGTCCACCTCGGACTGCCCGACCTGCGCACCACGCGCGCGGAGCTGGACCGGCTCGGCGCCTGGGACGGTCCGCGGGCCACCGAGCCCGTGGAGATCGCCGCCGGGCTGCCCCGGCCCGCCGCGGGGGAGGCCGTCCTCGCCGGACACCGGCTGCTGCTCGACCAGGGCCGCCTCCAGGACGGCGACGAGGCGCTCGCCGGCACCCGGCACGCCGCGCACGCGCGCCTGTCCGCCGCGACGGCCGCCGAGGCAGGCGTCAAGAACGGTGACCTGCTGGCGGTCACCGGGCCCGAGGGCGTCGTCGCACTCCCGCTGGAGATCACCGACATGCCCGACCGCGTCGTCTGGCTGCCGCTGAACTCCGCCGGCTCGGGCGTCGCCTCCGACACCGGGGCGCTGCCCGGCGCACTCGTCCGCATCGGCCCCGCGACGCTCGCCGCCGAGGCCCCCGAGGAGGTGGAGGCATGAGCGCGTACTACCTCGCCGCTGAAGACCTCTCGATGTTCGGCCGCGACCCCTGGTGGCTGGTCGTCATCAAGGCCGTGTTCTGCTTCGCCTTCCTGATGATCACCGTGCTGTTCTCCATCGTGTGGGAGCGCAAGGTCGTCGCCTGGATGCAGCTGCGCATCGGCCCCAACCGGCACGGCCCCTGGGGCATGCTCCAGTCGCTCGCCGACGGCATCAAGCTGATGCTCAAGGAAGACGTCATCGTCAAACGCGCGGACAAGGTCGTCTACGTCCTCGCGCCGATCGTCGCGGCCATCCCGGCCTTCATGGCGATCGCGGTGATCCCCTTCGGCCCCGCGGGCAACGAGATCTCGATCCTCGGCCAGCGCACCACGATGCAGCTCACCGACCTGCCGATCGCGATGCTCTACGTCCTCGCGGTCGCCTCGGTCGGCATCTACGGCATCGTCCTGGCGGGCTGGAGCTCCGGATCCACCTACCCGCTGCTGGGCGGCCTGCGGTCCTGCGCGCAGATGATCTCCTACGAGATCGCCATGGGTGCCGCGTTCGCCTCGGTGTTCCTCTACTCCGGGTCGATGTCGACATCGGCGATCGTCGAGGCCCAGCAGGACCGCTGGTACATCGTGCTGCTGCCGGTCTCGTTCGTGATCTACATCGTGACCATGGTCGGCGAGACCAACCGCGCCCCGTTCGACATGCCGGAGTCCGAGGGCGACCTGGTCGGCGGCTTCAACACCGAGTACTCGTCGATCAAGTTCGCGATGTTCATGCTCGCCGAGTACGTGAACATGGTGACGGTCTCGGCGGTGTCGGTGACCCTCTTCCTCGGCGGCTGGCGGGCCCCCTGGCCCATCAGCACCTTCTGGGAGGGCGCCAACCACGGCTGGTGGCCGATGCTCTGGTTCGTGGTGAAGGTGCAACTGCTGCTGTTCTTCTTCATCTGGCTGCGCGGCACACTCCCACGCGTCCGCTACGACCAGCTGATGAAGCTCGGCTGGAAGGTCCTCCTGCCGGTCTCCGTGGTCTGGCTGATGCTGGTGGCGACCGTGCGGACCCTGCGCAACGAGAACTACGACTTCGCCCAGATCGCGCTGTACGTCGCCGGTGCCGTCGTCGTCCTGTTCCTGCTGTCGTTCGTCGCGGACATCTTCCGCGACAAGCGCGAGAGCCAGGACCGGCCCGCCGAACCGGCCGCCTTCGACCCGATGGCCGGCGGATACCCCGTACCGCCCCTGCCCGGACAGATCCTCCCGCCGGTGCCGCGCAGGCGTCCGCGCCGCGAGCGGGAGCTGATTGTCAGTGGTGGGTCCGATACTGACAGTGACGGATCTTCGAATGGGAGGGAGGCGTCCGATGGCTGATGAGCCCAAGGAGACCAAGCCGGGTTTCCAGAACCCCGTCGCCGGCTTCGGCGTGACCTTCAAGGCCATGTTCAAGAAGCGGCTGACCGAGCAGTACCCGGAACAGGAGAAGACCACCGCCCCGCGGTTCCACGGCCGGCACCAGCTCAACCGCCATCCGGACGGCCTGGAGAAGTGCGTGGGCTGCGAGCTGTGCGCCTGGGCCTGTCCCGCCGACGCGATCTACGTGGAGGGCGCGGACAACACGGACGAGGAGCGCTACTCGCCGGGCGAGCGGTACGGCCGCGTCTACCAGATCAACTACGCCCGCTGCATCCTGTGCGGCCTGTGCATCGAGGCGTGCCCCACCCGCGCGCTCACGATGACCAACGAGTTCGAGCTGGCGGACTCCAGCCGCGCCAACCTCATCTACACCAAGGAGCAGCTGCTCGCCGGGCTCGACGACGGCATGGTCGACACGCCGCACGCCATCTACCCGGGCACCGACGAGCAGGACTACTACCGGGGCCTGGTCACCGAGGCCGCGCCCGGTACCGAGCAGCAGGTCGCCCTCTCCAAGGGAGAGGTGCCGCAGGAGGGTGCCTCCACCCTCGGTGAGGACGAGCCCGCGTCGGAGAAGGCGGTCGGCCGATGACGCAGCAACTCGCGGCCTACACGACCTCCACCGGTGAGGCCTTCCAGTTCTGGGTGCTCGGCACGATCGCCGTGATCGGCGCCCTGTGCACCGTCTTCATGAAGAAGGCCGTGCACAGTGCGCTCTGCCTGGCCGGCACCATGATCATCCTGGCGGTGTTCTACCTCGCCAACGGCGCCTACT
Organism: Streptomyces ossamyceticus; assembly: GCF_001418475.1. Lineage (GTDB taxonomy): Bacteria > Actinomycetota > Actinomycetes > Streptomycetales > Streptomycetaceae > Streptomyces > Streptomyces ossamyceticus. The sequence goes on along the minus strand of NZ_LIQX01000096.1, from coordinate 2,701 downwards.
TCCTGGGCATCGTGCAGATCGTCGTCTACACCGGCGCGATCATGATGCTGTTCCTGTTCGTGGTGATGCTCGTCGGCGTCACCGCGGCGGACTCCCTGAAGGAGACCATCAAGGGACAGCGCTGGCTGGCCCTGCTGTGCGGCCTCGGCTTCGGCATCCTGCTCGTCGCGGGCATCGGCAACGCGGCGCTCACCGAGTTCAACGGCCTCGGCCAGGCGAACTCCGGGGGCAACGTGGAGGGCCTCGCCGCCCTCATCTTCACCGACTACGTGTTCGCCTTCGAGCTCACCGGCGCCCTGCTGATCACGGCCGCCGTCGGCGCCATGGTGCTCACCCACCGCGAGCGCACCGAGCGCGCCAAGACCCAGCGGGAACTGGCCGAGCAGCGCGTCCGCGAGGGCAAGCACCTCCCGCCGCTGCCGGCCCCCGGCGTCTACGCCCGGCACAACGCGGTCGACATCGCGGGCCTGCTGCCCGACGGCACCCCGTCCGAGCTGACCGTCAGCAAGACACTGCGGGACCGCGGTCAGGTCCGCGACGTGTCGACCGAGGCGCTGAACGACCTCAAGGCCCTGGAGCAGCGCGCCGAGGACCGCCTGGAGCGCACCAACAGCGGCAAGAGCGGGGAGGCATCGAAGTGAATCCCGTCAACTACCTGTATCTCGCCGCCCTGCTGTTCACGATCGGCGCCACCGGCGTCCTGATCAGGCGGAACGCGATCGTGGTGTTCATGTGCGTCGAGCTGATGCTCAACGCCTGCAACCTCGCCCTCGTCGCGTTCTCCCGTATGCACGGCAATCTCGACGGCCAGATCATCGCCTTCTTCACGATGGTCGTCGCCGCCGCGGAGGTCGTGGTCGGACTCGCGATCATCGTGTCGCTGTTCCGTTCCCGCCACTCGGCCTCGGTCGACGACGCCAGCCTGATGAAGCTGTAAGGGGTCGGAAGAATCGTGGAGAACCTGATTGCGCTGCTGATCGCGGCGCCTCTGCTCGGAGCCGCCGTCCTGCTGTGCGGCGGCCGGCGCCTCGACGCCGTCGGCCACTGGATCGGCACGGTCCTCGCGGCCGCCTCGTTCGTCGTCGGTGTCGTCCTCTTCGCCGACATGCTCGGCAAGGACCCCGAGAACCGTGCGATGCACCAGTTCCTGTTCAGCTGGATCCCCGTCGGGGGCTTCCAGGCGGACGTCGCCTTCCAACTCGACCAGCTGTCGATGACGTTCGTGCTGCTGATCACCGGAGTCGGCTCGCTCATCCACGTCTACTCCATCGGCTACATGGAGCACGACGAGCGCCGACGCCGCTTCTTCGGCTACCTGAACCTGTTCCTCGCGGCGATGCTGCTGCTCGTCCTCGCCGACAACTACCTGCTGCTGTACGTCGGCTGGGAGGGCGTCGGTCTCGCCTCCTACCTCCTCATCGGCTTCTGGCAGCACAAGCCCAGCGCCGCCACCGCCGCGAAGAAGGCCTTCCTGGTCAACCGCGTCGGCGACGTCGGTCTGTCCATCGCCATCATGCTGATGTTCACCACCTTCGGGACGTTCGCCTTCGGGCCGGTCCTGGAGGCCACCGGTGAAGCGACCGAGGGCAAGCTCACCGCCATCGCCCTGATGCTGCTGCTCGCCGCGTGCGGCAAGTCCGCCCAGGTGCCGCTGCAGTCCTGGCTCGGGGACGCGATGGAGGGCCCGACCCCGGTCTCGGCCCTCATCCACGCCGCGACCATGGTCACCGCCGGCGTCTATCTGATCGTCCGCTCCGCCGACATCTTCAACGCCGCCCCGGACGCCCAGCTGGTGACCACCGTGGTCGGCGCGGTCACGCTGATGTTCGGTGCGATCGTCGGTTGCGCGAAGGACGACATCAAGAAGGCCCTCGCCGGCTCGACCATGTCGCAGATCGGCTACATGGTGCTCGCCGCGGGCCTCGGCCCCATCGGCTACGTCTTCGCGATCATGCACCTGGTGACGCACGGCTTCTTCAAGGCCGGGCTGTTCCTCGGCGCCGGCTCGGTCATGCACGGCATGAACGACGAGGTCGACATGCGCAGGTACGGCGGCCTGCGCAAGTACATGCCGATCACGTTCATCACGTTCGGCCTCGGCTACCTCGCCATCATCGGCTTCCCCGGCCTGTCCGGCTTCTTCTCCAAGGACAAGATCATCGAGGCGGCGTTCGCCAAGGGCGGCACCGAGGGCTGGATCCTCGGCGGCGTGGCCCTGCTGGGCGCGGCCATCACCGCGTTCTACATGACCCGCGTGATGCTGATGACGTTCTTCGGCGAGGAGCGCTGGCGCAACCGGCCGACCGCCTCCCCGGCGGAACCGGACGTGGAGCCCGCCGCCGAACACCACGGCGCACACGCGGAACCGCACCCGCACGAGTCGCCCAAGGTCATGACGATCCCGATGATCGTGCTGGCCGTCGGATCGGTCTTCGCGGGCGGGTTCTTCAGCATCGGCGACCGGTTCATCCACTGGCTGGAGCCCGTCACCGGCCACGCGCACGGACACCCGCCGATCGGCGCCGCGGCGGTCACCGCCTCCACGGTCGCCGTGATGGTCATCGGGGTCGGCCTCGCCTGGCTCCAGTACGGGCGCCGCCCCGTCCCGGTCGTCGCGCCGCGCGGATCGCTGCTCACCCGGGCCGCCCGCCGCGACCTCTACCAGGACGACTTCAACCACGTGGTCCTGGTCCGCGGCGGG
>NZ_LIQX01000959.1 GCF_001418475.1 Streptomyces ossamyceticus | reverse complement strand
CCACCCCCACCGGGCGACGGCGGCGGCGATCCCCCACCCGCACCCTGAGGCCGAGGGGGATCGCCGCCGCGTATGGCCGGGGGCGGTGGGCCTACGACTCCACCGGCTCCACCGGGTCCGCCGGATGCGGCGCCACCAGCGGCAGCCGGGACGCCAGCCGCTCCTCGCACAGCTCCACCAACCGGTCGTACGCGGCCTTGCCCATCAGCTCGATGAGCTCCGGCCGGTACGACACGTACACCGGCTCACCCGCGCCGTGCGCGGACGTCGCCGAGGTGCACCACCAGTGCAGGTCGTGGCCGCCCGGGCCCCAGCCGCGGCGGTCGTACTCACCGATCGACACCTGCAGCACCCGGGTGTCGTCGGGCCGGTCGATCCAGTCGTAGGTGCGCCGGATCGGCAGCTGCCAGCAGACGTCCGGCTTCGTCTCCAACGGCTCGCGCCCCTCGCTCAGCGCCAGGATGTGCAGCGAGCAGCCCGCCCCGCCGGCGAAACCCGGACGGTTCTGGAAGATGCACGAGCCCTTGTACGGCCGGGTCTGCCGCTCCCCGTCCTCGTCCTGGGAGACCCACCCGGTCCGGGTGCCCACATCGTGGAACTGCCAGATCTCCGGCGTGAGCCTCGCCACATGTTCGGCGACCCGCTTCTCGTCGTCCTCGTCCGAGAAATGGGCGCCCAGAGTGCAGCAGCCGTCGTCCGCGCGCCCCGCCTGGATGCCCTGGCAGCCGCTGCCGAAGACGCAGTTCCAGCGGGAGGTCAGCCACGTCAGATCGCAGCGGAAGACCTGTTCCTCGTCCGTCGGATCAGGGAACTCCACCCACGCGCGCGCGAAATCGAGCCCCTTCTCGTCGGGCTCCGGAGCGCCCTTGCGCGGTTTCGGGGGTTTGGTCGCCGCCTTCGCCCGCGAAGACCCGGCTTCCGCCGCGGCCGCCACTGCCGACTTGTCGGCCTTTGCCTTTTTCGTCTTTGGCACCCGTCCAGGGTACGGCGCCGAAGCCCGCGCGGAGGACGGCGCACGGCCGGTCTGGCAGTAGCGTTCCGCCCATGAGACTCGGTGTCCTCGACGTGGGATCGAACACGGTGCATCTGCTGGTGGTGGACGCACACCCGGGCGCGCGCCCCCTCCCCGCGCACTCGCACAAGGTGGAGCTGCGCCTCGCCCAGCTCCTCGACGAGGACGGCGCCATAGGCCACGACGGGGTCGACAAACTCATAGCCGTCGTCCACGAGGCCCGCCAGGCCGCCGAGGACAAGGGCGTCGAGGAGATGCTCCCCTTCGCCACCTCCGCCGTGCGCGAGGCCAGCAACGCCGACGAGGTCCTCGCCCGCGTCAAGGACGAGACCGGCGTCGAACTCCAGGTCCTCACCGGCGCGGAGGAGGCCCGGCTGACCTTCCTCGCCGTCCGCCGCTGGTTCGGCTGGTCCGCGGGCAAGCTCCTCGTCCTCGACATCGGCGGCGGCTCCCTGGAGATCGCCTACGGCATCGACGAGGAGCCCGACGCGGCCGTCTCCCTCCCGCTCGGCGCCGGCCGTCTCACCGCCGGCTGGCTCCCCGGC
>NZ_LIQX01000958.1 GCF_001418475.1 Streptomyces ossamyceticus | reverse complement strand
CCGCCCGCCTCGACCGTCGCCGCCACCGGGTGCGGGGCGACGGTCGAGGCGGGCGGGGGCGGGCCTGCCTCCTCCGTCACGCTCACCAACTGCGGGCAGAAGGTGACGTACGACAAGATCCCGGAGCGGGTGGTCACCAATGACGTGGGGATCACGGAGCTGATGTTCGCGCTGGGGCTGGAGGACCGGATGGCCGGGTTCGCCATGCCCGACGACAAGGGCGACCTGAACGGGGTGCCCTGGAAGGGCGGATACGACAAGGTCGCGTGGCTGTCGAAGGACCAGCTAACCAAGGAAAACGTCCTCGACGCGCGCGGCGACTTCGTCTTCGCCGGCTGGAACTACGGCTTCCGCGAGGAGGCCGGCTTCACCCCGCAGGCGCTGAAGACGCTCGGCATACCCTCGTACGTCCTCACGGAGTCCTGCCGCAACGGCCGTACGGACACCTCGCGGGGCATCATGCCGCCGCTGGAGGCGCTGTACACCGACCTCACCAACCTGGGGAAGCTGTTCGGGGTGGAGAAGCGGGCGGCCTCGCTCGTCGCCGAGTTCAAGGAGGAGGTCGCCGCCGTGCGGGCCGGGGCGCCCCAGGGGGCTGAGCGGCCGAAGGTGTTCCTGTACGACAGCGGGGAGGAACAGCCCTTCACCTCCGGCCGGTTCGCCGCGCCCGAGCAGATCATCAGCGAGGCGGGCGGCGTCAACGTCATGCACGACGTGGCGGACTCCTGGACCACCGTGGGGTGGGAGAGCGTCGTCGAGCGGGACCCGGACGTCATCGTCATCTGCGACTACGGGGACGTGAGCGCCGAGCGGAAGAGGAAGTTCCTGCTGTCGTACGGGCCGTTGCGGAACGTCTCGGCGGTCAAGAACCGGCAGATCTTCGTCCTCGACTACGTCGATCTGGTCGAGAGCCCGCGCAACCCCTCGGCCATCGCCCGGCTCGGGACGTACCTGCGCGGGGTGAGCGAGGGCGGGCGCGGGGAACGGTAGACGCCCGCCCGGGGCCGGGGGCGGG
>NZ_LIQX01000957.1 GCF_001418475.1 Streptomyces ossamyceticus | reverse complement strand
ATCCACGCCCCGCCACCGCAGTCCCCGAGGAGATGGCCCCAGCCGTCCGCCCGTCGCCAGGCCCGCAGATCGGTGCCGATCGCGATCAGCCCCGTACCGGCGGCGATCACGGCACCGGGCCGAGCCCCCAGCGCGCCGGTGTACGCCGTGACCGCGTCGGCCGCCAGCGCCGTCCGCCGGGCCCCCAGTTCACGCGCGAACGCGGACGGCAATTCGGCCCGCAACCGCTCCCCGAGCGTCGCGAACCCGGCCGCCCCGACGGTCACCGCCACGGGACGCTCCAGACCCGCCCCCGCGAGCAACCGCCGCGCCCTGGGGAGCACCAGCTCCAGCAGATGTCCCGCGTCGATGCCCGAGGCCCCGGTGCGCACCGGCTCCCCGGACGCGAGCGGCTCCCCGACGACACTGCCGCCGACGGCGAGCGCCACCCGCAGCCCGGACCCACCGGAGTCCACCGCGAGGACGACGGGGCCCTCCCCGCCGCCCGCCGAGGCGGACACCGGTTCCGGCCGATCCCCGGACGGCACCCCGGCGGCCGTCATGGCAGACGCCAGTCCACGGGAGTACCGCCCTGACCGGCGAGCAGGTCGTTGGCGCGGCTGAAGGGACGGGAGCCGAAGAAGCCGCGGTCGGCCGACATGGGGGAGGGGTGGGCGGACTCGATGGACGGCAGATCGCCCAGCAGGGGGCGGAGGTTGCGGGCGTCGCGGCCCCACAGGATCGACACCAGGGGGCGCCCGCGTGCGGCCAGCGCCCGTATCGCCTGCTCGGTGACCTCCTCCCAGCCCTTCCCGCGGTGTGCCGCCGGCTTGCGCGGGGCGGTGGTGAGCGCCCTGTTGAGCAGGAGGACGCCCTGCTGGGTCCAGGGCGTCAGGTCGCCGTTGGTCGGCGGCGGCAGCCCCAGGTCGTCGCCGAGCTCCCGGTAGATGTTGATCAGGCTGCCCGGCAGGGGCCGTACCTCCGGGGCCACCGAGAAGGACAGGCCCACCGCGTGCCCCGGCGTCGGGTACGGGTCCTGGCCGACGATGAGGACGCGGACGTCGTCGAAGGGCTGCTGGAAGGCGCGCAGGACGTTCGGTCCGGCCGGGAGATAGGTGCGTCCCGCGGAGATCTCCGCGCGCAGGAAGTCGCCCATCCTGGCGATCTGTCCGGCCACGGGCTCCAGCGCCTTCGCCCAGCCCGATTCGACGATTTCATGCAACGGTCGTGGTGCCACGGCGTCACCCTACTGCCGCGAACGCGCCGACGATCAACCACCGGTCGCGGTGCGACCGGTGCTGACCGTTTGGATGCCGAACCGCATGCGTTCCGGGCCGACTTGGGGTTCGGTACGTGGGTTTCCCCCTTCAGCCCGCGCCGTCAGCCGATCACCGCCGCCCGTACGCACAGCACGTCCGGCAGATGGGACGCCAACTCGCGCCAGCTGTCCCCGTCGTCCGCCGACGCGTACACCTCGCCGTTGCGGTTGCCGAAGTAGACGCCCGCCGGGTCCGCGTCGTCCGTGCACATCGCGTCGCGCAGCACCGTGCCGTAGTGGTCGTCCGTCGGCAGGCCGCTGGACAGCGGTTCCCAGCTGCCGCCCGCGTCCGCCGTGCGGAAGACCCGGCAGCGGTGGTCGGCGGGGACCCGGTCCGCGTCCGCGTTGATGGGGAACACGTACGCGGTGTCCCCGCGGTGCGGGTGCGCCACGGCGGCGAACCCGAACGTGGACGGCAGTCCCTCGCCGATGTCCGTCCAGTGCGCGCCGCCGTCGTCGCTGCGGTACACCCCCCAGTGGTTCTGCAGATACAGCCGGTCGGGGGTGGCCGCGTCCCGTGCGACCTTGTGCACGCACTGGCCGAACTCCGGGTCGGGGTCCGGCAGGAACACCGCGGAGACCCCGGAGTTGGACGGCGACCAGCTCGCGCCGCCGTCCTCGGTGCGGAACACCCCGGCGGCGGAGACGGCGACGGTCGTGGCGCGCGGGTCGCGCCGGTCGGTGAGGATGGTGTGCAGCCCCTCGCCGCCACCGCCCGGCTGCCACTTGTCGCGGGTCGGGTGCTCCCACAGCGACCGCACCAGCTCGAAGGTCTCGCCGCGGTCCTCCGAGCGGTACAGCGCGGCCGGCTCCGTACCCGCGTACACCACGTCCGGTTCGGCGGCCGACGGGTGCAGCTGCCACACCCGCTCCAGGGAGGCACCCGTGTCCTTGGGGAACTTCACGGCCGGACGGGCCGGTTCCGTCCAGGTGCGCCCGAGGTCGTCGGAGTGGAACACGGAGGGGCCCCAGTGCGCGCTGTCGCCCCCGACGAGCAGACGGGGCGTGTCCCCGCGGGTGTCGATGGCGGCCGCGTACACGGCCTGCGCGTTGAAGTACGGGCTGTCGTCGAACTCCCAGGCGCCGCCTCGCCGCCGCCCGATGAACAGGCCCTTGCGCGTGCCTACGGTGAGCAGTACCTCGGTCATCCCGGCCACCTCCCTGGACATCGTCGTCTCAGTCACGGGCCAGTCTGCACCCAGCCACTGACAGTCACCCCTTGAGACGCCATCGCCGCAGGTCGGGCGGCATGTGGCGGGCGGGGGAGGGGTGGGAT
>NZ_LIQX01000956.1 GCF_001418475.1 Streptomyces ossamyceticus | reverse complement strand
CAGCCGAGGAGCAGCCGGCTCCCGCCGCCGAGGACGAGCAGCCCGCGGCCGACGCTTCGGCCGAGCAGACCGCCGTTGAGGCCCCGCTCGCCGAGGACGCGCAACCGCTGCCCGAAGCACCGACCACCCAGGACACCCAGCAGCCGGCGGAACCGCAGGACGGGCAGGAGCCGCAGTCGGCCGAGACCCCGGCAGCGGAAACCGAGGGGCCGCAGCCGGCCGACGCCGCCGAGCCGGTCGCTGCCGATGCCGATGCGGCCCCGGCCGAGCCCCAGCCTGACGAGCCCTCGGCGACGGAGCCCGCACCGGCCGAGCCGGAGGCGGCCGTCGCGGAGGAGCCCGCCGCCGAGCAGGCAGCCGCCCAGGAAGCCGCCGCCGAAGAGGCGCTGACCTCGGAGTCCGGGCAGGCCGAGCCCGAGCCCGAGCACCCGCAGCCCCCCGCACAGGGCCCCCAGGCCACCGAGCCGGTCGCCCCCGCCGCGGACGCCGCCGAGCAGGCCCCCGACACCGCCGCTCCTGCGTCGCAGACCGAGGCGGAGGCCGCGGACGTAACCGTGGAAACGCAGGAGGCGGACCAGCCCGGCGAGGCCGTTCCCGCCGAGCCCGCCGTCGTCGAGGAGTCCCCCGTCGAGGAGTCGCCCGTCGAGTCGCCCGCCGACGACTCCGCCGTCGCGCAGCCCGCTGCCCCGGTCGACGTCGACGCCGTGACCGCCGACGCCCCCGTGGCCGTGACGCGGTCCCCGCTCGACGCGCCCCAGGGCGCCGTCCTCCAGCCCGCGGCGGGGACCCCGGCCGACGCCCCGCACGCAGCCGACGTGGCCCAGGAGCCTGGGACCGAACAGCCGATGGGTGAGTTCGTGCCGGTGGACGGCTCGGTGCCGACCACCCCGCACCTGGCCCCGACCCCGCCTCAGGGCATGGTCGTACCGCCGCTGCCCGCCGACGACCGGTCGGCACCCGCCGTCGCGGCGGCGCCCGGCGAGGCCGCTGACGAGGCACCGGAGCAGGAGCCGCAGGCGGAACCCGTCGCCATGGTCCCCGCTCCCCGCGACTCCGAGGCCGAGGCCGAGGCCGAGACGATCGTCGTAGCGCAGCCGGTCGCCGCCGCGGCCGAGGCGCATCCCGACGTCGTCCAGAACGCGGAGGACCTGGACACCAGGGCCGCCGACCAGGAGGACGGCGAGGAGGCCGAGGCAGTGGAAGCAGCCGACGAGAGCGTGGCCGTGGTGGACGAGGCGCCCGAAGAGGCAGAGGCGCGGCAGCCCGCCGGCCCGGCCGCGCCGCCCTACGACGACGCCGAGCGCGAGGCCGTCCTCAAGGTCATGCGCGAGCGCCGCGACATCCGCAACGGCTTCCGCAGCGACCCCATCCCGCACGACGTCCTGCTCCGCGTCCTGGAGGCCGCCCACACGGCACCCTCCGTGGGCCACTCCCAGCCGTGGGACTTCGTCGTCATCCGCTCCGCCGAGACCCGTCGGACCATGCACGAACTGGCCCAGCGCCAGCGTGAGGCGTACGCCAAGTCGCTGCCCAAGGGCCGGGCGAAGCAGTTCAAGGAACTGAAGATCGAGGCCATCCTCGACACCCCGGTGAACATCGTGGTCACCGCCGACCCGACGCGCGGCGGCCGGCACACCCTGGGCCGCCACACCCAGCCGCAGATGGCCCCGTACTCCTCGGCCCTGGCCGTCGAGAACCTGTGGCTCGCGGCCCGCGCCGAGGGCCTCGGCGTCGGCTGGGTCAGCTTCTTCGACGAGCGCGAGATGGTCCGCGCCCTCGGCCTGCCCGAGCACCTGGAGGTCGTGGCGTACCTGTGCGTCGGGTACGTCGACGAGTTCCCGGCGGAACCCGAGCTGATGCAGGCGGGCTGGGCCAAGCGCCGCCCGCTGTCCTGGGTCGTCCACGAGGAGACGTACGGCCGTCGCGCGCTGCCCGGTGCCGAGCCGCACGACCTGCTCGCCGAGACCGTCGCCGGGATCCGCCCGCTGGACGCCAAGGCGCTCGGCGAGGCGTGGGAGCGGCAGAAGCGCATGACCAAGCCGGCCGGCGCGCTCGGCATGCTGGAGATCATCTCCGCCCAGCTGTCAGGCCTGTCCCGCCAGTGCCCGCCGCCGATCCCGGAGCCCGCGGCCGTCGCGATCTTCGCCGGGGACCACGGCGTCCACGCCCAGGGCGTCACCCCGTGGCCGCAGGAGGTCACGGGCCAGATGGTCGCCAACTTCCTCGGCGGGGGAGCGGTCTGCAACGCCTTCGCCAACCAGGTGGGCGCCGAGGTGTGCGTCGTGGACGTGGGTGTGGCGAGCGACCTGCCCGCGACCCCCGGTCTGCTGCCGCGCAAGGTGCGCGCCGGTACGTCCGACATGACCACCGGTCCCGCGATGACCCGCGAGGAGGCCAAGAAGGCCATCGAGGTCGGCATCGAGACGGCCCGCGACCTGGTCGCC
>NZ_LIQX01000955.1 GCF_001418475.1 Streptomyces ossamyceticus | reverse complement strand
GGCTGTTGGGCCGTTCCGACGTCCCAAACCTTAGCGGATCTGCTCGGCAGTTCCCAATCGGGCCTGCCGAACCCAAATCGAATTGAATTCGGGCACGCCGAATTCATCCCGGCTGGGAGATCGCACTGGTTGGTTTGGGTGCCGCTTCAGCGGCGGAGGTGCTGTCGCAGAACCGTTACGGCTCCGTGGCAACCCGAAGAACTCTACGGATCTGCGGGTGGACTGTCAAGCATCCCCTCGGTGGCCCGTGGTCAAACCCTGGGCGCCCCTCAAGCGTACGGCCTCAGTCGAGGTCGGTGAGCCGGCCNNAGGACCTCGCCGAGGACGGTGCGCTCCAGAGGAGAGAGGTCCTGGAGGAGGTCCTCCTCGAAGACCGAGGCGAGGCGCATGGCCTCCAGCCACTTCTGCCGGCCGTCGGGGGTCAGCTCCACGATGACGCGGACCCGGTTGGTCTCGTCACGCTCCCTGGTCACCAGGCCCTCGGTGACCATGCGGTCGATCCGGTGGGTCATGGCGGCCGGGGTGAGACCGAGTCGCTTGGCGAGGTCGCTCGGGCCCATGCGGTACGGGGCACCGGAGAGGACGAGGGCCTTGAGGACCTCCCACTCCGCGTTGCTGATGCCGAGGGCGGCGGTCTGGCGGCCGTACGCGACGTTCATCCGGCGGTTGAGGCGGGAGAGCGCCGAGACGATCTTCTCGACCTGGGGGTCGAGGCCCTGGAACTCGCGCTGGTACGCGGCGATCTGCTCTTCGAGTGTCGGCTCGGCGGTGCCGTTGCTGCCCGGGGTGTCGCCCATGGCCGCAGTATGGCACGCCATCGCTTGGCATCGAAGTCCTTCGAGGTGTAGTGTTTAGCTTCTAAGTTTTAGCTTCGAAGTCTTCACCCCTAACGATTGGTGAGGGCTTCTTCTACCTAGGCAGGGTGAACGTGACCAGGGGGATGGGCGCAGCGATGCGTCGGATTCATGTGGGCAACGCGCTCGGCGCGTTCGGACTCGGCTTCACCGTCCCGTATCTGTACGTCTATGTGGCGCAGGTGCGGGATCTCGGTGCGACGACGGCGGGGCTCGTGCTCGCGGTCTTCGCCGTGGCCGCGCTCGTGGTGCTGCCGTTCGCCGGACGGGCCATAGTCGGGCGCGGTCCGCTTCCGGTGCTGCTCGCCGCCCTGGTCACCGCTTCCGTCGGGTCGATGAGCCTCGGGCTGGCCGCCGATGCGACGAGTGTGCTGCTGTCCGCCGCTGCGCTCGGGGCCGGGCAGGCCGTGATGCAGCCGGCGCTGGCGACGATGATCGTCGACTGCTCCGGTGCGGAGACGCGGTCACGGGCCTTCGCAACGCAGTTCTTTCTCCAGAACCTGGGG
>NZ_LIQX01000954.1 GCF_001418475.1 Streptomyces ossamyceticus | reverse complement strand
GCCGACGCCCTGCCAGGGGCCCCAGGCGAGGGACAGTGCCGGCAGACCGAGACAGCGGCGGTGCTCGGCCAGGGCGTCGAGGAAGGCGTTGGCGGCGGCGTAGTTGGCCTGGCCGGGACTGCCGAGCACACCGGCGGCGGAGGAGAACAGCACGAACGCCGTGAGGTCCAGGCTCTCGGTCAGTTCGTGCAGGTGCCAGGCCGCGTCCGCCTTGGGGCGGAGCACCGCCGTGAGCCGCTCGGCGGTGAGGTCGCCGACCAGCCCGTCGTCGACGACGCCCGCGAGATGGACGACGGCGGTGAGGGGGTGTTCGGCGGGGACATCGGCCAGCAGCCCGGCCAGCGCCCCCCGGTCGGCGACGTCGCATGCCGCGAGGGTGACGTGGGCGCCGGCCTCGGCGAGTGCGGCCGCCAGCTCGTCCGCCCCGGGGGCCGCCGCCCCCTGGCGCCCGGCCAGCAGCAGTCGTCGTACGCCGTGCCGGGCCACGAGGTGACGGGCCACCAGGGCGCCGAGGGCGCCGGTGCCTCCGGTGATCAGGACGGTGCCGTGGGCGGCGAACGGCGCCTCGGGCAGGGCCGCTTCGCCGTCCGCCGCGGGGGCGTCGGCGCTCGGGAGGGCCGCCGGTTGGTCCGGCGGCAGGGGGGCGAGCCTCGGTACCCGGGCCGTGCCCCGGCGGAGGGCGAGTTGGGGCTCGCCGGTGGCGACGGCGCGGGGCAGCGCCGCGAGGGAGGCGGGGTCGTCGTCGAGGTCGACGAGGACCACACGGTCCGGGTGTTCCGACTGGGCGGCACGGGCGAGGCCCCATACGGCGGCGGCAGCGGGCCGCGGGGCCGCGTCGTCGGGGCCCGCGGCCATCGCGCCAAGGGTGGCGAGGACGAGTCGGGTGCCGGTGAGCCGCTGGTCGGCGAGCCAGGGGCGCAGCACGTCGAGGGTGCCGAGGGCCGCCTCCCGGGCGTCGGCGCCCGCGTCGTCGTGGCCCGGCCGGTCGCGGAAGACGACCACGGCGGCGGGCGCGGGGACCCCGGTGTCGATGGTCTCGGTGAGGGCGTCCCGGTCGAGGTACGGGACGACGTCCTGGCCGATGGCGGCGGCCAGTCGGGGGCGCAGCTCCCTCGGGTCGAGCCCGAGCATGCCCCAGCCGCCCGCCGGCGGCGGGGGTTCGGCCGGAAGCGGCAGGGTCGGCCACTCCAGCCGGTACAGGGGTTCGGGGCGCGGGGCGTCGGCCGGGGCGGCCGGGACGGGTGTGGGCGCGCGCAGGGTCAGCGCGTCGATGTCCAGGACGGGCAGGCCCTCGGGGGTGGTGGCCCGGACGGAGACCGCGCCGTCTTCCGTGGGGGTGAGCCGGACGTGCAGTTCGCACGCGCCGGTGGCGTACGACCGCAGGCCCGACCAGGCGAAGGGCAGGCCCGGCGGGACGGGCGTGCCGTCTGTGCGGTCCGCGCCCAGGATGCCGAGGGCCAAGGGCTGGAGGGCGGCGTCGAGCAGCGCCGGGTGGACGGTGAAGCCGTCGCTGCCGCCGTCCGCGGCGTCCTGGTCGGGGGTGTCGGGCAGGGCGACCCGGGCGTGGAGTCGGCCGTCGACCTGCCACAGTTCGGCCAGGCCCTGGAAGACGGGGCCGTAGTCGAGGCCCGCTGCGGCGGTGGTGGCGTAGAAGTCGTCCAGCGGGACGGGGTGGGCGCCGGGCGGCGGCCAGGTGGTGTCGCCGGCCGCGGGGGACCCGGGCGGGGCGGGGGTGAGCACGCCGGAGGCGTGGCGGGTCCAGTGGTCCTCGGGGGCCGTTTCCGGCCGGGCGTGGATCGTGAAGGGGCGCCGTCCTTCGTCGTCGCCGGTGTCGACGGTGAGGTGGAGGGCGACGCCGCCCCGGTCGGGCAGCGGCAGCGGTGCGTGGATGACGAGTTCGTCGAGCCGGTCGCAGCCGGTGTGGCCGCCGGCGTGCAGCGCGAGATCCACGAGGGCGGTGCCCGGCACCACCGGGACACCGTTCAGGGTGTGCTCGGCGAGCCAGGGCTGGTCGGTGCGGTCGAGCCGGCCGGTGAGGAGCAGCCCGCCGGTGCCGGGCAGCGTGGTGACGGCCCCGAGCAGCGGGTGGCCCGCCGTGCCGAGGCCCACGGACGACGCGCCCCGGCCGCCGCCCGCGCCCGCGCCGAGGACGCGCAGCCAGAACCGGCGGTGTTGGAAGGCGTAGGTGGGCAGTGGCACGGTGCGGGCGCCGCTGTCCGCGAAGTAGGCCCGCCAGTCGACGGCCGTGCCCTGGACGGCGAGCCGGGCGAGGGCCGTGACCAGTGCGTCGGCCTCGGGGCGGTCACCGTCGCGCGTGGTGGCGAGGCAGGTGACGGGCTCCTCGGTGTGTTCGGCGGCGGTCCCGGCGGCCATGGCGGTCAGGGCGCCGCCGGGGCCGACCTCCAGGAAGGTGCGCACGCCCCGGTCGAGCAGGGTGCGCACTCCGTCGGCGAACCTGACGGTGTCCCGGACGTGCCGCACCCAGTAGCCGGGGGCGCACAGGTCGCGGGCGGTGGCGGGGGCACCGGTCAGGTTGGAGATGACGGGCAGGGCGGGTTCGTGGAACTCGACCCGGGCCAGGGCGGCGGCGAAGTCCGCGAGCATGGGCTCCATGAGCGGGGAGTGGAAGGCGTGGCTGACGGTGAGCATCCTGGTGCGGTGGCCGCGTCCGACGAACTCGGCGGCCGCGTCCAGGACGGCGTTGTCCGGTCCGGAGACGACCACGGAGGCGGGCCCGTTGACGGCGGCGATGCCGACGCGGCGGTCGGGGTGGGCGGCGAGCACCGCCACGACCTCGGTCTCCTCGGCCTCGACCGCGAGCATCGAGCCGCCGGCGGGCAGCGCCTGCATGAGCCGGCTGCGGGCGGCCACCACGCGGCAGGCGTCGGGCAGTGACCACACGCCCGCGACGTGGGCGGCGACCAGTTCGCCCACGGAGTGGCCGATCAGCGCGTCGGGGCGGACGCCCCAGCTCTCCAGGAGCCGGTAGAGCGCCGTCTCCACGGCGAACAGGGCGGGTTGGGTGTACTCGGTGCGGTCCAGGTCGGCCCGCCGGTCGGGGTCGGTGGCGAGGACGACGTCGCGCAGCGGCCGGTCGAGCAGCGGGTCGAAGGCGGCGCAGATCTCGTCGAAGGCGGCGGCGAAGACGGGGTGACGGTCGTACAGGTCGCGGCCCATTCCGGGGCGTTGGGAGCCTTGCCCGGGGAACACCAGGGCGAGCGGGGCCTCCCGTGCGGTTCCCCGGACGATGTCGGCGGCCGAGGGTGCGCCGTCGGCGAGCGCGCGGACTCCGTCGAGCAGGGCGGCCGGTGTGCGGGCGACGACGGCCGCGCGGTGGGTGAGGGCGCTGCGGGTGGTGGCCAGCGAGCGGGCGATGTCGAGCGGTGCGGTGTCGGGCCGTTCGCCCAGGTCGGCGAGGAGCCGCGCGGCCTGGTCGCGCAGCGCGGCCTCGGTGTGGCCGGACATCAGCCAGGGCACGACGGCCGGGGACTCGTCGGCGGCCGGCGCGGGGTCGGGTGCGGGGTCGGGTGCGCCGGGCAGGGGTTCATC
>NZ_LIQX01000953.1 GCF_001418475.1 Streptomyces ossamyceticus | reverse complement strand
GGTGGGGAGGGCCCCCAGGCCCACCCCGTCGGGCAGCCCGTCGGGCCGGGGTGCGAGACTGGGCGCATGCCCGTGCTCGACCCGAACCCCCAGAACGGCCAGAAGAAGATGCTCGTGGTCTTCGGCTCGTTCCTCGCCATCTTCATCGTCATCGGCATCATCGCGGCGATCGCCTCCCCGTGACCCCCGGGCGGCCGACGCCGAGGGCCCCACGCCCCGGCGGTCCAGTACCGGGGTCCGCCCGACCGCGCGCCAATCCGGCTCGCACCCTGGCTCCCGCCTGCACCCCTGGGTCCCGCCCGCAGCCCTGACTTCGGCCCGCACCCCTGACGTCAGTCCGCCCCCCTGACGTTGGCCCGCCCCCGGGCACGCGTCTCGGCGCAGCCCGTGACCCGCCCGCCAGTGAACGTCACCGGGCACGACCCGCATGGTCACGACCCTCATGGTGGGGCTAACCCCCCATCCCCTAGGGGGTGAGTCTCAGGGTGAAGTGGGTGGATCACCGGATAGGCCGTGCCGCCCGGAGTCCGTAGCTTCGAAGTGTGGCCGCGGGGGACTCGCGAGGACCCTACGGAGGAGCGGCCACCGACGACGCGAAGACCTCGGAGGCGGCATGTCGGCCCGTACGCACACGCGACCCCACCCGGCGGCCCCGGCACCCGGGGGCGGCATGGACATCCGCCTTCCCTGGTGGGCCCTCGCCCTGCCCGCCCTCGGCTTCGTCACCCTCCTGCTGCTGATACTCAACCCCGCGGACGCCCACGCCGCGAGCGGCGACCCCCTGGCCGCCCATGTCTTCGAGCGCATACAACGGCTCCTGACGGCCCTCGTCCCGTGACCGTCGGCAGCGCCCTCGGCGGCATGGACACGGGCCGCGGATATCCGCACTTCAACTCCCTGCGCCCCATGGCCTGTTTCGTGCGAAGCTGGGACCCATGAGCGTCGCAGAACCCCGCAGGATTGTCCTCTTCCGGCATGCGAAAGCCGACTGGCCACAGGTGTCCGACCATGAGCGGCCCCTCGCCGACCGGGGCCGAATGGACGCCGCCGTCGCCGGACGCAAGCTCGCCGACAGCGGCATCTCCTTCGACCTTGCCCTCTGCTCCACCGCCGTCCGGACCCGTGAGACCTGGAAGCTGGCCGTCCACGAGCTGCCCGAGCGACCGAAAACCGTCTACGAGGAGCGGATCTACGAGGCCTCTCCCGGCGACCTGATCGCCCTGCTCAACGAGACCCCCGACGACGCGCAGACCGTCCTCCTGGTCGGCCACAACCCCGGCGTCCAGGCGCTCGCCGAGATCCTCGCCGGCCAGGCCGAGGGCGACGCCCGTGAGCGCATGAGCCGTCGCGACTTCCCGGCCGCCGCCTACGCCGTCATCACCTTCGAGGGTTCCTGGAAGAGCCTGGAACCGGGCGTCGGCACCCTCGTCGACTACTGGGCGCCCACGGAGTAACCGGCCAGGCCACCCCGGCACCCGGGGCACCCTGGGCATGCCCAGGGCACCCCGGCTCACGGCATACGGCGTACGGCACGACGAAGGCCCGGCAGCGCAGCGCTGCCGGGCCTTCCCGCGTCGTCACACGCCGTCGCCGTCGCCGTCGATGGCGCTCACTGCTCGTCGTGCGTGTCCGCCGCCTCGACCTCTTCCCGCGTGACACCGAGGAGGTAGAGCACGGTGTCGAGGAAGGGGAAGTTCACCGCGGTGTGCGCGGCCTCCCGTACGACCGGCTTGGCGTTGAAGGCGACGCCGAGACCGGCCGCGTTGAGCATGTCGAGGTCGTTCGCCCCGTCGCCGATCGCCACGGTCTGCGCCAGCGGCACCCCCGCCTCGGCGGCGAACCGGCGCAGCAGCCGCGCCTTGCCCGCGCGGTCCACGATCTCCCCGACGACCCTGCCGGTCAGCTTGCCGTCGACGATCTCCAAGGTGTTGGCCTGCGCGAAGTCCAGCCCCAGCCGGTCCTTCAGGTCGTCGGTGACCTGGGTGAAGCCACCCGAGACGACACCGACCTGGAAACCGAGCCGCTTCAGCGTGCGGATCAGGGTGCGCGCCCCCGGCGTGAGCCGCACCTCGCTGCGCACCTTGTCCACCACCGAGGCGTCGAGCCCCTCCAGCAGCGCCACGCGGGCGTGCAGCGACTGCTCGAAGTCCAGCTCGCCGCGCATCGCGGCGGCCGTCACCTCGGCGACCTCCTTCTCGCACCCGGCGTGCGCCGCGAAGAGCTCGATCACCTCGTCCTGGATGAGCGTGGAGTCCACGTCCATGACCACCAGCCGCTGGGCCCGCCGGTGCAGCCCCGCCGCGACCACGGCGACATCCACGCCGAGCGCCACAGACTCGGTCACCAGCGCCGTGCGCAGCGTCTCCGGCTCGGTGCCGGACACGGCGAACTCCACCGCCGTCACCGGGTACTTGGCGAGCCGGAAGATACGGTCGATGTTGCCGCCGGTCGCGGTGATCCGCGCGGCGATCCGGGCCGTGGACTCGGCGGTCAGCGGATGTCCCAGCACGGTGACGTGCGAGCGGCCGAGACCGCGGGGTCGGTTGTCGCCCAGGCCGGAGATGATCTCCGCCTGCATCTTCATGGACTCCGCCCAGCCGTGGACGGTGGCCCGCAGATCGCCCTCCTGGCCGGCCGGCGGCACGGTCACCAGGGCGCACAGGACGATCCGGCCACGGGTGACGACCTGCTCGATGTCGACCACGTCGACGGAGTACGCGGCAAGGGTGTCGAACAGCCCGGCGGTGATGCCGGGCCTGTCCTTGCCGAAGATCTTGACGAGGAGAGTGGGGACGTCAGAGGAGGTCTGCGAAGCGCTCATGATGGTCCAACCGTATCCGGCACCCCGCGTTCTGCGCCCCTGAGGTCCGCCCAGCGGACGGAGAACTCTGGGTTACCAGTGACCGAAGGGGACCCGGATCGTGTACGAAGCGCGGGGGCGGCACCCGGAATCCCCCCTTCCACCGCCGCGTGCCCCCCCCGTCTCTTAGACACATCT
>NZ_LIQX01000952.1 GCF_001418475.1 Streptomyces ossamyceticus | reverse complement strand
ACGTCAGCTGCGTGGTGGCCGCCGTCGTCACCCCTCCACCACGTCGGCCACCACGCAGCTGACGTTGTCCGGTCCGCCCGCCCCGTTCGCCTCGGCGACGAGGGCGTCCACGGCTGCCGCGGGGGTCCCGGACGAGGTGAGGATCCGTCGGATGTCCGGATCGGGGACGACCGTGGAGAGGCCGTCGGAGCAGAGGAGGTAGCGGTCGCCGGGGTGCGCGTCCCGCAGCCGCACATCCGGGGTGGAGGTGTCCTCGCGGCCCGTCAACGCCCGCAGCAGCAGCGCGGGTTGGGGATGGGTCGTCGCCTCCTCGGGGGTCAGCCGGCCCTCGTCGACCAGGGACTGGACGACGGTGTGGTCATGGGTGATCCGGAACAGTTCGCCGCCACGCAGGAGATACGCACGGGAGTCGCCGATGTGGACGAGGGCGAGCCGGGAGCCGGTCCACAGCAGCGCGGTCAGGGTGGTGCCGTCGTCCTCGGTCGCCGCGCTCTCCCGTACGGCGTCCGTGGCGTTCCGTACGGCGTCCTCCAGCACGTTCAGTACGTCGCCCGCCGGAAGAGGCTCGCGCTCCAGGGCCTTCAGCGCCTCCACGGCTGCCGTGCTCACGGGGGCCCCGCCGGGGCCGAAGCCGTCGGCCACGGCGAGGAGGCGGGCACCGGCGTACGCGGTGTCCTGGTTGGCGGCACGCACGCGTCCGGTGTCGGAGAGAGCGGCGTAACGGAGTTCCAGCATGGTGGTGTTCCTTCCCGGTGTGTCGGTGAGGTGGTCCACGAGGAACGCCGCCAGCTCGCGCCGGGCGGCCGTGTCGGCCTCGACGCCGGCCCAGTACGCCCGGATCTCCCGGGTCGCGGGGCCGGGCGGCAGCGCGCACACCGTACGGATACGGGCGAGCGGCATGCCCAGGCGGCGCAGCCACGCCACCAGCCGGGCCTGCTCCAACTGCCCGGTGGCGTAGTAGCGGTAGCCGGTGTCCGGGTCGACCCGGGCGGGGCGCAGGAGGTCCAACTCGTCGTAGAGCCGCAGTGCCTTGGGTGACAGCCGGCACGCCTTCGCGAACGCGCCGATCGTCAGCATGGCTCCGGGTTCGGCCACAACTCCCCCTTTGTGTACGCCGGTTCACCTTGCCCCGACTGTTCCTCGTTCCGCTCTCGATGCTGGGGCTTCACCAAAGGTGAAGGTCAAGCGCGTGTTCGGAACTATGGCGGTCATCCGTTATCGTTTCGTGATCGAATGGGTCTCATCCGATCACAACCTGATCACACTCTGAAGGAACATGACCGAGCGCAGAGCAACGCCTTCCCCTGACCGTCGCCGCCGGAGCGGCTCCGCGGAGCCCGCCGGGCGTCTGGCCAAGGGCGGCGGGCGCCGTCGCAAGCCCTCCGCACGATTCGGTCGGGGCCGCGAACCCGGTGACACCGCGGACGGCGTCGAGACGGTGCGGGAGAACGACGCCCGCGCGGGCAACGGCGGCGACGGCAACGGCGGCGCGGGCGTCGTTCTCCCGC
>NZ_LIQX01000951.1 GCF_001418475.1 Streptomyces ossamyceticus | reverse complement strand
GCGGCCCCGCAGTCGCCGGGCTGCTGGCGGGCGCCCGGCGACTGCGGGGCCGCGCGGAACTCGTGCTGCTCGCGGCGTACGGCTTCGTCGCGGCCTTCGTCTACGGCACCGTCATGAACCTCTACGGCTGGCCCTTCATCGACGCGCTCGCCTCGAACATCGCCTTCCACGCGGACGCCTCCCCCGCCGCCAACCTCGCCCGCTTTGTCGCGTACTGCCTGGCCACCTCCCTCGGCTGGGACCTGGGCCGGGCCGTGGTCACCGTCGCCCTGACCCTCACGCTCGGCACCCCGGTGCTGCGGGCGCTGCGGCGGGCCACACGCCGGGCCGCCTTCGAGAGCGCGGTCACATTCGACCCGCCCACTGTCCGAACGCGGAGTCGGACCTCGTGCACGGAGCGTCGGGTACACGGTGAACCACCCCACAGGGCGCAGGTCACATACGAAGCGGGGCCGTAGATCGAAAGGCGTGGCATGTCCACGTCGTAATGGCTGCTGACCTGCGGATTGAGAGCCAGGTCACAGAGCCCCCGCTCCATCCACATACGGCCACAACTAGCAAAAGGGGTGTTTGCGGACAGGTCCCCCGGGCTGCTTCTGTGGACGAGTCGCACGGCGCCGACCACCCACACGGGCTCGGCGCCGACGTACGCCCCCACCGCATCGCATGTGGTGAAGGCATGCCCGCGACGTCAACGTCCCCGAAGAAAAGGTTCCCCGTGACTCGCACCCTTCTCCGCCGCATCGCCTCCCCGAAGAAGGCCCTCGCCGGTACCGCCGTCGTCGCCGCCACCGCCGGTGCGCTGCTCGCCGCCGTGCCCGCGCAGGCCGCGACCTCGGAGGCCGCGCAGGCCCAGGCGACCGCGAAGAAGATGATCGCGAACTCCGCTCAGTACACCTGCTTCTCCAACATCGTCGACCACGAGAGCGACTGGAACCCCAACGCGACGAACGCGTCCTCCGGCGCCTACGGCCTGGTCCAGGCTCTCCCCGGTTCGAAGATGGCCTCCGCCGGTTCCGACTGGAAGACCAACGCCGCCACGCAGATCAAGTGGGGCC
>NZ_LIQX01000950.1 GCF_001418475.1 Streptomyces ossamyceticus | reverse complement strand
ACCGGCACCGGCGCCACGCACGCGAAAGGGACCAGGCCCTCGGGGGCCGGGTCCCTTTCGCGTGCGTGGCGCCGGTGCCGGTGGGGGCGCCGGGAGGGTGTCGGGCTCAGGGGGTGGGTCTCGGTCTGCCGATGGGGCAGGACCGCGCTACTCCTTGGTGTCGATGTACCCGTCGGGGCGCGGCGAACGGCTCGTACCCCTACCGCGACGTCGTGAGGTAGGTCTCGCCCGGCTCGTGCCAGGCGGCCGGCGAAGGGTCGTACGGGCTGTCGGCGTGGGCGGGGGCCGCGGGGAACGTGACGGCGGTGGCCAGGGCGGGGGTGCGGACGGCCTTCAGGCGGACGGCCTTCAAGGGGACATGCCGCGGAGCTCCTTGCGGGAACAAGGGGGGCGCGCGGCGGCGTCGCCCGAGGCGTGCGGTGGCGGGCCTCCCCCTCCCGCGTCAGCATCGCCCGGCCCCGGGGTGCCTGCCCTGCGGGGCGTCCGATAGGCCTGAGACGCGGCCTCAGGGCAAGGACTCCGGGGGGTGGGACCCGAGGTCTCTGAAGAGTGGAGCCTGTGGATAACTCTGAGGCTGTCGGTGCGGGCGCCTATCGTGGCAGGGGCTGGAGGAAGCGCGGTCGGCACGGAGCCCGGGGCGCGAGGCACGGTGCACGCAAGCACGGGGGACGGACGATGATCGGGACGGGCGGGACGAGTGTGATGGCGGACGACGGCAGGACGACGGCAGGGCCGGACGACGGCGAGGACGCCCCGACCACCCCCTGGGCGGACGACAGCGGGACGGCGCCGGCGGCGGGTCCGGGCGCAGGGCGGCCGGCGGAGAGCGAGGCCCTGGCCGTGCTCCACCGCGTCTTCGGCTACGGCGCCTTCCGGGGCGAGCAGGAAGCGATCATCGACCATGTGGTGGCGGGCGGTGACGCCGTCGTCCTCATGCCGACCGGCGGCGGCAAGTCCCTCTGCTACCAGATCCCGGCCCTGGTCCGCCCCGGCACGGGCATCGTGGTCTCCCCCCTGATCGCGCTGATGCAGGACCAGGTGGACGCCCTGCGGGCCCTCGGCGTGCAGGCGGGGTTCATCAACTCCACGCAGGACTTCGACGAGCGGCGCGTCGTCGAGGCCCAGTTCCTCGCCGGCGAACTGGACCTGCTCTACCTGGCCCCCGAGCGGCTGCGCATCGACGCCACCCTCGACCTCCTCGCCCGCGGCAAGGTCTCCGTCTTCGCGATCGACGAGGCGCACTGCGTCTCCCAGTGGGGACATGACTTCCGGCCCGACTACCTGACCCTGTCGCTGCTGGGGGAGCGCTGGCCCGACGTCCCGCGTATCGCGCTCACGGCCACCGCGACCCGCGCCACGCACCGGGAGATCACCGAGCGGCTCGCCATGCCGCACGCACGGCACTTCGAGGCCAGCTTCGACCGGCCCAACATCCAGTACCGGATCGTGCCGAAGGCCGACCCGAAGAAGCAGTTGCTGTCCTTCCTGAGGCAGGAGCACCCGGGCGACGCCGGCATCGTCTACTGCCTGTCCCGCAACTCGGTCGAGCGGACGGCCGAGTTCCTGAGCGGCAACGGCATCCGGGCGGTGCCGTACCACGCCGGGCTCGACGCGGGCACCCGCGCGGCGCACCAGTCGCGGTTCCTGCGCGAGGAAGGGCTCGTGGTCGTCGCCACGATCGCCTTCGGCATGGGCATCGACAAGCCCGACGTACGGTTCGTCGCCCACCTGGACCTGCCGAAGTCGGTCGAGGGCTACTACCAGGAGACCGGCCGCGCCGGACGCGACGGGCTGCCGTCCACGGCCTGGATGGCGTACGGGCTGAACGACGTCATTCAGCAGCGCAAGCTCATCCAGGGCTCGGAGGGCGACGAGGCGTTCCGCCGCCGGGCCGCCGCCCACCTCGACGCCATGCTGGCGCTCTGCGAGACCGCCCAGTGCCGGCGCGGACAGCTCCTGCGCTACTTCGGCCAGGAACCGAACCCCGGCGGCTGCGGCAACTGCGACACCTGCCTCGTACCGCCGGAGACCTGGGACGGCACCGTCGCGGCGCAGAAGGTGCTGTCCACGGTGGTGCGGTTGCAGCGGGAGCGCGGGCAGAAGTTCGGGGCCGTGCAGATCGTCGACATCCTGCTGGGCAAGCGGACGGCCAAGGTCATCCAGTTCGACCACGACCAACTGTCTGTCTTCGGGATCGGCGCGGAGCTGTCCGAGGGTGAATGGCGCGGTGTCGTACGGCAGTTGCTCGCGCAGGGACTGCTCGCGGTGGAGGGGGAGTACGGCACGCTGGTGCTCACCGAGGACAGCGGGGTGGTGCTGCGGCGGGAGCGGGAGGTGGCGCTGCGCAAGGAGCCGAAGAAGCCGGTGACCTCGCGGTCGGCGTCGGGTTCGGGTTCGGGTTCGTCGGGGTCCGGGCGCGGTGAGCGGAAGTCCAAGGCGGCCGTCGCGGAGCTGCCGGAGGAACTGCTGCCGGTCTTCGAGGCGTTGCGGGCGTGGCGCGCCGAGCAGGCCCGCGAACAGGGCGTCCCGGCCTATGTGATCTTCCACGACGCCACGCTCCGGGAGATCGCCTCGCTCGGCCCCACGTCCGTGGCCGAACTCGGCACCATCAGCGGCATCGGTGAGAAGAAGCTGGCCACGTACGGGGAGGGCGTGCTCGGGGTGCTCGCGTCGCTCGGCGGCGGGACGTCCCAGGAGACACCGCCGACCGCGTCCACGGGGGCGGCGGCAGGCTCGGCGGCGGCTTCCGGAGGATCGGCAGGCTCGTCGGTGGCTTCCGAAACGGCCGCTGGCTCGGCGCGCGAAGGGGACGCCGGGGGTGCGGACGGCTCCTTCGACTGGCCGGAGGACGAGCCGGAGCCCGAGTACGACGACTGGGCCTAGGGTCGGGGTCGGCGCTCTGGTGAGGCGGCGTTGGGTGTGGGGCGCGTGCGGTGCGTTGGGGGTGGGGCCGTGCCGGTGTGTCAGCCCGTCGCTCGGTGCCCTACTGCTCGGGGGTTCGGGGGGAGTTGTTCTCCGGGCTTCTCCATGCGACGGGCTTGAGACACCGGCACGGCCCCTTCCGTGCGTGGGCGGCCCGCCCGCCGTGGCTCCGGCTGATTCCCGGAGGTGGTCCCGCCGGTCGTGACGTGGTCGATCCGGCGGGGAAGCGGCCGAGGCCCCGGGGGGCTATGCCTCCTGCGGTGACGGTGTGATCCTGCCTGTCACCTCGCCCAGGGCGATCCTCGTGCCGTTCGGGCCGGGGGCCCAGGCCGTGAGGGTGACCTCGTCGCCGTCCTCCAGGAACGTGCGTTTGCCGGTGGGGAGGTCCAGGGGGTCGCGGCCGTTCCAGGTGAGTTCCAGGAGGGAGCCCCGCTGGTTCGCGGCGGGGCCGCTGACCGTGCCGGAACCGTAGAGGTCGCCGGTGCGCAGGGAGGCCCCGTTGACCGTCATGTGGGCCAGTTGCTGGGCGGCGGTCCAGTACATGGTGGAGAAGGGGGGCTCCGCGACCACATGGCCGTTGACGGCGACCGAGATGCGGAGGTCGTAGCCGCCGGGGTCCTCGGTGGAGTCGTCCAGGTAGGGCAGGAGGTCGTGGGTGCGGGACGGCGGGGTCACGCGGGCCTCGTCGAGGGCGTCCAGGGGGGTGATCCACGCCGAGACGGACGTGGCGAAGGACTTGCCGAGGAAGGGGCCCAGCGGGACGTACTCCCAGGCCTGGAGGTCGCGGGCCGACCAGTCGTTGAGGAGGGTCACGCCGAAGACGTGGTCCCGGAAACCGGAGAGGGGCACCGGGTGGCCCATGCGGGTGGGCGTGCCCACGACGAAGCCGACCTCCGCCTCGATGTCGAGGCGGACCGAGGGGCCGAAGACCGGGGCCGGGTCCGCGGGCGCCTTGCGCTGGCCGGAGGGGCGTACCACCTCGGTGCCGGAGACCACAACGGTGCCGGACCGGCCGTGGTAGCCGATCGGCAGGTGCTTCCAGTTGGGGGTCAGAGGGTCCGGTGAGTCGGGGCGGAAGATCTGGCCGACGTTCCGGGCGTGGTTCTCCGAGGCGTAGAAGTCGACGTAGTCGGCGACCTCGAAGGGGAGGTGGAGCGTGACCTCGCTGAGGGGGTGGAAGAAGGGGCTGATCGTCTCGCGGTGGGAGGGGACCGTCACCCAACCCGTGAGGGCCCGGCGGACGTCCGACCAGGCGGTGCGGCCCGCTGCGAGGAGGGGGTTGAGGGTGGGGTGGCCGAGGAGGGCGGCGTACGGGGAGCCCAGGGCGCGGGCCGCCGCCGCCGCGTCCAGGACGTGGTCGCCCAGGCGGACGCCGACGGTGCGGGTGTCGGAGCCCGAGAGGGAGAAGACGCCGTAGGGGAGGTTGTGCGGGCCGAAGGGGTGGCCTTCGGGGACGTCGAAGGGGGGCATGGGGTGCTGCCTCGCTCTCGTGCGTGCCGGCGTTCCGTCTGGTCGCGGCACACGTTACGGGGCGACGACGGGAACGGGGAGTGTCTAAAGAGTTCGCAATGTCCTGATAGGGGAGGGTCGGAGTGGATGATTCCGGCTTAGCGTCCTGTGGGGGCACGGACGGGGTGGGTCCGGGTCCGGTAAGGG
>NZ_LIQX01000095.1 GCF_001418475.1 Streptomyces ossamyceticus | reverse complement strand
GGCGGGCTCGGCGGCGGCCCGCTCGTCCGCATTGGCGAGCGCACGACGACGACGCCCGGTGGGCTGGCCCTCGCTCGGGTCACCGGTCGCGGCGTCGGGCGAGGGGGTCGTGGCGGGGCCGGCGGGCAGCGCGGGAGGCAGCGCGTTCTGCGCGGCGGGCTCGCGACGCGCCCGCCGCGCAGAACGCGCTGCCTCCCGCGCTGCCCGCCGGGCCCGCCACGACCGCCTCGCCCGACGCCGCGACCGGTGACACGAGCGAGGGCCAGCCCACCGGGCGTCGTCGTCGTGCGCTGGCCAAGGCGGAGGAGCGGGCCGCCGCCGAGCCCGCCGGGCGTGCCGTCTTCGCGCTGCCGCCGGCCGAGGCCGACCGTGGACCCGAGTACGCGCAGAACGCCGGGCTCGGTCCGGTGCCGGTGCCTGCGGCGCCGGGTGCGCCGGATGTGCCGGATGTGCCTGCCGGGGCTGTGGCCGTGTCTTCGGGGCCTGCGCAGGGTTCGCAGGGCGTCCCAGGAGCCCCGGGAGCCCCGGGAGCAGAGGCGTACGACGGTGAGGGCGGCCAGGGAGCCGCAGTGGCCGGGGGGATGGTGCCCGCCGGAGGGGTCGTACCGCCTGGTGGGGCCGTACCCGCCGGTGGGCCCGTGCCGATGACCGGGGCTGTACCTGGCGGGGGGCCGGGCCCTGCCGCTGGGCCCGTGCCTGCCGGGCAGCCGATGCCGGGGGCGGGTCCTGTGTCTCCCGGGCGGCCGATGCCAGGGCCGGTGCCGCCTGGAGGCATGGTGCCCGTCGGGGGCCCGGTTCCCGCCGCAGGCCCCGTGCCTGTCGCGGGGCCCGTGCCCGCCGCCGGGCTCGCCCAGCCCGTGGCTCAGGCTCAGGTCCAGGTCCAGGCAGCGGGTGAGGCGGCACAGCCGCAACCGCAGGTTCAGGGCCAGGTTCAAGGCCAGGTGCAGGCTCCGCCGCAGGTCCAGGACGCCGGGGTGCCCGGTGTCGCCGCCGCGCAGGGTGCCGTGCCGGTGGCGGATGCCGCGCAGGCGCCCGGGGTCGGCCAGGCGGTCGTCGCCGGTCAGGTGCCGAGGGCTCCCGCCGGCGGTGCGGACGACGGGCGCCATGACGCCGCGCTGCACAACCCGGCGGACGACCACACCCCGCCGCAGCCGCATCCGCTGCCCACGCCGACCGGCCGCCGCCGCGCCGTCCGCCCCGCCGCACAGCAGGGCGGCGCCGGGGCACAGGTCGCCGCCGGGCAGCAGCCGGGGCCTGCCCAGGTGCCGCCGGGGCAGGGCGTCCCTCCGCAGATGGTTCCGGGCCAGCCGGTGCCCGCGCAGGGGGCCACGGCACCACATCCGGTGCCCGCGCAGGGCGTCCCGGCGCCGCAGCCCGTCCCCGCCCAGGGTGCTCCCATGGCGGCCGCCCCGGCGCAGGCCGCGGCTGCCGGCCAGCCCATCCCCGCCCAGGGCCTGCCGGGCGCCCCGCAGCCGGTGCCCGCCCAGGGTGTTCCCGGGGCCGCCGCGCAGGCCACCGCCGCGCAGGCCACCGCAGCACAGGCCACCGCCGCGCAGGCCGCTGCCGTACCGCCGCAGGGCGTCGCCGGTCCGGCTCAGCAGGTGCCCGCCCAGGCCGCCGCCCCCGGCCCGCCCATGGGGGCCACGGCACCGGCGCCCGGTCAGCCCGTCGGCGCTCCCGGCGCGGGCGCGCAGCCCGTGCCCGGCCAGGGTGTCCCCGGGGCCGCCGCGCAGGCCGCTGCCGTACCGGCCCAGGGCACCCCCCAGCAGGTCGCCGCTCCCGGCCGGCCTGGCCCCGTGCACGGTGCCGTACCGGGTGTTCAGGGTGCCCCGCAGCCGGTGCCCGCCCAGGGCGTGCCCGGCGCCGGTCAACCCGCCCACGCCACGCCGCAGGCGCAGCCCCAGTCCTGGCCCGACCCCGGTCAGGACAGCTCCGGCGCGGGTGTCCCCGTGGCCGGTGCGCAGGCTCCGTTGCCTCCGCAGTCGACGCCGTCGTCGGGGACCCCGCTGCCGCCGGAGCGTGCCGTGCAGCAGCCGCGCGCCGCGCAGCCGCTGCCCGCCGAGGCCGCCCCGACCGCCGGGCCCGTCGCCTCGCTCGACCCCAACTCGACGCAGGGGCGGGCGATCAGCGTGCGAACGCTGGGCCAGGGTGTCCCGTTCGCCCGCCAGGGCGCCCCTCAGGCGCAGGGCCAGCCCCAGCCGGGATCCACTCCGGCCCCGAACCAGCCCGGCGGTTCCGGTCGGCGCCGCAAGCTCGGTACGCCGCCCGAACCCGCCGGTGACCGCCCCGAGTCGGCCGCGCGCCCCCACCCGCAGCCCGGACAGGCCAAGGGCAACGGCGGCGGGCAGACCCCGCTGCCCGCTCAACCGGGCCAGCCCTCACTGGCCGGGCAGGTACCGCTACCGCCCCACGCCTCACTCGCCGGACAGGTGCCTCTGCCGCCGCAGCCCTCGCTCGCCGGGCAGTCCCGGCTGGTGGGCAACACCGACGGGGCCGGGCGCTCGTACGCCATAGGGGCCCCGGACAAGAACGCGGACGAAGGGCCCGAGCCGTTGGACGGGCCCGGCGGGGCGGTGGAGGTTCCCGACCGGCCCCAGCCGCAGCCGATGGACGACGAGTTGCCGCCGGAGCCGCTGGACAACCCGCGCCGGCTGCTCGTGTGGCCCGCTCCGGACGTGCCCACCCACCAGGCGCTCAGCGAGCGCGGCTACCGGCCTGTCATCGTCAACTCGCGTGAGGACGTCAACGCGCAGATCGCCGCCTACCCGGCCGCCCTCTTCGTCGACCCGCTCACCGGACCCATCACACGTACGGCCCTTCAGTCGCTGCGCCAGGCCGCGGTGGCCGCCGAGGTGCCCGTGCTCGTCACGGCGGGACTCGGCCAGGCGACACGTGACGCGGCCTACGGGGCCGACCCGGCCATCCTGCTGAAGGCGCTCGCGCCGCGTGACTCCGAGCAGCATCCGCCGAGGGTCCTGCTGATCGAGGAGCACGCGGAGATCGCGCTCGCCCTGACCGCCACGCTGGAACGGCGGGGCATGCAGGTCGCGCGGGCCGCGTCCGACACGGACGCCGTCACCCTCGCCGCGCAGATGCGACCCAACCTCGTGGTGATGGATCTGCTCCAGGTCCACCGGCACCAGGCCGGGATCATCGACTGGCTGCGGACGAACGGGCAGTTGAACCGCACCCCGCTCGTCGTCTACACCGCCGCCGTCGACCAGGCCGAACTCCCGCGTCTGGCCTCGGGCGAGACCGTCCTGTTCCTCGCCGAACGCTCGACGAGTCCGGACGTCCAGACCCGCATCGTGGACCTCCTGGCCCGCATCGGCACCAACTGAGGCCGCCGACACACGAAGTGAGTCCATCCCACAACAGCACTTGGGGCACTGTTTCACGTGAAACAGTGCCCCAAGCCATTGGTCGGACGCCGGATCCTCAGATCTGCGTCACGTCCATCAGATCTGCGTCATCCCGTCAGATCTGCGTCACGTCCAGCTGACCGTCCGCGTACTGCCTGCGCAGCACCTTCTTGTCGAACTTGCCGACGCTCGTCTTCGGGACGGACTCGATGATCGTCCAGCGCTCCGGCAGCTGCCACTTGGCGATGTGGCCCTCCTCCGCGAGGAAGGACCGCAGCGCCGCGAAGTCCGTGCGGGCGCCTTCCTTCAGCACGACGGTGGCCAGCGGGCGCTCGCCCCACTTCTCGTCCGGCACGGCGACGACAGCGGCCTCGGCGACATCCGGGTGGGCCATGAGGGCGTTCTCCAGATCGACCGAGGAGATCCACTCGCCGCCGGACTTGATGACGTCCTTGGCTCGGTCGGTGAGGGTGAGGAAGCCGTCCGGGCTGATCGTGCCGACGTCGCCCGTCTTCAGCCAGCCGTCCTCGCTGAACTTGTCCTCGGGCCGGAGGTGCTCGGCGCCCTGGCCGCCGTAATACGCACCTGCGATCCAGGGGCCGCGGACCTCCAGTTCACCGGCGGACTCCCCGTCCCAGGGGAGCCGATCGCCGCCGGGGCCGGTGAGGCGGGCCTCCACGGAGGCGGGGAAGCGGCCCTGGGTGAGGCGGTACGCGAGCTCCTCCTCCGAACCGGCCTCGACATGGGCCGGCGGCCGGGCGATGGTGCCCAGCGGGGACGTCTCCGTCATGCCCCAGGCGTGGCAGACCCGCATACCGAGCTTGTCGAAGGCCTCCATGAGCGCGGGCGGGCAGGCGGAACCGCCGATGGTGACCTGGGTGAGGGAGGAGACCTCGCGCGGCCGGGCGTGCAGCTCGGCGAGCAGGCCCTGCCAGATGGTGGGGACGGCGGCGGCGTGGGTCGGCTTCTGCGTCTCGATCATCTCGGCGAGGGGGGCGGGCTGTAGGAACCGGTCCGGCATGAGCATGTTGACGCCGGTCATGAACGTCGCGTGGGGCAGGCCCCAGGCGTTCACATGGAACTGCGGGACGACGACGAGGGAGAGGTCCGCGTCCGTCAGGCCCATGGACTGGGCCATGTTGACCTGCATGGAGTGCAGGTAGATCGAGCGGTGGGAGTAGACGACGCCCTTGGGGTCGCCGGTGGTGCCGGAGGTGTAGCACATGGCCGCGGCGGAGCGCTCGTCCAGCTCGGGCCAGTCGTACGTGGTCGGCTTGCCGGCGATCAGGTCCTCGTACTCGTGCACCTGGACGCTCGCTCCGGCGAGCAGCGACCGGTCGCCGGGGCCGGACACGACGACGTGCTCCACCGGCTTGAGGTGCGGGAGGAGCGGCGCGAGGAGGGGGAGCAGCGAGCCGTTGGCGATGATCACCCGGTCGGCGGCGTGGTTGACGATCCAGGCGAGCTGCTCGGGGGGCAGGCGCAGGTTCAGGGTGTGGAGGACGGCTCCCATGGAGGGGATCGCGAAGTACGCCTCGACGTGCTCCGCGTTGTTCCACATCAGTGTGCCCAAAACATCGTCCTCGCGTACTCCCAAATCGTCGCGGAGTGCGTGAGCCAGCTGGGCGGCGCGGTTGCCAATCTCGGCAAAGCTACGGCGGTGCGGTTCGGCCTCGCCGGTCCATGTGGTGACCTGCGACGAACCGTGAATGCTTCGCCCGTGCTCCAGAATGCGCGAGATCAACAGTGGTACATCTTGCATCGTGCCGTACACCGGTGGGCCTCCCCATTGAGATACGCAGCCGTATTGCCTGCTCGCGATTCTCGGGGCATACCACTCGGTATGTCACTACCTCGGGGGAATCTGTTCCCAGGTGTCGGGACGTGTCCACAGCTCAGCAGCGAGCCACAGACCAGCCGTAACGGTGCCGAACTGTCCTCGACAGATACGAGCCGGCTCCCACGGGTCCGGCTCCCACAGGGGATGAACCTGCACCTCGACGCCCTCGGCGCCGGGTATGGGCTCGCCGTTCTCGTCCTTGCGACGCACAAGGGCGACACGGCGTACCAGCTGCTTGAGCATGGCGTTCCGCTCGGTGGTGTTGAGCGTCCGCCACTCCTGGGCTACACCGACGACCAGCCGGTCAAAGTCTGACCGCTTGGGCGTCTCCTCGACGTCGACCAGCTTTTCAAGCTGCTTCTTGATCTTCTCTTGCCGATCGAGGTACGTGTCGCGTGCCCGCTCGAACGCCCCCGCCGGGTACTTCTCGGGGTTGTCGTTGGCGTCCATGATCAAGCGGGTGAGAGATGCCTCGATCGTGCTGTACTCCCCTTGCAGCTTGCCCCGTGCCTGCTTGGCGAGAGCCCGCTCGTCGACCTGTGGTTCGTTGGTGTTCTCGGTCGGCGGCGCGGTGTCGATGCCGGGGGCGGCCTCGCGCTTGAGCCACTTCTCGACCTCGCTTTCTACCTCCGTGCGTGGAATCCACAGGCTGTCGCACGACGTGCTACCGGCCTGCGCGCGGAGTGTGCAGCGGTAGGCGTATCCGGGCTTGTTGTAGGGCTTGCCCCCAGTGGTCTTCCATCGTGCGGTGGTCATGCTGGTACCGCCTCGGCACGTTCCATGACGTACCAGGCCGGTGAGTTGGTACAGGGTGTTACGGGCGCGGGGTGGGGTGTTCTGCACTTCTTTTCGTCTGGCGCGGTACGCCTGCCAGAGGTCCCAATCGATCAGTTCCTCGTGCGCGCCCTGAACAAGGAAGTAGTTCGGGCACGTTCCGTTTGTCTTCCTCCCGTTGCACTTGCATTCGTCGTCATGGATGCGCAGCAGGCCGGCGGCAAAGCCGCTGTCCATGTAGCGGGTGAGCGTCGGCGTGCTCCACAGGGTTTCGCGCGTGGTGCGATAGCCGTGCTTGTTGAGCCACCCGCACAGAGCACTGAAACCCTGGGGCTTGGTCTTGTCGGCGTATCGCCGGTACAACTCGGCGACGATGGGCCCGAGGTTGGGATGGGGCTCGTACTTCTCCTCTTGCAGGGTCTCGGTTCGGGGGTTCCATCGGCGGTGCCAGATGTACCCGAACCGTGGGCGGCCGGTGGCCGGTAGGCCCTTCGCACGGCGGTGCTGGTGCGTCTCCGCCCATGCCTCGCCGATGCGGTCGGACTCGAACGCGGCGAACTCAAGGATCATGCCGCGCTGGAACCGGCCGATGGCCGTCGTCGCGTCAACGGGTTCGGTGGCGCTGACCAGTTGTCCGCCGATGGTTTCGACCCTCGCGAGGTTGATCGCGTTTCCGGCGCGGTCGCGGCCGAAGCGGGAGTACCGCCATACGGCGATTCCCTTCTCGCGCCCCTTCTCGACGATCTCGATCGCCCGCATGATCTTGCGTTTGAAGTTGCGGCCGGTCGTGTCGAGGTCTTCGATCCACTCGGTGATTTCCGACCCGTTTCGCTTGGCCCAATCAAGAATGGCCTTGCGCTGGAGTTCGGGGCTGATCTTCTCCTCTTTCCAGGTGGATACCCGAATGTAGCCGACATACGGCGTGAGCTGTTTCGTTCTGAAAGTGGCTGGTAACTGCGCTGTTGTCACTGCGCCTTCCGTTCGCTTGGTCGAACATGGCTCGGGCGAAGCGTGATCACGTTGCCCGCGTCCTGCTCGGCGCGGTCCTCCCTGTGGCCCGGTTCGGGCGGGGTGGGTGCGTCGAGCAGACCGCGGGCGACGTGGTCGAGGGCGCGGACGTATCCGGCGCGGTCGGCGTCGGCGAGCTGGTCGGTGGTGGCTTGCTGGGAGTTGTGGACGGTGCGGACGATGAGCAGCGGGACAGCGGTAAGGGTGATGAACAGCCCGGCCTGCCATAAGGCATCGTTGTCACCGAGCAGGCCGAGGACGCCCGCGGACTGCCCCGCCAGAAGCAGCAGTAGAGCGAATGCGGGCGTGAATCGGTGGGTCACTTGCGGTGCCTCCGTGCGTCAATTCTCGGCGGCGCGTCCGTTGCGAGTCTTGGCGCGGCGCCTGATCAGGAACTCGGTTGTGTTGACGAAATGCGCGACGTCCTCGGGGTCCTCGATGCCCATTTCCTCTGCGGCCTGCTCTGGCGTGAGTGGACCGTCGGGGCGCGGGGCGGGGTTTTGGACGTCGGCTAGCTCTCGGCGACTGAGGACGCCGGCGGCGATCAGCACCTCAGCGAGCGGCAGATCAAGGGCGTGGGCGAGGGCTTCCAGAACCTTGATGTCCTGCGCGCCCTGCTTGTTGAGAATGCGGCTGATCGTGCCAACACTCAGGCCCGAATCTGCGACGAACCGGCTTTGTCCGCCGCCCCTGGGTCGCATGTCGTAGCCGCGCCGTTCGAGCTGATCGCGGAGCCATCGCGCGAACTCGGCAGGGGTCGCCTTGTCGCTCCCCGGCTGGTTGTTCTGTTCCATGGATGGAACATACCGCGCATGGATGGGTCCGGCTACGGGCCGTCTTGAACCTGTCCTGATCGCACACTTTTAACACGGTTCACCCCCTGAACTGCGGCGGCGCACTCGAACAGGTGACCGATTGTTGTCGGGCATATGCCGAGTGTCAATGCACTTTGAAGCGGCAGGACTTCACAGTTTCCCCACACGTTCCATCATGCTACGTTCCATCCATGGAAGGAGTGAACCAACCACGAAAGGACGATGCCGTGTATGACCGCGAGGCCCTGGTCACCGCCGCCCGCAAAGCGGGTGATCACAAACCGTCAGACACCGCACGCCGGTTGAAGGTTGCGCGGAACACCGCATGGCGCCTGTGGCACGGGCACACCGCCCCGAGCGCGAACGTAGCCGCCGCCGTCGAGGAGCACTACGGCGTTTCGGCCGGCCAGCTGGTCAAGCGGTCCGCCGCATGACCGGCCCCGTGATCTCCCGCGAGCAGGCGTTCGCGAACGCCCGCCGTGTCCTCGACGCCGCCCGCGACCGCCGAGACAGCGACCGCGCCGCCGGTCGCCTCGACTCCGCAACGGAACTGATCTTGCGCCGCCTCGAACGCGACCAGCGACGGCAGGCGCCCGCCGTCGAGCACCGCGCCGCCGCCTGAAAACACGGCGGGCCGCCCGGATTGCGCCCGGACGGCCCGCCCGACCGAACCCCGAGAGGTACCGATCGTGAACACCCCTGAGCGTACCGCCGCCACACCGAGCGCGGACGCCGAGAAGCACACCATCCGCACGGCCGTGATCGCCCGGCAGCTGGACCAGATCGCCCCCGGCACCGTGCGCGTGCGGACCGCCCCTGTACGGACCGAACACGACGGCGAGCAGCGCCTCACGACGTGGGTCGTCCTCGGCGACGCCCTCGGCGGGCCGGTCAAGGCCGACCGCGACGCGCACCGCGCCGCCCGCGGCCTGCTGCTGCGGATGTTCCCCGCCGCCGACTGGACCCGACCGCAGGTCTACGACGCGATCACGGGCGCCCTCGCCGTCGACACACCGGTCATGCCCGAGGAGCTGCGCCGATGATCCGTCCGACGCTCACCGCCGACGGCCTCGCCGTCCGTCTGCCGATCGCCGACCGTGCCGAGCAGCTGCTCGACGCACTCGCCGTCGCGTACACCGCCGACCCCGACACGGTCGGCCACCTGCTCACGCACCACGGGGCGAACGTCGTCCGCCTCGATCACGCCGTCGTGAGCGAGGACATGCCCGAGCACGAGCGCGCCATTCGCGCCGCCGAGGCCGACGGGAGCCGCGAGGCCCTGCTCGCCGAGGCGCCGCCCGCCGACAACCTCGACGATCTGCTCGGCCCCGACGACGCGCTCACCCTCGCCCGTCGTATCGCCCGCCTCGCCGTGTACGTCGACCCCCGCGCCGGTCTCATCACCCACCGCCTCGCCGCACGGATGCGCAACGCGGCGTCCCTCGGCAGAGGTGAGGCCGCGTGAGTCTCACCCTCGACACGGTCGGGAAGCTGCTCGCCGAGCGGGCCGTCGAGATGGTGCCGGGACAGCTCGCCATCGATGAGGGCGACGCGCTGCGGGTGGGGTCGCTGTGTTCCGGATACGGCGGCCTCGACATGGCCGTCTGCGACGTCCTCGGCGCGTCCGTGGCGTGGCACTGCCAGTACGAACCGGGCGACAAACACCAGTACGCCGCGCGCATCCTCGCCCATCACTGGCCCGACGTTCCAAACCACGGCGATATCACGGCCGTTGACTGGTCGGAGGTCGAGCCGGTCGACGTCCTCACGTCCGGTTTCCCCTGCACCGACGTGAGCCTCGCCGGCAAGCGCGCGGGCCTGATCGGCGACACCGTCGTACCCGCCGGCGTCCTGCTGTGCGGGAACTGCCGTTGGGGCGACCACGACCTCACGACGTGCGAGGCCGCCGCGCCGTCCGGCGCCGTTCCCTCGCGCCTGTCCGGTGTGGTGGCCGCCGCCGCGGTCGCCGAACTCAACGCCCGCGACCTCGCCGACCCGTCGGGCCCGCCACCCGAGCGCGTGATCAAGGGAACCCGCTCCGGCCTGTGGTTCCACGTCGCGCACGCCATATCCGTACTCAAGCCCCGATTGGTGGTGATCGAAAATGTCCGCGGTCTTCTCTCAGCCAAGGCCGTTCGCGGTGTGGGACCCGACGGAACGCCTGTGGATGCGGACGGCGGAGACGCCGACACTCTTCGAGCTATCGGCGCCGTACTCGGCGACTTGGCCGACCTCGGGTTCGATGCGGAATGGCACGTGCAGCGCGCATCCGACGTCGGGGCCCCGCACCAGCGTGAGCGCGTTTTCATCATCGCGTGGCCTGCTGCCGACGCCGACCACGAGCGAGTGGAACGGGCCGGGGACCCCGGACGGGAACCGCAACGACACCTTGCGGGCGCGCATCGCGCAGCTTCCGACGCCCCTCGCGAGGGACAGCCGGGGGAAGGGACACCCGGACGGCCTACCGGCGGTCGTGCAGCTGCTGAAGACGCCGACGGCCTCACTGGGGATGAGCGGCGGGTCGCAGCATCCGGAGAAGAGGAAGCGGGGCGGGCATGGTCCGACACTCGCCGACGAGGTCGAGCACCTGCTACCGACGCCGAGGGCGAGCGACACCGGGACGCCGGGCCGCCGGTCGAGCGAGGGGTTCCGGCCGCCCCTGTCCGAGGTCGTCATTCCGATGTACCCGACCCCGAGGGCGAGCGACGGAACCAAGGCGAGCCCGAACCAGAAGTACGGGGACGGGACGCCGACACTGGCGAACGCGGCAGCGTCGATTGGGGCGAGTACGCCCCAGCCGTCGAACGGTGGGAAGCGGTCACGGGCCGACCGGCACCCCGGCCAACTGACGATCGAGGCCGCCTGACCCCGGCGTTCGTCGAGTGGATGATGGGTCTTCCCCTCGCCCACGTCACGGGCGTACCGGGCCTGTCCCGCCCCGCCCAGCTCAAGGCACTCGGGAACGGCGTCGTGCCGCAACAGGCCGCGTACGCGCTGCGGTTCCTACTGCACCGCGCCGGGATCGCCGCACGGTTCGGACTGGCCGCATGAGCGCCGCCACGCCCGTACGGGGCGTTTCCGTCGACCTCGCCCTCGCGTTCCTCAAGCGCACCCGCGAGACCGAGGGCGGACACCGCGAATGGACCGGCACCCCTGCCAAGGGCGGGGGCCGGTTCCAGCACAAGGGCACGTCGTACACCGCGTTTCAGGCCGCGTTCATCCTGTGGCACGGCCGGGCCCCGGCCGGCAACGTCTCCCCGTCATGCGACGTGCCGACCTGCTGCTCGCCCGCCCATGTCGACGACCAGGAGACCCGGAAGCGCGAGCGCGCCGCCCTCGCCGACGTCAAGGGCATGCGGCACCGGCCGCCGAAGTGCAAGCACGACCAGGCCGTACACGGTCGCCACCGTGCCGACGGCCGCCGGTACTGCGCCGAGTGCAACCGGCTTGCCAGCAAGCCGAGTTGTGGACACGGCAACCCGACGTGCCACGACTCCGAGGTACGGCCGTATCCGTGCGGGCCACGGTGCGAGGAGCACCAGCCGGCACGGACCCGCCCGTACGTGACCGATGCCGCCTGAACTGCCCCGGGGCGAGGACGAGCCGCCGACGCCCCTCGCCCCGGGCGCCCCATGCCGAGGAGCACAACCCCTGTGACCTGGTTCAAAGTCGACGACACGTTTTACGGGCACCCCAAGACGCTCAAGGCCGGTAACGCCGCCGTCGGCCTGTGGGTCAAGGCGGGCGCCTACGCCGCCCAGCACCTCACCGAGGGCACGGTTCCGGGCGTCGTCGCCCAGCTGTACGGCACCGCGCCGCAGGCCCGGAAGCTGGTCGCCGCCGGTCTGTGGCACGCCCACGGGCACAGCTGCGACCGGTGCGCGCAGCCGGCCCCCGGCGACTACGTGATGCACGACTTCCTGATCTACAACCCCACCCGCGCGCGCGTCGAGGATGAGCGCGCGAGGTCTGCCGAGCGCCAGCAGCGGGCCCGCGAACGCGCCGCCGAACAGCGGAACCAGGAGCGTAATCCGCTCGATCCGTCGGCGAATCGTGAGCGAATCGACGACGATCCGTCGCCCGAAAATCGTGAACCGTCCGCGAATCAGATCGAGTTTCCGGAAGACATCGCAGGTCAGGGCGACCCGTCACAGCGTGACGGTATGGACCCGTCACGGTCCCCCCGACCCGACCCGTCCCGTCCTGCTGTACCTCCTACGGAGGTACAGCAAGCTAGCTACGGCCCGACCCCCGCCGTGCCGGTGAACCTTCGGCCGTTGTGTGACGCGCTCACCGCCGCGGGCGTCGTCGTCGAGTGGTCCCTCGCCGAGGCCGAATGGTTCCGCCTTGAGGCGATCGTGAAGCGGACCGCCGTCCCCGCCCTGGTCGACCACGCCCGCGAGCAGTGGCGCCGCGCCCGCTCCCGCCCTCGGTCGGTCCGGTACTTCCTGCCCGGCTGGACCGCGCTCCCCCCGGTGCCCACCGGTACCCCGACCTCGCCCGATGCCGACGTGATCCCGCTCGACGCCGCCCGCCCCGGCCGTGTGCAGCGCGCCGCCGACCTGTTCCGTACCGCCGCCCTCGACGACCCGAAGGAGTCCGCCCAGTGAACCGCCAAGAGGTCGCGGCCCTGCTCGCGTACGCCGTGCGCCTCGACCCGCGCACCGCGCCCGCAGACCAGGCCGCCGCCGAGGAAACCCTCGACCAGTGGGCCGACCTGCTCGCCGACGTCGCCACGACCGCCCCCCACCCCAACGGCCGCCACTGGGACGCCGCACAGGTCGTGCGCCACCACATCGCGACCTCGCCCTACCCGATCAAGCCGTCGGACGTGTCCCGTCCGTGGCACGACTTCCGCCGCGACGTCGTCGACCGCCACCACGACCCCGTGCC
Source organism: Streptomyces ossamyceticus (assembly GCF_001418475.1). Classification (GTDB taxonomy): domain Bacteria; phylum Actinomycetota; class Actinomycetes; order Streptomycetales; family Streptomycetaceae; genus Streptomyces; species Streptomyces ossamyceticus. The sequence continues at coordinate 13,519 of NZ_LIQX01000095.1, read as the reverse complement.
CGCCGCCGACCCGGACGACCCCGCCGCGTACCGCGCCGAACTGCTCGGCACCCGCAACGCCGTGGCGACCGGCACGGCGACCGCCGCGACGTTCCGGGAACTGACCGGCGGGCCCGCGCCCGAGGTCGCCGAACGCCTCGCCGCCCTCGGCGACTACGTCCCGCGCACCGTCGCGCAGGCCCTCGCCGAGTTCCGGCCGCGCCGCGCCGAACGCGAACGCCGCGCCGTCGAGGGACTGCCCGACCCGCTCGACGTCGCGTGCCCGCACGTGCACTGCCACGCCCGCGCCGGGGAGCCCTGCGTGAACCACCGCCGCAACCCGCGCCGCACCGCCCACCCCTCGCGCCTCGACCTCGCCACCGCCCGCCGCCACGCACCGAAGGAGCCGGCCGCATGACCAGCCGCAGGAAGCACCCCGAGCGCGCCCCGCACCGACGCCGCGCGAGCGCGACTGACCGCACAAAAAACAACAGCGGGTACCGGATCACGGGATCGTGGGACCAGCATCCGGACCGCCCGGCGATCAAGCCGACGCAGGACCGCAAGGCCGCCCGCCGCATCGCCCGGAACATGGCCGAGCAGGGCGCGTACGTGGTCGTCGAGCAGCACCACGGATACGGCTGGTGGTCGACCTGGTTCGAAGTGGACGGCCCCGCCCTGCTCGCCGAGCGCCGTGCCGCCGAGGAGGAGCAGCGCCGCCATGCCGTCGAGGAGCGGCACCGCGCCGAGCAGGAAGAGGCCGCCCGCATCGCCGCCGCCGAGAAGTCCGAGCGCGAGCGCGCCGGTCTCGCGCGGCTCATGGTGTGTCCGCCGGTCGCCCGCGAGCAGTGCGGCCGCCGCGACGCCCGCCATGTCACCGGGGCGCAGCGATGATCCCCGCCGCCGCCCTCGCCGTCGTACGCGCGGGCGTCGAGAACGCACGGGGGAACGGCCTCGACACCGCCGGGGACGTGGCCGAGCAAGTCGTCGAGGAACTGGTCGCCATGGGATGGACGATCGTCCTCGCCGAGGCCGACGACCGCCCCGCAGCCGCGTAACACCGCGCCCGGGGGCGGAAATCGGAGTGACCAAGGCCGCCCCCTGTGCACTATGTTCCAACCCTGGAAGGAACGAACCAACCGTGAAAGAACATTCGGAACGACTTCCCGTCGGAGGTAGCCACCATGGACCGGCCCACCCCGGCCGAGCGGTTCGCCGACAAGGTGAACACCGCCGGCCCCTGGTCACTCCGCCGGGACTGCCCCGGCCCCTGCCATCTGTGGGACGGCGCCCAGAACGAGAAGGGCTACGGCACTTTTTGGGTCGCCGGCCGCACGGTCAAGGCCCACCGCTACGCGTACGAGCAGGCCAACGGCCCGATACCCGCCGGTCTTGAGGTCGACCACCGGTGCCGCCGCCGCGAGTGCGTCGCCCCCGGCCACCTCGACGCCGTCACGCACCGCGTCAACATCCTTCGCTCGGCGAACCACGTCGCCGCTCGCGCCGCCGTGACGCACTGCCCGGCCGACCACGCCTACGACCAGGCGAACACCATCCGCGCGAAGAACGGAACGCGGAAGTGCCGGAAGTGCAAGAACGCGTCCGCCCGCGCCAAACGCACCGAGCAGCGCGAGGCCCGCCTCGCCACCGTCGAGCCCATTCGCCGCCGTGCCGATCGCGCCCTCGCACAGGCCGCGTGACCGGCCGCGCGTCCGGACGCGGACCCGCCCGCGCGCGCGAGCAGCGCCCCGCCCCCTCCGACCCGAGGACAGGAGCACCACCCCATGACCCGCATTCCCGACGCCGTCGCCGTCGCCTCGCTCGACACTCACCGCGAGCAGGCCCTCGCGTGAGCAGCCTCGCCGGTCTCGCCACCGTCGCCGCCGTCCTCGCGTCCGGCGTGCCCCTCGGCCTGAGGGCATGCCGGCGCGACCCCGGCCCCCTCGCCGGCCGCCGCGCCCGCGCCGACCGCGCCCTGTTGCGCCTCGCCCGCACAGGTTGCGCCCGCCCCGACCAGTGCCCGACCTGCTCGGCCCTCACCGAGCGAGCCCAGGAGAACCACCAGTGACGAACGCCCCCGCCCGACGCCGTCGGCACTCTCGTACGAAGGGCCGCGACCACGCTCGCCGCGACCGCCGCGCCGCCCTCGATGTCCTGCTCGCCCGCGCTGAACGCGGCCGGTTGTCCCCCACCGAGGCCACCCTGTTGCGTGAGTACGTCGCCGAGGAGCAGCGCACCGCCGACGAGTGCCGTAAGGCCAACGCCGGCAGCACGCGCGCACTCGCCCAGCACCGGGAAGCGGCCGACGCCGTCGTACGCGAGTTGGAGGGCGACCGCGCCGAGGCCGAGCAGCGCGCCGCGGACGCCGAGGAGCAACTACGGGCGTACCGGGCCGTGTTCGGGCCCGGCGCCCTCGATACCTTCCGGACCGCGGTTCGGCAGACCGACGCCGTGCGGGCCCTGCTGCCCACCACGCCCCGGCCCCGCCTCGGACTCCCGAACGGCCTCGCGTACGCCAACGGCTTGCACGACGCGTACGACGCCGTCCGCGACGCCCTCGCCCAGCACTGAGCACAGGAGCAGCCACCATGACGACCCCCCTCGCCCAGGCCGCGCCGCCGGTCGCCCGCCGCGCCGCCGTCGACCTCGCCGCCGTACGCGAGCAGTGGGGCGACCTGCTCGCCGCCGTCGGCCGCCGACCGGCCGCCGAGTGGCCCCCGCGCGAGTGCGCCGGGTTCCTCGACCAGCTCGCCGCCGCCGACCACGCCGAGGACGGCGAGCAGCCGGTCGAGGCCGCCGTCGGCCGGCTCCCCCTGCTGCTGCGCGAGCACCCAGCCCCGCTCAACCTCGACGCCCTCGATGCCGCGATCGAGGTCGAGCGCGAGCTGTTCGACCTCGCCGACGCCGTCGCCGAGCAGGTGCAGCGCTCCATACGACCGGCGCGCGACAGCCGGGGCCGGTTCGTCCCCGACCAGGCCGACGCCGCCGACCCCGCACGGTGGCACCCGCCCACGCACCGCGACGCCGGACCGGCGAGCGCCGCCTCGGCCGGTAGCCGGGCGTTCGGGTTGCACTGGGCCGCCGTGTGGGTCGAGGGCCGGGCCCTCGGCGAGGAGTACGGCGACCTGTTCGAGCCGATGCCCGCCCGCCTGCTCGACGAGGTCGCCGCGACCGCCGCGCGAGCCCGGCGCTCCGTCGAGCGGGCCCTCGGCCGCGACGGCCGCACGACGGCCCTCGCCAAGGCGTGCCCGTGGTGCGGGGGGAGCCTGACCGGCCGGACCCGTCCGGGGGGCGAGCCGGTCGTCGCCTGCTCGACCGGCGCAGCGTGCACCGCGCCCGCCGACGGCCGCCGGTCGGGAGTGTGGCGGGGGGCCGACCTGGTCGCCCTGTGGGCCGCCCTCGCCGAGGCTCGCGAGCGACCGGCCGCGTAGGGACCGGCCAACTCGCGCGGGGCGCCCGGCCGTTGCTGGGCGCCCCATCCGTGAACCAACTTGTGAACCCGCTTGTGAAGTCGCTTCAGAAGTAGTTACAGTGCTCCCACAACAGCACGGCGGACCTCACCCGCCACACCAACCAAGGGAGCGACCCCCGATGAACACCAACCGCACGCGCTACCACGTGGGATTTCACGAGATCGGCCTCGACTCCGAGTACCGGGTCGAGTGCATCGGCGAGGACGTCGCCGAGATCTTCGCTTGGCTCGAAGGGGACATCTCCGGAGTCGCCGAGGACGTCGAGGACGACGCTCCGTTCGACGAGCTGTACGACCGCCTCGCCAAGTGCGAGACCGTCGCCGAACTGGTCGGCGAGCACACGGTCGACGCGTTCGTGTTCTTCGTGCGCCCCGTGACCGACTGCGGGTGCCCGTGCGACTGCGCCGAGACCGATCGCGCCGCCGAGTGCGACGGCACCCACCACCGCGAGGCCGCCGCCGAGCCCCAGCTCGCCGAGCCCGACGCCGAGGGCCGTTCCACGTTCGAGTTCAACGGCGACACATTCGCCGTCTTCAACACGGCCAGCAAGCCCCTTGACGGGTACTGGGCCGTCGCCAAGATCCCCGCCGAGGGCGACATCTACCCCAGCCGCGACTACCTCGGCGCGGGCATCAGCACCCGCGAGAACGCGTTCGCCCTCGCCGTCGAGAAGCTGCGCCCCACCCGCCTGATCACCTTCCTGCCGCGCCGCTTCCGCGACGCCCTGCTCGACGACGACGAGCGCGAGGAGTACCCGCACGTCAGCACCATGGGTTGGGTCCTCGGCTGGAACGACGAGGGGATCGCCGTCCTGTTCGAGGACCGCGAGCCCCGCGCCCTGATCTACCCCGACCGCCCGATCGAGGTCGCCATCATCCGCGCCCCGTACGGCGGCCTCGACAACCTCGACGGCAAGTGGAAGACGATCGAGACGGCCGCGCTCGCCGCCCGCGCCCACATCCTCGACGCCCGCGCCTGACCGACCACCGAGGGGGCGCCCCGCGCGGGCGCCCCCGCCCGAAGGGACACACGATGTTCGTCGAGTTCTTCCCCGTGGTCGTGACGGCGTACTCCGCCGACGAGGACCACGCCCCGCTGCTGGTCGACCCCGCCGCCGCCCGCATGGTGCGCGCCGACCAGGTCGCCGACGGCGACACCGTCCTCGCGTCGTTCAGCGGCCCCCAGGGCCGCATGCCCGCCGCCGACTACTTCAACGACCAGTACACCGCCCGCCCCAAGCCCTACAACCCGACGTGCGGGTGTGGGTCATGCGCCACCATGGCCGACCACGAGGGCCCCGTCGTCGACCTCGGCGACGACAACCCGTGGGACGTGTGCGACCCGTGGCCCGCCGCCGCCCCAGTCCTGATCGTCCCCGCCGCCTGACCGCCGAGGGGGCCCGCCCGCCGAGGGCGGGCCCCGCCGAGGGCGGGCCCCGCCGAGGAGCGAACCCCTGTGGAGCCCTACGCAGTGCGCGGCGCCGCCCGCAAGACGACCGGTCACTACCGCCGCCCCGGAACCCAAGAGCTGTACTGCGGGCGCCGCGCGGGCGGGCGTAACTGGATCTTCGCCGCCGTGCGCGGGTGGCAGCTGTGCAAACGGTGCGTACGGGCCGAGGCCCGCGACCGCGCCGAGGCCGAGGCCGTCGCCGCCGAGTGGCGAACCGAGGCCGAGGTCGAGGCCGTCGAGCCCGCCGGCATGCTGAGGACGCCCGCGCCATGGCGACCGCGCCGCCCCGAACAGCTCACCCTCGACGGCGTACCGCACGCGCCCGAACAGGTCGCCCTGTTCGCCGCCTGACCGCCCCGCCCGCCCTCGCCCGAGGGCGGGCCCCGACCACCGACAGGAGCACCACCAGTTGAGCACCAGCGACCACCAGCAGCCCAGCCCCGACGAGGGCGAGCCCGAAGTCCGGCCGCTTTCGTCGGTCGAGATCAGCCGACGCGCACGGCGCCACCGGACGGCGAGCGACCAGCCAGCAACCGAGAAGTTCCGCGACCAGCTGTTCGCCCTGATCACGGAGCACGAACGGCAGATCGTCGCCGACCGCGCCCTCGCGGGTGACCCGAACCCGACCGACGCCGACCCCCTCGCATACGTCTACGAGATCGCCGAGCACTACGCCCAGCGCGAGCAGCGGACCAGCTACCTCGCCCAGCTCGCCGACGAACTCACCCTCGACGACGTGCGCGCGCTGCGCCTCGCAGGGGAGGCCGCCAAGGCAGCGACGCCGTTGGTCGTCATGGCCGAGACCAACCGCGGTAAGGACGTTCCGCAGATCGCCGAAGAGGTCGGCCTCACCGAGTCCCGGGTGTACGCGATTCTGCGCGAGCAGCGCGCCGCCGACCCCGACGGAGTCAGCCCGCCCACCACCGACGAGCAGTAGGCCCGCACACACAGCGCGGGCCCGCCCGGTTCCTCACAAACCGTATGGGCGGGCCCTGACCACCAGATCGGAGCGACCCCTAACCGATGGCTACCGCCAACCCTACCCAGCAGCCGACCAAGGCCCCGAACCTCCCGCCCGACGTCGGCCGGTCCCTGTCCGTGCGCATCCTCGACGAAGGGATGTGGGACGACCTACGCGTCATCATGCAGACCGGTTGCGACGCGTCCGCCGCCGTCCGACAAGCGTTACTCATCCTCGCCAACGTGTACGACGGAGCATGGAAGCGCGGGATCGTCCCGACGGGCGTCGCGCCCGAGATCGTGACGGCGAACGTCAAGCCTCACCGGCCCGTCCGACAGCCTGACCAGGACGTATGACAGCTGCGCGCCCCGCTGTACGACACGGCGGGGCGCGTGCGCGCGTCCGGACGCGAGGGCGTCATGCGCCCGCGCGCGTGCGTCGTACAAGCCGCTTGCGCCGTTATCGTTCCGTGACCTAAAGTGGGGCCCGTCTTCGGCGTGCCCAGAATTGGTCACCCGCTCCACTTGTAGACGTACACCGTGCGCCCGTCCGCGCGGCGCAGTGTCCGGGTAGCTGGTGTGGCCTGGTTGTTGGCCATCCCTTCCGTCATGACTGTGTCTGGCGCGACTATCAGCCCGAAGCCTTCAACGGTCACGGGCCGGTCTTCAGCAAGTGCTACATCTGCTGCGCGTTCCACCGCTTCCTGTTCGCTCTGCTGTTGACCAGGCATGGCGTCCTCCAATCCCACGCCCCACCTTCATTGTTCCGTTGCGCTTCCCCGCGCGCCCCCTCAGCGGCAGGAGGTGACCGCCCGTGGGACGCCCCATCGACGACCGCGACCGCGAGCAGGTACGCGAACTGCACGCCCAGGGCAAGAGCAGGAACGAGATCGCCCGAGCGATCCGCCGGTCGCCCTCGACCGTGTCGAAGATCGCCGCAGCGTGCGACCCGCCGCTCACGTTCGACCGCGCCGCCGAGGTCGAGGTCGCCAACCGGGTACGCCGTGCCGACCTCGCCGCGCGCCGTGCGGAACTCGCGCTCACCCTGCACGACGTCGCCGAGCGCGAAATCGGCAGGATGACCGAGCCACACCTCTACTTCGAGTGGGGCGGGAAGGATCACACCTACGCCCAGAAGTGGCAGGACGAGCCGACCCCCGCCGACCGGCGCACCATGATGGCCACCGCAGGCGCCGCCCTCGACCGGTCCCTCAAGCTCGCCCCGCCGCGCGACGAGGCCGGCGAGCGCTCCCGGTCCGTGATCGGGCGCCTCATGGAAGGACTCGCCCGCAACTACGCCGAGCGGCACAGCAGTTCATCGGACGGCGACGATGACGGGTGACCTCGGCCTGTCGCCGAAGCAGGTCGATTCGATCGTCGAGGCCGCGGCGTTCCTCAACCTCTGGGAAGGCTCCGTCAGGTCCGGGAAGACCATCGCGAGCCTGCTCCGGTGGTTGGGGTACGTCGCCGACCCGCCGACCGGCGGCGAACTGGTCATGGTCGGGCGCACCCGCGACAGCCTCGCCCGGAACGTGTTCGGCCCGCTCACGAACCCCGACGTGTTCGGCGAGGTCGCCCAAGATGTCCACTACACCAGCGGCGCCGCGACCGCGACCGTCCTCGGCCGTACCGTCCACGCCCTCGGCGCCAACGACGCCCAGGCCGAGCCGAAGGTCAGGGGACTGACGTGCGCCGGGGCGTACGTGGACGAGGCGACCACGCTCCCCAAGTCGTTCTTTGACCAGCTCACCGCGCGTTGCAGCGTGCCGGGGTCGAAGATCTTCGCGACCACCAACCCGGATAATCCGAATCACTGGCTACGCCGCGACTACCTGCTCAGGCCGGAAGAGGCCCGACTCAGGTCGTGGCACTTCCAGTTGGACGACAACCCCGGCCTTGACCCCGAGTACAAAGCCCGGATCAAGTCGACGCACACCGGCCTGTTCTACAAGCGCAACGTGTTGGGCCTGTGGGTCCAGGCCGAGGGCGCCATCTACGACATGTTCGACGAGGCCGAGCACGTCGTCGACACCCTGCCGGCCATGCGCCGGTACTGGATCGGCGTCGACTACGGCACCGTGAACGCCACCTCGGCGATCCTGCTCGGCGAGGGGGTCGACGGCCGGCTGTACGCGTGCGCCGAGTGGCGCCACGACTCCCGCACCGCGCACCGGCAGATGACCGACGCCCAGTACAGCGCCGCACTGCGCAAGTGGGTTGCCGAGCAGGGCGTCGCCCCCGAGTGGACGTTCATCGACCCGAGCGCGGCGTCGTTCATCACGCAGTTGTGGGCCGACTCGTACGAGGGCGTCGCCCGCGCCTCCAACGAAGTGGTGGACGGAATCCGGTCCGTGGCGAACCTGCTCGGCGCCGGTCTGCTGCGCATACACCGCTCGTGCGAGGGACTGCTCGACGAACTGCCCGGCTACGTGTGGGACGAGACGGCCGCCGACAAGGGCGAGGACAAGCCCGTCAAGGCGAACGATCACTCGTGCGACGCGCTCAGGTACGTGATCCACTCGACCGCCCACGAATGGCGGCACCTGCTCACCCTCGCCGCGTAAGGAGGCCGCCGCCATGGCCGCAGCGTTCACCCTTCCCGTATCCCTCACCGTCGGCGAGCACACCGTCGAGGTAGGCGAACTGACCCTCGCCCCCGGCGAGCAGGTACGCCCCGCCCTCGCCGCCCTGTTCCGCCGTGCCGCCGACGCGTGCGAGGCGACCGCGCAGGAAGGGGGCGGGTGATGGCACTCCCCGACAACGGCGCCGCGTGGCCGCCCCCGGCATGGGCCCCGTACTACGACGCGATGCGCCTCGACGACGCGTGGTACAGCGGCGACCGTAAGCGCCTCGCCCGCGTCTACACCAACAATCCGCGCCCCACCGAGCGTCGTCGTCTGTGGGGCCGGAAGTCGTTCGCACACCGCGCCGACCGGCGCGACCACCGGCTACACGTCCCCCTCGCCGGCGACATCGCGAGCACGTCGGCCGACCTGCTGTTCGCGGACATGCCGACGATCACCGTCGAGGACACCGCGACACAGGAACGCCTCGACCAGCTGCTCGACGAGGGCCGCGCCCAACAGGTGTTCCTCGGCGCCGCCGAGCAGGCCGCCGCCCTGTCCGGGGTGTTCCTGCGGGTGACGTGGGACCGCGACCTAGTACCGCGCCCCCTGCTCACCGTCATGCAGCCCGACGGAGCCGTACCCGAGTGGCGGTTCGGCCTGCTGCGGGCCGTCAACTTCTGGCGTGAGCTGGAAGGTTCGACGACCTCGACCGTATGGCGGCACTTCGAGCGGCACGAGTCCGGCCGCATCGTGCACGCCATGTACCAGGGGACCGCCGACAACATCGGCCGCCGGGTGCCACTCACCGAGCACCCCGACACGGCCGACCTGGTCGACAGCCTCGACGCCGACGGCGACACCATCACGACCGGCATTCAGCAGCTCACCGCCGCCTACATCCCCAACATGCTGCCCAACCGGCTGTTTCGCGGCTCGCCGGTCGGACGCTCGGACTACGCAGCACCGATCTACGACCAGTTCGACGCCCTCGACGAAACGTGGACATCGTGGATGCGCGACATCCGCCTCGCCCGCGCCCGTCTGATCGTCCCCGACGGGTACCTACGCAACGAGGGCGCCGGGCGCGGGGCGTCGTTCGACGACGACCGCGAAGTCTGGCACTCCCTGAAGATGCCGCCGAACGAGGGCGCCGGGATCACCCTGAACCAGTTCGACATCAGGGTCACCGAGCACCGCGAGACGTCCGAGGCGATCATGCGGCAGGCCGCACAGGCAGCCGGCTACTCGCCCCAGTCGTTCGGCCTCGACAGCGACGGGCAGCCGGTGACCGCGACCCAGGTCGACAGCCGCGACGCCCGTTCGATGGTCACCCGCCGGAAGAAAGCCGGGTACTGGCGACACGGCGTGGCCGACATGGTGCACGTCCTGTTGCAGCTCGACGCGAAGCTGTTCGGCAGCAGGATCACGCCCGTACGGCCACGGGTGGAGTTCGGCGACGGGGTCGCGGAATCGGCAGAGCAGACGGCGACCACGCTCGACCTGCTCAACCGCGCCGGGGCCGTCAGTACGGCAACGAAGGTGAAGATCCTTAACCCGACATGGGACGACACCGCAGTACAGGCCGAGGTACGGGCGATCCTCGCCGAGACCGGCGCCGCCGCGCCCGACCCCGTCGGTTCATTTCCGAACTGACATCGGCAATGTCATCAGCATTGTCATCGGTAACGTCACAACCGATTTTGACGCGTATAACTTTCCTCGGTTGTCTGCATCAAGGTACTGTTTCACGTGAAACACCATGTGCGCTGTGTTCTGCACAGCGAAGGGCCCAATGCCTGGTTGCCCCCAGACATCAGGCCCTTGCCGTGGTGTGCAGCTAGTGAGCCCGGTCGCGCAGCAGTCGGCCGGGCTCATTGCTGAGTTTCCGTACCGTACCCGACGGGATCACGTCAGAGCTGTCTGTGCCAGCCCTACCGCAGCAGCCATTCGATGATGAGCCTGATGACCGGCAGCCAGTCGACCCACGACAGCCGATTGCCCGGCTTCCGCTTGCCCTTCCGCCTGCCGCGTACCTCGCGACGCTTCATCGTCCGCCACCTCCAGTGACCCCAAAGTGCCCTGGGGTCCAGGGCCCTCGCCGACGATCGCGGCGAGGCGAACGCGGGGGTCACGGGTGGTGACGGGCCTAAGCATAAGCGGTCGAGGGGGAGTTGGGAGGGACGGGCACACACCAGGCACACACCAGGCGTACGCCCCCCAGGTTCCCTATTTCCGAAATGCTCCAGATTCACTGTCGTGCACCCCTCGGAACACCTCGGAACACCTCGGAACACCTCGGCAGTTCTCGCAAGTCCCATCGTGACGAACGCCACATGGGGGGATGCATGCCGATTCACCCGGGCATGGTCGAAGACCTCGCCGAGCACACACGCGACTTGTACGCGGACGCCGAGGAAAGGCTGTTGGGCATCGTGGCCCGGCAGCTCGCCGCCGGCCTCGACGCACCCGGTTGGGTCGAGCGGAAGCTCGCCGCCGTTCAGCAGCTGCGCCGCGCCTCACGGGCCGTGGTCGACGAACTCGGCACGGCGGTCACGCTGGAAGTGTTCGACGTCGTCGCCGAGGCGTACAACACCGGACACCGCGCCGCGGTCGCCGAGCTCGGCGCCCTGTCCGACGACGCGCGCCGGCTGGTCGACGACGTGACCCCCAACGCTCAGGCCGTCGACCGCCTCGCACGGGAAACGGTCGACGTCGTCACCTCGACGCACCGCTCGATACTGCGTGCCGTCGTCGACCGGTTCCGGGCGATCGTCGCCGAGGTCACCGCCACACCTCTACTCGGCACCGGCACCCGCCGACAGGCCACCCAAGACGCCATGCGCCGGTTCGCCGACGAGGGCATACGCGCGTTCACCGACCGCGCTGGACGCCGTTGGCAGCTCACCAGCTACGCCGAAATGGCGGTACGGACGTCCGTCGCCCGCGCCGCGACCGAGGCGCACATGCGGACCCTGTCCGACGCCGGTATCGACCTGGTCATCGTCAGCGACGCCCCGCGCGAGTGCCCGCTCTGCCGCCCGTGGGAGGGCCGCGTACTGGCCATCGACGGCCCGACCGGCGAGCGCACGGTCGAGGTCGAGCACGCCATCGACGACGGCCGCATGATCCCCGTACGGATCGCCGGCACCCTCGACGAGGCTCGCCTCGCCGGGTTCCAGCACCCGAATTGCCGACACAGTGTGTCGGCGTACACGCCCGGCCTGACGCGTATCGAGCAGGCCGAGAGCGACCCCGCCGGATACGAGGCCGGACAGCGACAGCGGGCGATCGAGCGGCACATCAGGAAGCACAAGCGCCGCGAGGCCGCCGCCGTCACGCCCGCAGCGCAGCGCTCCGCACGACTCAAGGTCAGGCAGTGGCAGGGCGCCATGCGGTCGCACCTCGCCGCCCACCCCGACCTACGACGGTTGAGACACCGCGAGCAGCCGGGCGCCTCGAACCTCCCCGAGAAGCGGACCGAGGCCACGCCCGAGCAGGTCGAGGCCGCGCGCGTGTGGTCCGGCGACGACCAGTCGGTACGCGAGATGAGCGACGACCAGCTCGCCGCCGCCGAGCGTTCCCGCCTGCTCGACGACCGCGCCCGCGCCCGGATCGAGGCCGAGGCCGACCGCCGCGACCTCGACGACCTGCTCGCCCGCATCGCGCCGGGCGGCACCCTCGCCGACGACCTCGCCGGGTTCAGCGACACCGAACTCGCGCGGGCGTACCGGCACTTGACCGACGGCGACGCACTGCGCGTCATGGCGGAGATGGACCGGCGCGACCGCGCCGCCCAGCTGCCAGGGGTGGCCCCCGACCTGGTCGGCCTGTCCGACCACGACCTCGCCGCACGCGCCCGCGACGCCGACCCGGACACGCTCGCCCTGATCGCCGCCGAGGCCGCTCGCCGCGACCTGCTCGCCCGCCTGTTCCCCGGCGGGCGCCTGCTCGACGACCTCGCCGACGTGTCCGACGACGAACTCGCATGGGCCATGCAGTACGCGACCAGCGAGGAAGTGCTCAGCAGCGCCGCCGAGATGGACCAGCGCGACGCCGTCGACCTCCCGCAGCCGGCCGACAGCGGCGACCCGGTCGCCGACCTGCTCGCCGACCGCGACGCCCTCGCCGAGGCCATGGCGCCCGCGCCGGACCCGGAGGATTGGGGACGCCTCGCCGACGACGAGTCGTTCGCCGCCGAGGCCGCCGCCGTCGCCGCCGCCCACGAAGAGGACGGGGGCGACACCGACGAGCGGCACACGATCACCCGCCGCGAGGCCCGCGCCCTGTACGACGAGTACGTGTATCGCCAGTACCTACAGGCCGAGAACGACACAAACGGCTACCTGCTGAACAAGAAGGCTCGCGCCGCCGGGATCAACCCGGTTTCCTTGTTCAGCGGGCCCGCGCGCATCGCGTACGCGCGCGCGTCCGACGAGTTGAAAGAGTGGTGGGCGGCGAACGGCCGGCTCACTCAGGCCGAGTTCATCGAGTCGGTTGTCGGCAAGCCCCAGCGATGGGCCGACGGCGCCCGCAAGAACGAGTCCGACCAGCAGAGCAAGAGGTAGAGGGGGCGCAGCGTGGGCACGCGCGAGGACATCGTCAGGGCAGTCACGGCCGGTCGCGAGGCCGGCAAGCGGGGCGACCCGCCGACGTCATGCCCGTACCCGAGCACGGCAACGCTGCGGACCGCGTGGATTCGCGGCTACGCCGAGACCCGCCCCGTGTCGTCCCAGCCGGAGACGACCAGCTAGCACACGCCACCGACAGCACGACCCCCGAAGGGGGGCCCGCCATCCGCGCGGGCCCCCCTTTTTTTCATGCCCTGACGCCCGCCCCAGCGGGCCCAACCGCACCAGGAGTGCACCCATGACGACCCCAGCCCCGGCCTCGACCGCGCCGAGCGGACAGCAGCAGGGCGACCCCGGCAACCAGCCGAGCGGGCAGACCCCGCCCGCGCCCGCACCGACCGCGACCACTCCGCCCGCGCCCCCGACGCCGCCCGCCGCGCCGCAGCAGCCGGCCGCGCCGCCCGCACCGGCACCCGCCCAGGAACCGGCGACCGCGCCGCCCGCCCCGATCGCACCCGCCCCG
>NZ_LIQX01000949.1 GCF_001418475.1 Streptomyces ossamyceticus | reverse complement strand
GGCGAGGGCGGAGGACGCCTGCGGCGGTGTGGGGGGAGGGTTCTGCAACATGGCCTGACTAACGCCACGCGGGCCCCACGGTTGCGGCGGACGGAGGAGAGGGGAGCCCTGTGGACCGACCCGCCCTGCCGATCCCGGACGTCCCTGACGAACCGTTCCCGAACACTCTCCGACCCGCCGCGACGTGCCATACGGCTTTGCCCTGCGGCCTCTCCGCCTAGTACCGTGGGAGGCGATTGGTGACAGCCCACTCGGCTGTGTCATCATCTGCACGCACCACTCGCGCTCGCGCGGGCGGTTGTGCGGGAGGCGTCGCCTAGTCCGGTCTATGGCGCCGCACTGCTAATGCGGTTTGGGCCTTAAAGCCCATCGAGGGTTCAAATCCCTCCGCCTCCGCGCTTGATCACCGAAGCCCCGGTCCACACGACCGGGGCTTCGTCGTTCCCCAGGGTGCCTGCTGAGGCGTTTTCGCAGGTCACAAGGGGTGCGGCAAACGGATTTCACATGGCGACGGCAGTCATGTAATGTTCTTCCTGTCGCCGAGAGCGGGCCAAACGGACCAGGACCGGCGGAAAACAGAACAAGCACTCGTAGCTTAACGGATAGAGCATCTGACTACGGATCAGAAGGTTGCAGGTTCGAATCCTGCCGAGTGCACACAGGTCAAAGCCCCCTCGGGATCATCCCGGAGGGGGCTTTGTCGTGCCGTAAGGGAGTGAAGGACAGCAACGACGGTGTGCGCGTGGCCCGTCATTCCAGCCAGACGAGCATCGCGTCGTCCGACCCGGCAGCTGCCTCGAAGAACCGGGTGAGGCCGTCGTACCAAGGGAGCGCCCATTCCAGTGAGCCGGGCTCGTTCCAGCCGAGGGGATACACCTCGGCGGTGGTCAGTTCGGCCGGGTCCACGTCATGGATGAGCTGGGCATAGGTGGTGGCACGCAGGGTTTCCGCCGCGAGCCGGACCCGCTCTGGGCGCAGGTATCTCGGGGGCCCGTATCCCCAGTCCTCGTCCTCCGCGAACGGCTCCTCGCCGAGGATCACGTTCACGGGGAACTCGGCGCGCGCCAGCAGGAAGCGGAGCATGTCCCACGTCTTGTACGTGCTGTAGTGCCGCGCTTCGGCCGGCGCGGGCTCCGTCTTCTCCCCCGTGTCCTGGACCTCCTCGACGAAGTCCAGCGCCCAGTCGGGGTCGCGGATCGCCCGGTCCAGCTCAGCAGTCGTGACGCGCAGGTACTCACCGGTCATGCTCATGGTCGGAGGCTAGGCGAGGCCACCGACAGAGTCGTCCTGCAAGGCCTCGGCGAGCAGGAGTCGGACGTCGAACTCCGTCCAGCAGTCCGATATCTCGATGCCGACCTCGGCCCCACAGCTGCCGCTCATCAGGTTGGGGCCGGCCGAGCCGCCGGGGCGGCAGCAACCGATCCGGCGCGAGGGCCCGGGACGCGCGGCAGCCGTTGCCATTCCGTGTGGTGAAGGCTCGCCGAGAGCGTTGCTCCGCAAGCCCGGCATCTGAAGACCGTGGCCATGGCCCACCTCCTCGTTCGCTCTCTGCGCCGTTCGCACGGTACCGCCGTCGATCTACGGGCCGGGCCCGGCC
>NZ_LIQX01000948.1 GCF_001418475.1 Streptomyces ossamyceticus | reverse complement strand
CACCCCGTCGCCGTCGGCGATGTCATCGCCAGCGCCCCCGCCCCCGGCGCCCCCGACGGCCTGCTCGCCAAGGTGACGGACATCGTCGGCACGACGGAGGACGGCAGCGGTACGACCGTCCAGACCGAGCCGGCCGAACTCAACTCCGTGCTGGGCGAGGGCAAGGCGGATGGCACGGTCCCCGTCGACCCCTCCACCATGGACATCGACCCCCTCGTCCAGGGCGTGAAGGTCTCCTGGGCGAAGACCGGTGACCTCACCTTCGGCCCGCAGGGCGCGAAACTCCCGCTCGGCAGCCTCCGTATCGACGTGGGCGCCGCCGTGGAGACCGCGGCCGGCGCCCCCGCCTCGGCCGCCGCGTCCGTCCACGGCTTCGTCCAGCTCGCCCCCGAGGTCGCCTTCTCGTACGACGGCTCCGGAGCCGGTACGGGGGCCGCGCCCGGCGGAGCGTTCCTGGGGCTGACCGGCGACTGGGCGTCGAAGTGGTCGCTCAAGGGCCGCGCGGCCGGCACGACCGACGGCAAGCCGGTCCGCGTCCCGTTCGCCGAACTCCACGCCGACCCCGTCATCCAGGTCGGCCCGGTCCCGATCGTCGTCAACCTGGACCTCGTCTGCTACTTCCAGGTGAACGCCGACGGCCGCGTCACCGTGGACGTCGAGCAGGACCTCAAGGGCGACTTCCGCGTAGGCGGCAACTTCACCTGGGCCAAGGGCTGGACGGGTGTGAGCGAGTCCAAGATGACCGGCGAGCCGCTGAAGGCGACCGTCACCGCCACCGGCAAGGTCAAGGCCGCGCTGGGCGCCGAGGCAACGATCGGCCTCTACGGCACGGTGGGCGTCACCGCCGACCTCGCCCCGTACCTGCGCGCCGAGGCCGACGCCACGGCCGAGGGCTCCGCGAACGGCACCGGCTCGGCGAAGGGCGCCTGGGCCCTCTACGGCGGCGTGGACCTCACCGGCACGCTGAACATCCAGCTCTCCATATTCGGCACCCCGATCTTCCAGAAGAAGATCCCGCTGGGCGCCCTCCACGAGGAGTGGCTGCTGACGAAGGGCGAGGCGGCGACGGCGTAACCGTTCGCGCCCCCGCCTGAGAAGGGGGCTCTCGGCCGTGGCGATGCCACCCTCGTGCGCCGACCGGATGGTGAGGGACATCCGGGCGGGCGCCGGCCAAGAGCCCCCGCGCGCTGCCGACTTCGGGTCGGCGGTGGAGTGGGGCTCGTCCACGCGCACACCGACTTTCGCGGCCCACGGGCCCGGCCCGCCTCCCCCATACGACCGACCCGGCCCGGAGGGACCGCACCAAAGCGGGCGAACCCATGGGCCTTTCGGCCTACTGTGACGCCATGCGTCAGCACGCCACCCGGACGAAACGGTGACCCGCCCCACCCCCGAGACGGTGGAGGACCAGGCCTCCACGGTCCGTACCCTCCTCCACTACCTCCACCTCCCCCTCGGCCCCAAGCACTACGTACGAG
>NZ_LIQX01000947.1:406-1220 GCF_001418475.1 Streptomyces ossamyceticus | reverse complement strand
ACGGCGACGCCGGGCGCCGGAACCTCCTCGACATCTACCGCCGCCGCGACGCACCGCGGGACGCGCCGGTCCTGATCTACTTCCACGGCGGCGGGTACACCGGCGGAGCGAAGAACCGCGAGGCTCGGCCGCTGCTCTACCGGCTCGCCGGCCAGGGGTGGGTGTGCGTCAGCGCCAACTACCGACTGCGACCCCGGACGACGTTCCCCGGCCATCAGATCGACGCCAAGAAGGTCATCGCCTGGGTCCGCGAGCACGCCCCCGAGTACGGCGCCGATCCGTCGAGGCTGTTCGTGGCGGGCAGCTCCGCCGGCTCCAACCTGGCGGCCGTGTGCGCGCTCACACCGAACGACCCGGTGTTCCAGCCCGGCTTCGAGTCGGCCGACACCTCGGTGACCGCGGCGATCTGCCTCTACGGCTACTACGGCCACTTCTTCGGCGAGCAGCCCACTGAAACGCCGTCCCCGAACCAACCGTACGCGTACCTCAACCCCGGTGCGCCACCGTTCTTCATCGCCCATGGCACCAAGGACGCGCTGGCGAGCGTGGAGGGCGCCCGGAACTTCGTCGACCAGCTGCGCCGGGNNTCCTGGCTGCTCCGGAGCGCGCGCCTGACTCAACCCGGTAGGCCCCTGTGGTCTGCCGGGCCGGTCACAGGGGTGAGCAGGGTGCGGAGGTCGATGACGCGGTAGCCCCGTGCGGTGATCGCGTCGAGAATCCGAGGCAGGGCCTGTGCGTCGATCACCTCGGCCCGGCCCTCGGACGTACCGACGTGCATCTGCACGATCGCCCCTGGGCGCAGGGCGTCCAGCGC
>NZ_LIQX01000947.1:0-349 GCF_001418475.1 Streptomyces ossamyceticus | reverse complement strand
TGGACCTCGCGGCGTCGTCCGGCTGCGGTCAGGTCCGTGAAGTAGGGATGGCTGTAGGAGTGGTTGCCCACCCCGTGCCCCGCGGCCGCCAGCTTCCTGACCACCTCGGGGTGGCGGTCGGCGAAAGCGCCGGTCAGGAAGAACGTGGCAGGCGTGTGCCGGCGGGCGAGGTCATCGAGAATGCTGCCGAGGCCGACGTCGTTCCAGGCCGCGTTGAAGGTCACCGCGACCACCCGCTCAGACGTACGGATCACACGGTTCTCAGACCCGAACAGCGCCCGCAGACCGTCTGCCGTCGTTCCTGGGCGCGTCGCAGCGGCTTTCGCCGTGCCCGCCAGGGGCCCTGCCA
>NZ_LIQX01000946.1 GCF_001418475.1 Streptomyces ossamyceticus | reverse complement strand
AGGGCCCCGCGCCCGGCCGCTCGCGAGGCACCAGCGGCCGGGCGCGGGGCCCTTGCCTAGAGCGCACTCCACGGCCTTGGCTGGGGGACCATGAAGTACACACAGCTCGGACGCACGGGGCTCAAGGTCAGCCGGCTGGTGCTCGGCACCATGAACTTCGGGCCGCAGACCGACGAGGCGGACAGCCACGCGATCATGGACGCGGCGCTGGACGCGGGGATCAACTTCTTCGACACGGCCAATGTCTATGGGTGGGGCGAGAACAAGGGCCGTACGGAAAAGATCATCGGCGACTGGTTCGCGCTCGGCGGCGACCGTCGCGACAAGGTCGTCCTCGCCACCAAGGTGTACGGCAACATGGCGGCGGACGGCGACGCCTGGCCCAACCACGACAAGCTGTCCGCGCTGAACATCCGGCGGGCGGTCGACGCCAGCCTGAAGCGGCTGCGGACGGATTACATCGACGTCTACCAGTTCCACCACGTCGACCGTGCCACCCCCTTCGAGGAGATCTGGCAGGCCGTCGACGTCCTGGTCCAGCAGGGCAAGATCCTCTACGCCGGCTCCTCCAACTTCCCCGGCTACAAGATCGCCCAGGCCAACGAGATCGCCGCCCGGCGCTCGGGCACCATCGGCCTCGTCAGCGAGCAGTGCCTCTACAACCTCGCCGAGCGCCGCGCCGAGATGGAGGTCATCCCGGCCGCCCAGGAGTACGGGCTCGGGGTCATCCCGTGGTCGCCGCTGCACGGCGGGCTGCTCGGCGGTGTCCTCAAGAAGCAGGCCGAGGACGGCCGGCGCACCTCGGGCCGCGCCGCCGCCACCCTCGCCGACCCGGCCGCGCGCGGCCGGATCCAGGCGTACGAGGACCTCCTCGACAAGCACGGCGTCGAGCCGGGCGAGGCCGCCCTGGCCTGGCTGCTGACCCGCCCCGGTGTCACCGGCCCGATCGTGGGGCCGCGCACGGCCGCACAGCTGGAGTCCGCGATCCGGGCGGCCGAGCTGGAGCTGAGCGAGGAGCTGCTCGCCTCCCTGGACGAGATCTTCCCGGGCCCGGGCCCGTCCCCGGAGGCCTTCGCCTGGTAACCGCCGGGCTCCGCCCCGAGAACGAACGGGGAACCGCACGACCGACCCGCACAGGCCCCGACCCACCCCGACGGTCGGCGGTTCCCCGGCGCCCGTCCAGTCACCCCAGCGGTCAGCGGGCCCCCGGCATCCGTCCGCTCACCCCAGCGGTCAGCGGGCCCCCGGCGATCGGCGGGCCCCGGCATCCGTCCAGTCACCCCAGCGATCTGCGGTTCCCAGGCGCCCGTCCAGTCACCCCAGCGATCGGCGGTTCCCCGGCATCCGTCCGCTCACCCCAGCGATCGGCGGGCCCCCGGCATCCGTCCCAGTCACCCCAGCGGTCGGCGGGCCCTCGGCATCCGTCCAGTCACCCCAGCGGTCGGCGGGCCCCGGCGCCCGTCCGCTCACCCCAGCGGTCNNTCCGTCCGGTCGCCGCCGCTGCGGTCACTTGCCCAGCGCCGCCGCGAGGGCGACCACGGCGAACATCAGCACAAGCACACCGGCCATGATCCGGTTACGGGTCTTCGGGTCCACACCATCGAGCCTAACCGCCCGGCCCCGGCC
>NZ_LIQX01000945.1 GCF_001418475.1 Streptomyces ossamyceticus | reverse complement strand
GGCCCCGTCGAGCAGCAGCCGCGCCGCCACCGCCGTCCCGTCGGTGCGGACCGTGGCGGCGACGGCCCCCGCACGCTCCCCCGTCTCCGGGGCGAGCGCCACCTCCAGCGCGGCCGACAGGGAGGCGTGGGTCGGGACGGGGCCGTCGTGGGCCGCGCCGATGCCGAGGGCCGCCACCCGGCCCGCCCAGTACGGCTGGTCCGCCAGCTGCGGTACGACGACCTGGGGCGCGCCGCACCGGGCGGCCGTGGTCGTGGTGCCGGCGCCCCCGTGGTGGACGACGGCGGCCACCCGCCCGAACAGCGCCTGGTGGTTGACCTCGCCGACGGCGAGGCAGTCGTCCCGCTCGTCGATCAGGGCGAGATCGGCCCAGCCGCGCCCGACGAGCACCCGGCGGCCGTGCGCCCGCACCGCGTCGACGGCGACACGGGCGACGTCCCGCGAGGTGTGCATCGGCATGCTGCCGAAGCCCACGTAGACCGGGGGGTCGCCGGCGTCCAGGAACGCCGACAGCTCCTCCGGCAGGGGCCGTTCGTCGGGCAGGAACCACACGCCGGTCTGGACGACGTCGAAGTCCGGCATCTGCGTCGGCGGGTCGAGGACGGGGTCCGTCGCCAGCCAGGGCCGGTCGCCGACGACATGGTCGCGGACGCCGTCCACCGGGGGCAGTCCGGCGGCGGCCCGGTGGGTGTTCAGCGCCTCCCCGAACAGCGCGTCGACGGCCTCGGCGTCGAGGTCCCACAGCGCCCGGTTGTCGGTCACGTCCGGCGGCAGCGGACGGCCCGGGTACGCCAACGGCGGGCGCTGCGGCGACGGCAGCGTGAGCTGCTGGAAGGTCACGGACACCGAGGGGATGCCAAGTCTCTCGGCGACCGAGCGCGCACCGGCCGCGGCCGGGATCATGCCGGTCGCCACGAGGACGTCCCAGCCCTCGGCCGCCGCGGTGATCACCTCGAACTGATTGGCGATCACCTGGGCGGCCCGTTCGGGGATCGTCGACGCGGGCGGCGCCGCCTTCGTCAGCGACCGCGCCGACGGCCCGTACGGCACCATCTCCACACCGATCCCGGCGAGCAGCTTCCCGAACTCCTCGTCGGACGGGCCGCACACCCGTACCTCGGCGCCCGACTCCCGCAGACTCGCGGCCAGTCCCGCCATCGGCTGGATGTCCCCCCGCGACCCGTAGGTCGACAGCACAACGCGCACTCCACCACTCCCGATCTCCGCCGAACTCCCGCTCAGGCCGGTGATTCTGCGGTACGACCGGGCCCTTGCCGCAAGACCCCCCGTGCGCTATAAGTTGAGCACGGCAAGGAGTTCGGTGACTCCTTGCCCTTTCGTTTGCGCCCGGCCGCTCAGAACGTGAGCACGGCCCGCGCGACCCTCCCCTGCGCCGCGTCCTGGGCCGCCTTCGCGAAGTCCTCCACCGGGTACGTGGCGGTCACCAACTCGTCGAGCAGCAGCCGCCCTTCGCGGTACAGCTCGGCGTAGAGCGCGATGTCCCGCTGCGGGCGGGACGATCCGTAACGGCAGCCCAGGATCGCCTTGTCCAGGTAGAGGGAGGAGACCCGGAAGGACGCCTCGGCCGTGGCCGCCGGTACGCCCAGCAGCACCGCCTGCCCCCGCCGGTCCAGCAGATCGATCGCCTGGCGGATGAGTTCGACGCGGCCGACGCACTCGAAGGCGTGGTCGACACCGGTCGGCACGACCTCCCGTGCTTCTTCCACGGAGGTGAGGAAGTGCGTGGCGCCGAACTGCCGGGCCACGGTCTCCTTCTCCGGGTTGGCGTCGACCGCGACGATCCGGGTCGCGCCCGCGATACGCGCCCCCTGGATGACGTTGAGTCCGATGCCCCCGGCCCCGATGACGAGCACGCTCTCGCCCCGGTCGACGTGCGCCCGGTTGAGGACCGCGCCGACCCCGGTCAGTACGCCGCACCCGATCAGCGCGGCGGACGGCAACGGAATGTCGTCCGGTATCCGCACGGCCTGCACGGCCTTGACGACCGTCCGCTCCGCGAAGGCGGAGTTGGCGGCGAACTGGAACACCGGCTCCGCACCGCGTGTGAACGGCCGCTCCGGGCGCCCGATCGCGCGACGGCACATGGTGGGCCGCCCCCGGTCGCAGTCGGCGCAGGTCCCGCAGTTGGCGAGGGTGGACAGCGCCACATGGTCACCGGGCCGGACGTGGGTGACACCCGCGCCCACCGCGTCGACGACGCCCGCGCCCTCGTGCCCGAGCACCACCGGCGCCGGGAACGGGATCGTCCCGTCCACCACCGACAGATCGCTGTGGCAGAGCCCGGCCGCCGCGACCGCGACCCGCACCTCGCCGGGCCCCGGCTCCCGGACGTCGAGATCGTCGACGACCTCGACCCGCTTCCCGTCGAACACGACACCTCTCACGCCGGCACCCCCCGACCCACCGTCGACAGGCCGACCCTCACCCTCCGCACCGTCGTCACGCCCTCAACCCCTCGGTTCCCTCGGCAGACCGAGCACCCGCTCGGCGATGATCGTGCGCTGCACCTCGTCCGAACCGCCGTAGATGGTGTCGGCCCGGCTGAACAGGAACAGGTGCTGAAGCGGATCGAGTGCGTACGGCGCCCCCGGCGACCACTCCACGGGCCCCACCGCCGCGTCCGCGCCCCGCACCTCCATCGCCAGCTCCCCGAGCCGCTGATGCCATCGCCCCCACAGCAGCTTGGCCACGCTGGGCGCGCCCGGCTCCTCCGAACCGCCCAGCGTCCGCAGGGCGTTCCACCGCATCACCCGCAGCTCCGCCCACTGCCGCACGAGCCGCTCCCGTACGACGGGGTCGTCGGCTGCGCCGGTCGCCACGGCGGCCCGTACGACGTCGCGCAGCTCCTCCGCGAACCCGATCTGCTGGGCGAGCGTCGACACACCGCGCTCGAAGCCGAGGAGGCCCATGGCGACCCGCCAGCCGTCGCCCTCGCCGCCGACGACATGGGTCGCGCGCGCCCCGTCGAAGAACACCTCGTTGAACTCGCTCGTGCCGGTCATCTGCCGGATCGGCTGCACCTCGACACGGCCCGGCTGCGCCATGGGGACGAGCAGGAACGACAGCCCGTGGTGGCGCCGCGACCCGGGTTCGGTGCGCGCCAGCACGAAGCACCAGTCCGCCTCGTGGGCGAGCGAGGTCCAGATCTTCTGCCCGGTGACGGTGTACGTCCCGTCCGGGCGGCGCTCGGCCCTGGTGCGGACGGCCGCGAGGTCGGAGCCGGCGCCGGGTTCGCTGTAGCCCTGGCACCACAGCTCCTCGCCGCGGGCGATCGGCGGCAGGAACCGCTCCTTCTGCTCCCGGCTCCCGAAGGCGATCAGGGTGGGGGCGAGCAGCTTCTCCCCGATGTGCCCCGACCTGGGCGGCACGCCGGCACGCGCGTACTCCTCGGCCCACACGACCTGCTGCACGAGCGTGGCCGTCCGGTTCCCGTACCCGCCTTCCGCCCACCCGAGCCCGATCCACCCGTCGCCCCCGAGCGTCCGCTCCCAGGCCCGCCGGTCCCCGGCGCGATGGGCGTGCGCCGACAGCCAGCCCCGCACCTCGGCCCGGAACGCCTCACTCTCCACCCCGAATCCGAACTCCACCCACCTGCACCGCCTTCGGTCGACCCATTCAGAGCCACTTGACCCACCAGGCGCGCCCGCTCAAGGGGCGCGGGGAACTG
>NZ_LIQX01000944.1 GCF_001418475.1 Streptomyces ossamyceticus | reverse complement strand
GCACCCGGTACAACAGTGCCCCGGCACCGCCCTCGGTGGTGCCGGGGCACTGTTGTACCGGGTGCACGGCGTGCACGGGGGTGTACGGGGCCTACGGGGTGTGGCGGGTGACGGGGGGTGGCGGCGGGGGCGGGAGCCCTCAGCGCTTGACCGCGCAGAGCAGCCCGTCGCCCACCGGGAGCAGGGAAGGCACCAGCTCGGCGCTCTCACGGACCGTGCGCAGGAGCTCCCGCAGGCGTATGACCTCGGTGGGCTGGGGGCCCGAGTCGACGGTGCGGCCGCTGGCGAAGACGCCCTCGAAGGCGACCAGCCCACCGGGTCTGAGCAGACGCAACGATTCAGCGAGGTAGTCGAGACTCTCCAGCCGGTCGCCGTCGCAGAAGACGAGGTCGTACCCGGCATCCGCGAGCCGGGGCAGCACATCGAGGGCGTGGCCCGGGATGAAGCGCGCGCGGTTGCTGGCGAAGCCGGCCGCGCGGAACGCCTGCCGGGCGAACTGCTGGTGCTCCGGCTCCGGATCGACGGTGGTCAGCACACCGTCAGCCCGCATGCCGTGCAGCAGATGGATGCCGGAGACGCCGGTCCCGGTACCGATCTCCGCGACCGCCTTCGCGTCCACGGAGGCCGCGAGCATGCTCAACGCGGCGCCTGTGCCGGGCGACACCGAGCGCAGCCCTGCTTCCCGAGCCCGGTCGCGAGCCCAGCGCAGCGCGTCGTCCTCGGCGACAAAGGCGTCGGCGAACGCCCAGCTCGTCAGCCGGTTGCCGGTAATGACCCTCTCCTTATGTACCCGCGGATGCCTGGGCGTGACTGTATCCGTTGCCGCCGGGAACCTGCTGATGGGACCGGTCGTTTAAAGGGATGAGTGAGTGACGGGGGCCGCGACGGGGGTCAAGTGATGGATCGGTACGGCGAGCAGGCGCCGGTGCAGGTGCTGACAAAGCCATATGAGCCGGATCGGCCGGATCAGCCGTATGAGGCACATCGGCACACATCAAATTCTCGTAAAACCGCTTATCCGGAGCTAACGGGCGAGGTGGCTATGGTAGGGGCTCCACTGGACACCACCAGAGCCGATAGGGGAGGTGCGGCTGCGCCTGTGGATCGGGGAGGAGTGCTGCGGCGCTTCCTCGGATCGGCGGGTAGGCCGAAATCCGTGAACGACACCGCTGACCACGCCCACGCCGACGCTGCCGCCGCAAACGGAGCGCAGACTGCGACCTTCACGACGGACGCGCACGCGCAGGCGTGGACTCCGCCCACCTGGGAGGAGATCGTCAGCACCCACAGCGGCCGGGTCTACCGCCTCGCCTACCGTCTGACCGGCAACCAGCACGACGCCGAGGACCTCACCCAGGAGGTCTTCGTCCGCGTCTTCCGCTCCCTGTCGACCTACACGCCCGGCACCTTCGAGGGCTGGCTGCACCGCATCACCACGAACCTCTTCCTGGACATGGTCCGGCGCAAGCAGCGCATCCGCTTCGACGCCCTCGGGGAGGACGCGGCCGAGCGCCTGCCCAGCCGCGAGCCCACCCCGCAGCAGATCTTCAACGACGCGCACTTCGACGCCGACGTCCAGCAGGCCCTCGACACCCTCGCGCCGGAGTTCCGCGCCGCCGTCGTCCTCTGCGACATCGAAGGACTGTCGTACGAGGAGATCGCAGCGACCCTCGGCGTCAAGCTCGGTACGGTCCGCTCGCGGATCCACCGCGGCCGCTCCCAGCTCCGCAAGGCCCTCGCGCACCGCTCCCCGGAGGCCCGGGCCGAGCAGCGCCGCGGCTTCACGGTGCCCCGGGTGCCCGCGCTGGGAGGAGGGGGCGCGACCGCGTGAGTGGATCCCGGCCCACCCCTGCTGAGCAGCATCTGGGAGACCGACTCTCCGCGCTGGTCGACGGAGAGCTCGGTCATGAGGCGCGCGAACGCGTCCTGGCACATCTGGCCACGTGTCCGAAGTGCAAGGCGGAGGCGGACGCCCAGCGCCGACTGAAGAACGTCTTCGCGGAGGCCGCACCGCCGCCTCCCTCCGAGAGCTTCCTGGCCCGGCTCCAGATGCTCCCGGCGGGCGGCGACCTCGACGGCGGCTCCCCGCTGGACGGCGGAGGCTTCGGAGGAAGACTCGGGGGGACGCCCGGCGGCCCCGGACTCCCGCTCGACCCCTCCGACAACAGGGACTTCGCCGACTTCGGCGTCTTCGGCACCACCGGGGACTCCTTCGGATACGTCCCCTCGGGTCCGCACAGCGGCGCACTCTCCCCGTCGCAAGGCCGTGGACTGCTCGGCGGTCGGGGCCTGACGGGTGGACGTGGTTTCCTCGGTGACCGGGGCTTCCTCGGCGCTCGGGGATTCCTCGGCGACCGAGGCGCGCTCAACGGGCGTTCCCCGTCCGGCGACCGCGGTTTCCTCGGCGGAGGCAGCACGCTCTCCGCCGACGGGGACAGCGGCGAGCGCCGGCAGGACACGGCCGCCGAGGAGCGCGGAGCCACGGGTGACCGCGGCTTTCGGATCCACGACGTGAGCCGGCACGAGGCCGAGCGTTCGGCCTCGCGCGGTATGCGGTTCGCGTTCGTGGCGGCCGGCGCGGTCTCACTGGCCGCGATCGCGCTGGGCGGTATGACCTCCGGTGTGCCCGCCGAGACGGTGGATGCCAGGGGCGCCGCAGGCTCCGGCAGCAACGTCACGCCTCTGCGCACCCAGACCACCGGAGCGGCCACGAGCCCCGAGGCGCAGCGCCGCCGGGGAACCCTCGGCCCCCTCCTCGGACAGGGTCAGCGGGCCGAGGTACCGGTGGCGCCGACGGAGGTCTCCGCGCCCCTGCTGCCCGGGATCCCCGCGCCGGGCGGTCAGCTCCGCGAGGCCGTGAACCCTCTGCCCACGCCCGTCCTCGCGGGCGCGGCCGTCATGTCCCCGCTGATACGTCCGCTCACGGCGGCCCCGCCGTTCCAGCTGACGACGTGGTCCCAGACACCCGAGCTCACCGCTCCGGGCCTGCTGTCGGCCCCCGACACCACCTCGTCTCCCACTCCCACCTCCCCCGCCCTCCGCTGACCCCGAGTTCTGCGCGCCGGCCCGCGAACCTGGTTGAATCCAGAGTGGGCCGTGTCCGCTCCGGCCGGTTCCGGCC
>NZ_LIQX01000943.1:321-2878 GCF_001418475.1 Streptomyces ossamyceticus | reverse complement strand
TGGGTGGGGCTGGGGCTGTCCCATCCGTGCACGTCGTTCGACAAGTGGAAGCTGATCCCGGTGGTGGAGGCGGACGGGACGGTCGTGGAGTACGTGCGTACCTACTTCTGACTCTCCGGCGATCGGCCGGTTCCCCGCTCCCCGGTTCGCGAAAGGTGGCAGACATGGACGACGTCGTCCTGCGGGACGCCGAGGTCGTCGACGGGTCCGGCGGCCCCTCCTACCGCGCCGACGTGGTCGTGTCGGGCGGCCGGATCACCTCGATCGTCCAGGAGGCCGCGGCGGCCGGGTGCCAGCGGCCCTCCGCCCGGCGGGAGCTGGACGTCGAGGGGCTGGTCCTCGCGCCCGGCTTCGTCGACATGCACGCCCACAGCGACCTCGCCCTGCTGCGCGACCCCGAGCACACCGCGAAGCTGGCGCAGGGGGTGACCCTGGAGGTCCTCGGGCAGGACGGGCTGTCGTACGCGCCCGTCGACGACCGGACCCTCGAAGAGGTGCGGCGGGCGATCACCGGCTGGAACGGCTACGGCGAGGACATCGACTTCACCTGGCGTTCGGTCGGCGGGTATCTGGACCGCCTCGACCACGGCTTCGACGGCGAGGGCATCGCCGTGAACGCCGCGTACCTCGTCCCGCAGGGCACCGTGCGGATGCTCGCCATGGGGTGGGAGGACCGGGAGCCGACACCTCAAGAGCTGGACCTCATGCGGCAGTTGGTCGCGGACGGGCTCCACGAGGGCGCCGTCGGCATGTCGTCGGGGCTGACGTACACGCCGGGCATGTACGCCGAGGACGCCGAACTCACCGCACTGTGCCGGGTGGTCGCCGAGCACGGCGGCTACTACTGCCCGCACCACCGCTCGTACGGGGCGGGCGCGCTCCAGGCGTACGAGGAGATGATCACCCTCACCCGCGAGGCCGGCTGCCCCCTCCATCTCGCCCACGCCACCATGAACTTCGGCGTGAACAAGGGGCGCGCCCCCGAGCTGCTCGCGCTCCTCGACGACGCGCTCGCCGCCGGCGCCGACATCACCCTCGACACCTACCCCTACACCCCCGGCTGCACGACCCTCGTGGCGCTGCTGCCCAGTTGGGCGGGCGAGGGCGGCCCGGAGGCGATCCTGGCGAGATTGGAGGACGACGACACCGCCGCACGCGTCCGGCACGAACTGGAGGTCGTCGGCGCCGACGGCTGCCACGGGGTGCCCGTCGCATGGGACACCGTCGAGATCTCGGGGGTCGCCGACCCGGCGCTGGCGTCGTACGTCGGCCGGACGATCCAGGAGTCCGCCGACGCGCGCGGCGAGCAGCCGTGGATCACGGCGCGGCGGCTGCTGGTCGAGGACCGGCTGGGGTCGACGATCCTCCAGCACGTCGGCCACGAGGAGAACGTACGGGCGATCATGCGGCATCGGGTGCACACCGGTGGCTCGGACGGCATCCTGCGCGGAGCCAAGCCGCACCCGCGCGCGTACGGCACGTTCCCGCACTATCTGGGCCGGTACGTAAGGGAGTTGGGGGTGCTGTCCCTGGAGGAGTGCGTCGCCCACCTCACCTCGCGCCCCGCCGCCCGGCTGCGGCTGTCCGACCGGGGTTTGGTCCGCGAGGGGTACCGCGCGGACCTCGTCCTCTTCGACCCGGCGACGGTCGCCGCCGGATCGACGTACGAGGCGCCGCGCACCCCGCCCACCGGTATCCCGTACGTCCTCGTCGACGGCCGTTTCGCGATCGAGGACGGCCGGCGGACGGACGTCCTGGCGGGGCGGGCGGTCCGCCGCGCCCCCTGAGAGAGGGCGCGGCGCCATGCCCACGGCCCCGGGCCGCCGCCCGGGGCTACGCGGGCCCTGCGGTCACGGCCTGGGGAGTATGCAGCCGCTGCGGGTCAGGTCGAGCTTGCTGTCGGCGCCGAAGCAGGCCGGGACGTGCCAGGTCTGCTGCCCGTAATTGATGCCCTCGCGGACGGTGACGGTCCCGTTCGCGTCGACCTCGCACGGGTTGTTGTCGGTGCAGCGCCCGCCGTCCTCGTTGCCCGTGTTGTTGACGGCCACGACCTTGCCGGTGACGTTGTCGAGCACCGGCGAGCCGGAGGTGCCGCCGATCGTCTGGCAGGCGGAGGTGTAGCGGACCGAGTCCTTCCAGGTCCACGCGCCTTCCTTGAGGCGGTACGCGTAGCCGTCGACGTCGCAGGCGTACGTCCGCTTCCAGTAACCGGAGACGACCGTGATGTCGGTGCCCACGGCCGGGCGGGCCGTGTCGAAGACCAGCGCGTTGATCCCGTACGAGGACTTGATCTGCCCGTACGTGGTGGTCAGCCGGTACAGCGCCATGTCCGTGTCGGTCATCGTGCCGTACACGATCCGGTTGGCGCGGAGGGTGGCGACGCGGGTGCCTGCCGAGTTGAGGAGGCCGAAGGAGCGGGTCGAGGCCCGGTCGACGAGGACCTCACCGGGGCCCGGGAAGCCGGTCTCCAGGCAGTGGCCGTTGGTCATCACCAGGGCCGGGTCGTCGTCCTCGGCGTTCGGCATCCGCACGACCGAGCCGGAGCAGTTGCTGAGCG
>NZ_LIQX01000943.1:0-304 GCF_001418475.1 Streptomyces ossamyceticus | reverse complement strand
CCGCCGGTGCCGCGCCCGCCCCGGTGATCACCAGGGCGAACAGCGCGGCAACGAGAGGCTTTCTCATGTGGGGGTCCCTCTCTTGCTACGTGAGTGACAGGAGATCTTCCGGCCACCGCAGTTTGTCATGCGCATTGTGAGGGCGGTGTGATGACCGAGCAAGGACTTGGTTCCGGCCGAATGAGGTTCGGCCAGCGGGACGGCGGGAGGTGGCGGGGGTTCGGGCGGGGATGCGGTGTTGTGGGGTGGGGGCGTGCCTCAGTGGCCGGGGAGGCTGTCGCCGGGGAGGCGGTCGTCAGTGAGG
>NZ_LIQX01000942.1 GCF_001418475.1 Streptomyces ossamyceticus | reverse complement strand
CTCCTCGCCGCCCTTCTTGGGCTTGTCGAGGACGTGGTCGCGTTCCCGCTCCATCTCGTTGGCGAAGCCGAGCAGGTCGGGCACGGTCGGCAGGAACACGGACGCGGTCTCGCCGCGCCGCCGGGACCGCACGAAACGCCCGACGGCCTGCGCGAAGAAGAGAGGAGTGGAGATGGTGGTGGCGTACACCCCGACCGCGAGCCGCGGCACGTCGACGCCCTCGGACACCATCCGGACGGCGACCATCCACCGGTCGGTGTTGTGGCTGAACTCGTCGATGCGGTCCGAGGCACCGGAGTCGTCGGACAGGACGAGCGTCGCCCCGTGGCCGGTGATCTCCCGGATGAGCTTGGCGTAGGCGCGCGCCGACTCCTGGTCGGAGGCGATGACGAGGGCGCCCGCGTCCGGGATGGCCTTCCTGACCTCGGTGAGCCGCTGGTCGGCGGCGCGCAGCACGCTCGGCATCCACTCGCCGCGGGGATCGAGCGCGGTGCGCCAGGCCTGGCTGATGGCGTCCTTGGTCATGGGCTCGCCGAGCCGCGCGGCGATCTCGTCGCCCGCCTTGGTGCGCCAGCGCATGTTGCCGCTGTAGGAGAGGAAGATGACGGGCCGCACGACGTTGTCGGCGAGCGCGTTGCCGTAGCCGTAGGTGTAGTCGGCGGAGGACCGCCGGATGCCGTCCTGCCCCTCCTCGTACGTCACGAACGGGATGGGGTTGGTGTCGGACCGGAAGGGCGTACCGGTGAGGGCGAGCCGCCGGGTGGCCGGTTCGAACGCCTCCAGACAGGCCTCGCCCCAGGACTTGCTGTCGCCGGCGTGGTGGATCTCGTCGAGGATGACGAGGGTCTTGCGCTGCTCGCTGCGGTTGCGGTGCAGCATGGGGCGCACGCCGACACCGGCGTAGGTGACGGCGACCCCGTCGTACTCCCGGCCGAGCGGACCCGCGCTGTACTCGGGGTCCAGCTTGATCCCTATCCGCGCCGCCGCCTCCGCCCACTGCTTCTTCAGGTGCTCGGTCGGCGCCACGACGGTCACCTGCTGCACGACGTGATGGTGCAGCAGCCAGGACGCGAGCGTCAGCGCGAAGGTGGTTTTCCCGGCGCCGGGTGTCGCGACCGCGAGGAAGTCCCGCGGCTGCTCCTGGATGTACTTCTCCATCGCCCCTTGCTGCCAGGCACGCAGCTTGCTGGCGGTACCCCAGGGGGCGCGGCCGGGGAAGGCGGGTGAGAGGTGGTGGTTCGAGGAAGCGGTCATGGGCGCGGGCCCGGAGGGCCCTCCGTTGAGGGTGGCGGTGGGCGACGGGCGGGAGGTAGTCACGGTCTCCGGTCTGTGATCTGTGGTCGGGCGGCTCGATGGGGTAGCGGCGAGCGGCCCTGCCACAGCGGCTGGGCCGGCTCGGCTACGTATGACAACCGGGCCACCCTACCGGCGGCGGGACCGGGTCAACGCGCGTACGACACCCGCTCCCCCGGCGATGGGATCCACCTCACAGCGACCTCAGCCGTCCCGCGATCACCGCGACGTCACCCTCGTCCCCGGAGGCGACATCAATGACCAGGTCGTACGCCCGTTCCTGGTCCACGTCCGCGAGGTCGACGCCGTTGACGGCAAGAAACGTGGCCGCCGCGAGCCAGGCCGTGCGCTTGTTCCCGTCGACGAGGGGGTGGTTCGTGACGATGGCGTGCAGCAGCGCGGCCGCCTGGTCGTGGAGGTCCGGGTAGGCGGCGGTGCCGAACATACGGGCGCGCGGCCGGTGCACGGCCGACTCCAGCAGTCCGGGCTCCCGCTGCTCGGGCGCCCGCCCGCCGAAGGCGACCTCGGCGAGGGCGGTGACCTCGGCGACGGTCAGATGACGGCTCACTCCCCCAACCTCCGCAACAACTCGGCGTGCGCCGAGGCGAGCCGCTCGGCCTGCCGCCGCACGAGCGCCCCCTGCGCCCGCACGTACGCTTCCAGCGCCTCCCCCACGACCTCGTCCGGCCCCCGCCCCTGCGCGTCGGCGAGGTCGGCGAGGGCCCGATGGAGTGCGGGATCGAGGCCGTGGGTGATCTCGGTCATGCGCTGAGGTTAGAGGGGCAGCAGGCAGTGGCCCCACCGGTTTACGGGCGGCGGCCCCACCCCGGTTCGCGGGCGGCCGGGGTGGTCCGCGAGCCGTCGCATGGCGAGCCGCGATTCCGCTGGTCGCGGGTCCACTAGCCACCGGTCCGCAAGCCGC
>NZ_LIQX01000941.1 GCF_001418475.1 Streptomyces ossamyceticus | reverse complement strand
TCGGCGGGTGCGGGTGAGTGGGGGTTGTTCGCGCAGTTCCCCGCGCCCCTGAAGGCTTGGGCCTGCGGCCCGGCCTTCAGCGGGATGGCGCCGTTGAAAAGCACGGGGCGTAGCCCCGGTCGCTCTTCAGGGGCGCGGGGAACTGCGCGAGTAACCACAATGCACCCACACCCACCCACGCATCCCGCACCCCCGAGCAACCAGGCGCCCGGCCCTCACCCTCACGTGCCGTAGAACAAGTCCTCCACCACCGCCCGAGCCCGCCGCGTAGTCCTGCGGTAGTCGTCGAGCATGTCTCCCACATGACCCGGCCCATACCCCAGGTAACGCCCCACCGCGGCCACCTCACGGCTGTCGGAGGGGAACGTGTCGCCGGCCCGCCCCCGCACCAGCATGACCGCGTTGCGGACGCGGGTCGCGAGGACCCACGCCTCGTCGAGGGTCGCCGCCTCCTCGTCCGTGACGAGTCCCGCCTCCCGCGCGGCGCGCAGCGCGGCCCGCGTACGGGTCGTGCGCAGGCCCGGCTCGCGCCGCCCGTGGCGGAGCTGGAGGAGCTGGACGGTCCACTCGACGTCGGAGAGACCGCCGCGGCCGAGCTTGGTGTGGAGGGTCGGGTCGGCGCCGCGCGGCAGCCGCTCCGACTCCATGCGGGCCTTGAGCCGGCGGATCTCGCGGACCGCGTCCTCCGCGAGTCCGTCCGCCGGATAGCGGAGCGGGTCGATGAGGTCGACGAAGCGGCGGCCGAGATCCTCGTCCCCGGCGACCGGCTCGGCCCGCAGCAGGGCGTGGGACTCCCAGACCAGGGACCACCGGCGGTAGTACGCCTCGTAGGACTTCAGGGTCCGGACGAGGGGGCCCGACTTGCCCTCGGGGCGCAGGTCGGCGTCGATGAGGAGCGGCGGGTCGGCGCTGGGGAGCTGGAGCAGGCGCCGCATCTCCGCGACGACCGTGTTCGCGGCGCGGGCCGCCTCC
Organism: Streptomyces ossamyceticus; assembly: GCF_001418475.1. Lineage (GTDB taxonomy): Bacteria > Actinomycetota > Actinomycetes > Streptomycetales > Streptomycetaceae > Streptomyces > Streptomyces ossamyceticus. The sequence continues at coordinate 2,083 of NZ_LIQX01000941.1, read as the reverse complement.
TGCTCGTCGGCGCCCTCCCGCGGCTCGTGGACGAACAGGACGTCGGCGTCGGAGCCGTAGCCCAGTTCGTGGCCGCCGAAGCGGCCCATGCCGATGACGGCGAACCGGGTGGGCAGGGTGTCGCCCCAGCCCTCGCGGACGACGGCGCGCAGGGTGCCGGCGAGGGTCGCCGCGGTGAGGTCGGAGACCGCGCCGCCGACGAGGTCGACCAGCGCGCCCTGGTCGGCGGTGGCCGGGGACGCCTCGGTGCCGTAGGAGCCGACGATGTCCGCGGCGGCCGTACGGAAGAGTTCGCGGCGCCGTACGCCGCGTGCGGCCGTGACGCCCTGGGCGGCGCCGTCGGCGCGGCGGACGGCGGCGAGGATCTCCTGTTCGAGGTGGGGGCGGCCGCGGGGTTCGAGCCCGCCGGTGCCGCCGTCGCCGTCGCCGAGGAGGGCGACGGCCTCGGGGGCGCGCATGAGGAGGTCGGGGGCGAGGCGCCCGGCGGACAGGACCCGGGCGAGGTTCTCGGCGGCGGCGCCCTCGTCGCGCAACAGCCGCAGATACCAGGGGGTCTTGCCGAGGGCGTCGGAGACCTTGCGGAAGTTGAGGAGTCCGGCGTCCGGGTCGGCGGAGTCGGCGAACCAGCCCAACAGGACGGGCAGGAGGGTGCGTTGGATGGCGGCCTTGCGGGTGACGCCGGAGGCCAGGGCCTCCAGGTGGCGCAGGGCGGAGGCCGGGTCGGCGTAGCCGAGGGCGACGAGCCGTTCGCGGGCCGCGTCGGCACTCAACCTGGCCTCTCCGGGCGCGAGTTGGGCGACGGCGTCGAGGAGGGGACGGTAGAACAGCTTCTCGTGCAGGCGTCGTACGACGGCCGCGTGGCGCCGCCACTCGCGGTGCAGGTCGGCGACCGGCTCGGCGCGCAGGCCCAGCGAGCGGCCGATGCGCCGCAGGTCGTTCTCGTCCTCGGGGACGAGGTGGGTGCGGCGCAGCCGGTAGAGCTGGATGCGGTGCTCCATGGAGCGCAGGAAGCGGTAGGCGGCGTCGAGTTGGGCGGCGTCGACGCGGCCCACGTATCCACCTGCGGCGAGGGCGCCCAGCGCGTCGAGTGTGGTGCCGCTGCGCAGCGAGGTGTCGGCGCGCCCGTGGACCAGCTGGAGCAGCTGCACGGCGAACTCGACGTCCCGCAGACCGCCCGGTCCCAGCTTCAGCTGGCGGTCGATCTCGGCGGCCGGGATGTTCTCGACGACCCGGCGGCGCATGCGCTGCACGTCGGCGACGAAGTTCTCCCGTTCGGCGGCCTTCCACACGAGGGGTTCGAGCGCGGCGACGTACTGCTCACCCAGGTCGAGGTCGCCGGCCACCGGGCGGGCCTTCAGCAGGGCCTGGAACTCCCAGGTCTTCGCCCACCGCTGGTAGTACGCGAGGTGGCTGCTGAGTGTCCGTACGAGCGGGCCGTTACGGCCCTCCGGCCGCAGGTTGGCGTCGACGGGCCAGATGCTGCCCTCGACGGTCGTCTCGGAGCAGATCCGCATCATGTGCGAGGCGAGCCGGGTGGCCGCGCGGACGGCCGCCTGCTCGTCGGCGCCGTCGGCGGTCTCCCCGACGAAGATGACGTCGACGTCGGAGACGTAGTTCAGCTCGTGGCCGCCGCACTTGCCCATCGCGATCACCGCGAGCCGGCACAGCGCCGCGTCCTCGGGGGCGGCCGCGCTCGCTATGGCGAGGGCCGCGCGGAGGGTGGCGGTGGCGAGGTCGGCGAGTTCGGCGGCGGCCTGGGCGACATCGGTGGTGCCGCACACGTCACGGGCGGCGATCGACAGCAGGCAGCGGCGGTAGGCGACCCGGAGGGAGACGGGGTCGGTGGCCTCGGCGAGGCCGCGTTCGAACTCCGCGACCCCCGGATGCAGGTCCTGCGGTTCGTACGTGACGAGCGCCTGCCAGTCGTGGGGGTGCCGTGCGAGGTGCTCGCCCAGTGCGGCGGACGCGCCGAGCACTCCCAGCAGCCGGTCCCGCAGCGGCTTCGCCGCGGTCAGCGTGTCCAGCACCTTGCGCCGGTCCGTGTGGTCCGGCTGCCCTTCCAGCAGCCGGACCACACGGACCG
>NZ_LIQX01000940.1 GCF_001418475.1 Streptomyces ossamyceticus | reverse complement strand
CGCTACACCCGGCCCCGCCCCCGAAGTGACGGGGCGGGGCCGGGTGTAGCGGTGGTGCGCGGTCCAGCGTCGGATTGACGTTTCTTCAGATCGAAGGTCCGGACCGAGCGTAGATGCATCGCAGGCGCACCGGATCGGTGCCGGAAATGACTCGTGCCGCGGTGTCAGGCGGCCGTCGTCGTCTCCGCCTGCTCGATCGGCTTGCGGTGACGCCCGCGAGGCGTCGTCTCGGCGTCGTGGGCCGAGATCTGGCCCCGGTGCCTGCCATGGCCTTCCGCCTCGTGGGGGTTGGCAGTGGGCGGCTGAATGGTGTGCGCGTCGCTCATGGAAAGTGTTCCCCGTCGGCATGATCTTCTTACAGGCGGGTGAGTTTAACGGCCCTTGGCACACGATCCGAAGGCGCCCAAGGGCGTGTCGGCCTCCACGGTGACGCCTTGGCCGAAACTCGCACAGGCCTGGCACGAGCACCCTCACCCGACGGTCACCTCCTTGCTCACCCGCCCTTCCAACGGAGCTTGTTGCAACGGCACCGGCCGGGTGGCGACGGTGAGTCCGTCCGACACCGCACCCTCGGTCTCGGGTGAGAGTTCCGCCGCGCCCGCCGCGCCCATCAGCGCCATCGCGCCTCCGGATTCACCCGGCGTTCCTGGCTCCCCGAGCGCGCCCATCTCGGATGCGCTGGGCCCGCCCGGCCCATCTGATGCGCCCGGCGTCCCCGGCGTACCGGGCGCGCCCGGCGCATCGCACATACCCGGTGGCGCCCCCTCGCGCGCCGGCACGACCCCTGCCGCACCCTCATGCGCCGACCCGCCGTGCGGCGGTTCGCAGGGGTCCGGCTCGTCCCCCCAGGGCACTCCGACCCGTGCCACCCCGCAGCGCACCATCCCTGTGGCGTACGGCAGTTGCAGCACTCCGTCCCTGGTCCACAGTCCGGCCCCCGTCAACCATCCCTCGGGGGCGGGCAGATGGTGGACCTGCCGGGAGGCCGGGCGCCACAGGCCGACCCAGCTGCCCCGGGCGCCGTCCACACGGAGCGCGACCGCGCACCTCTCCGGGGTCAGGATCTGGCCCGGCTGGATGGCGAAGGGGGTCATGCGGTGGCCGTCGGGGACCCGTAGGCACTCGGGGAAGCGGACCGGCAAGGTGCTGCCCAGTACGCCCCAGCCGAGCCGGTCGTGGCCGGGCGAGGGCGCGTCCGAACTGATCAGCAGCAGCCCGCTGTCGGGGTCGGCCAGCAGCAGCCGGTCGTCGCTGTCGTCCGCGATCTGGAGAAGGGGCGAGACCTCGCCCCCCTCCAGGTCCACCACGACCGTCTTGGTCCGGCCGTCCGCCTCCCGGTCCAGGGCGAGCAGCCGGCCCGTCCCGTCCAGCCAGACCCCGCCCGAGCACCGCCCCGGTACCTCCGCCGCCCGCTCCGGCCCGAGCGCCCCGCCCGC
>NZ_LIQX01000094.1:436-58644 GCF_001418475.1 Streptomyces ossamyceticus | reverse complement strand
GGTGCGCGGCTGAGCCGGGGGCGCGGCGGGCTTCAAGGGGGTCGCGCGCGGTTGGGACGGTGCCGTACGCGGCCGCGACGGCGGGGTGGGCAGCTCGGCGGAGCGGGTGCGCGGGTGTCCGGGGGCGCCGGCCAGTGGGGTCGATCGGGGGCCCGGTTGTGCGGGTGGGCCGGCGGCCGGCGTGGACAGGGAGCGCGGCCGGGCCGGTGGGAAGAGGGGTTCTGCGGATGCGGTGTCAGCCGTGGCCAAGGGTCACTCCCGAAGCGCGAGGAGGGCCGCCCGTGCGGGGGACACGGGAGGGGGTGCGCCGCCCGCGGGGTGGAGCCCGCGACGAGTTCCCGGACTCTAACCGCCCCCCACCGCCCGCAGACGGCCCCGACGGGAAACTTCCCCCGGCCGAGGGAACCTCACGTTCCTGTTACCGCCGCGCCCTGACCAGCCCTCACTCACTCACGCCTCAGCCGTTCCCCGTGCTGACGCGTCACCAGTCGCTGCGGGACGACGAGCTCGCCGTGAACTTCCGTACGACATAGATGAGTCCGCCGACCAGGGCCACGAAGACCAGCACCTTGAACAGCAGGCCGAATACGACCTGGAGGATGCTGACCAGCAGCCCGCCGAACACGACCAGGGCGATGACCGGCACCGCGATCCACTTCACCCACCACGGCATCCCCGCGAAGATCTCCCGCATCGCCTTGCTCCTTGTCTCCGCCCGTGGCCCTCGTCGGGCACTGTTTCCGGGTCCCTTCATGTCCTGCCGTCGATGCTAGGGCCGCGCACGGGGCATCCGGGGGCTTCGCACCCCTTGTCCGTCCCTGATCGTTCCCCTAGGGAATCCGGAAGTGGAGCTCAACCCTCCGGCGGAGAGAACACCACCACGACCCGGAGATCCTCGGTGATGTGATGGAACTTGTGGGCGACCCCGGCAGGCACGTAGACCACGCTGCCTCGCGCCACCTGCGTGGTCTCCAGGCCGACCGTGAGTGAGGCCCTACCGCTCACGACGAGGTACACCTCGTCCTGGCTGTGCGGCCGCTGCGGGTCGAGCTCACCCGCGTCGAGCGCGTAGAGACCGACCGACATGTTCCGCTCACGCAGGAACTGCAGATAGGCGCCGTCGTTGGCGGCGCGCTCCGCCTCCAGTTCATCCAACCGGAATGCCTTCATCGACTTTGTCGCCCCTGCCCGGTGCTCGTACCGATCCGTTCTGCCACGATCAGACACATGATGAATTTCCTAGTCAAGACGATCGCCAACGCGGGCGCACTGGCCGTCGCCGTCTGGCTGCTCGACAAGATCACGCTCACCGGGGACAGCACGGGCAAGAAGGTCGGCACGCTGCTGCTGGTGGCGCTCGTCTTCGGCCTGGTGAACGCCGTGGTGAAGCCGCTCGTACAGCTCCTCACCCTGCCGCTTTTCATAGTCACCCTGGGCCTGTTCACGCTGGTGGTGAACGCCCTGATGCTGCTGCTCACCTCCTGGCTTGCCGACAAGGTCGATCTGAGCTTCCACGTGGAGGGCTTCTGGACCGCTGTCCTGGGCGGCCTGATCATCTCGATCGTCTCCTGGGCACTCCACCTCGTCCTGCCCGACGCCGACTGAGGCTTTGAGATGACCTACCGCGTCTGTTTTGTCTGCACCGGCAACATCTGCCGCTCGCCGATGGCCGAGTCCGTCTTCCGCGCCCGTACGGAAGAGGCCGGGCTCGACGGTCTGGTCGAGGTCGACAGTGCGGGCACCGGTGGCTGGCACGAGGGCGAGCCGGCCGATCCGCGTACCGTCAGCGTCCTGGAGGCCCACGGCTACGGCAGCGGTCACACCGCGCGCCAGTTCCACGCCTCGTGGTTCTCCCGCCTCGACCTCGTCGTCGCCCTGGACGCCGGTCACTTGAAGGCGCTGCGCCGCCTCGCGCCCACACCGGCGGACGCGGACAAGGTCCGCCTTCTGCGCTCCTACGACCCCGCGGCAGGGGACGACCTCGACGTTCCCGACCCCTACTACGGTGACATGGACGGCTTCGAGGAGTGCCTCGAGCTGGTGGAGGCCGCGAGCGAGGGCCTTCTGACCGCCGTACGCGAGCAGGTGGAAGGAGATGCCGCATGAGTGAGGAGAATCCCGTCACGGAGCTGGGCGAGGGCACACGAGCCGTCCGCGTCGGGCTGCCCGAACCCGTCAAGCACGAGCCGACCCTTCCGGGCCCGGTCTTCGCCGCGCACTACCACCTGCCGGGCGACCCCACCGGCCCGTACGCCTACGGACGGGACCAGAACCCCACCTGGACCCTCCTGGAGCGCGCCATCGGGGAGCTGGAGGCACCCGGCCAGGAGGAGGTCGAGACGCTCGCCTTCGCCTCGGGCATGGCCGCGATCTCGGCGGTCCTCTTCTCCCAGCTGCGCTCCGGAGACGTCCTCGTCCTGCCGAGCGACGGCTACAACGTGCTGCCCCTGGCCGGTGAGCAGCTGCGGTCGTACGGCGTCGAGGTGCGCAGCGCCCCGACCGGCGGCGACGCCCAGCTCGACGCCCTGGACGGCGCCAAGCTGCTGTGGGTGGAGACGCCGTCCAATCCGGGGCTCGACGTGTGCGACATCCGGCGGCTCTGCGAGGTGGCGCACGAGCGGGGCTGTCTGGTCGCGGTCGACAACACCCTGGCGACCCCGCTCGGGCAGCGGCCGCTGGAGCTGGGCGCGGACTTCGCGGTGGCCAGTGGCACCAAGCAGCTGACGGGGCACGGTGATGTGCTGCTCGGTTACGTGGTCGGGCGCGATGCCGGGCTGATGGCCGCCGTGCGGCGCTGGCGCAAGATCGTCGGAGCGATCCCCGGCCCGATGGAGGCCTGGCTCGCGCACCGTTCACTGGCCACGCTCCAGCTGCGAGCCGACCGGCAGAGCACCAACGCCCTGGCCGTCGCCGAGGCCCTGAAGGGGCGCCCCGAGGTGACCGGGCTGCGGTATCCGGGGCTGGGGGACGATCCGTCCCACAAGATCGCCTCGCAGCAGATGCGGCGCTACGGATGTGTCGTCTCGTTCTCGTTGCCCACACGCGCGCGTGCCGACCGCTTTCTCGACGCGCTGCGTCTCGTGGACGACGCCACGAGCTTCGGCGGGGTGCGGTCGACTGCCGAGCGGCGTGGGCGGTGGGGCGGGGACGCGGTGCCGGAAGGCTTCATCCGGTTCTCGGCCGGCGCGGAGGACACCGACGACCTGGTGGCGGATGTACTGCGGGCTCTCGCCGTGGCTACCGGCTAGTCCTCCGCTACGTACAACGGACGGTCCGAGCCTCCCCCCTCGTGGCTCGGACCGCCCCGGTTCCGCGCGCGAAGAACCGCGCGACCAAGGCTAGTTGACTCTGTGTCAGTGTCCAATCACAGTAGCGACAGAGACCTATCGACTTATTTATAGTTGGGCGCTCCGGGGCGGCGAAGGGGCGACCATGGATCTGGCCTTACTGCGTACGTTCGTGACCGTGCACCGGGCCGGTTCGTTCACCCGTGCTGCGGCCCTGCTCGGCCTCTCGCAGCCGGCCGTGACCTCGCAGATCCGCAGCCTGGAGCGGCAGCTGGGCCGACCGTTGTTCCTGCGCCAGGCCCGGGGCGTGACGCCGACGACGATCGGCGACGAACTCGCCCACAAGGCGGCCCCTCATCTCGACGCGCTGATGGAGATCGCCGAGACGGGTCTCGACGACGATTCCTCCTTGGGCACACTCCATCTCGCCGGTCCTCCGGAGTTCACCGCCGAGCGCGTCGTGCCCGCTCTCACGGAACTCATCGACGACGGCCAGGGCTACGCACTGCGGGTGTCCTTCGGGAACGCCGACGAGACGCTGGAGGGCCTCGGCGCCGGCCACCACGACCTGGCCATCACCACCGCGCGGCCCCGCGGCGCGCTGCTGACCGCGACCCCCCTCTGCGACGAGGAGCATGTGCTGGTCGGCGCCCCGCGGTGGGCCGAGCGCATCGGCCCCGGCAAGTTGCACCCCAAGGAGGCGCACCTGCTGGAAGGGCTTCCGGTCGTCGAGGTGCACGAGTCGCTGCCGTTCATCGCTCGCTACTGGGCCTCGATCTTCGACTCCCGTCCCGCCGCCTCCGGCACCGTGGTCGTCCCGGACCTGCGCGCGGTGCTGGCCTGCGCGATCTCCGGGGGAGGTGTGGCCGTGCTGCCCCGCTATCTCTGCGTCGACGCCCTGGAGCGCGGCGATGTCGTGGCGCTTCTCGAGCCGGCGGTGCCGCCGCTGCGGACGTACTTCCTGGTGGTCCGTACCGGCACCCTGGCCATGCCCCACATCGCCCGGGCCCACGAGTGGCTGCTGCGCACCGCGGTGGGCTGGTCCTGAGGCAGCGGGCGCCATGGCACATTTCCGTGGTCGGGCGATGTTTCACGTGGAACATGGCGGGCCACATTTCTCCCATGACCGTCCGACCCGTGGTCAAACGCACCGCCCGCGCCATCCTGCTCGACGGCGACGACCTGATCCTGATCAAGCGGACCAAACCGGGTGTCGATCCCTACTGGCTCACGCCGGGTGGCGGGGTCGAGCCCGAGGACACGACCGTCGTCGACGCACTCCACCGTGAAGTGCACGAGGAGCTCGGCGCCAAGATCACCGATGTCGTGCCCTGCTTCGTGGACACCGTCGAGCACATCGGTGAGGACGGTGGCGCCACGGGGGTCAAGGTCCAGCACTTCTTCGTCTGCCGTCTGGAATCCATGGACACGTCGAAGCGGCACGGCCCCGAGGTGGACGAGCCCTTGGGCGAGTACGAGATCGTGCGGGTGCCCTTCACCCGGGTCGGGATCGCCTCCGTCCACCTCGTCCCGCTGTCGCTGCGGCACTACCTCGACGGGAACATCGAGGGCGTCCGCGCGATGCACGCGCCCGACCTGGGCTGACGAACAGCTGCCGCTGCCCGTCAGGGGCCGGGTCGGCTTCCGGCTCAGTCGCCGGCGGCCACCAGTTCCTCCACCGAGTCATGGCGTATGCGGTCCGACGGGACACCCACGCCCCTGAGCGCGTCCACGCCGCTGCGGATCATCCCGGGCGGACCGGAGAGGTACGCGTCGTACTCGGTCCACGGTCCGTATTCGCGTATGGCGTCGGGCAGCTGGAGCAGCCCGTGCCGGTCGACCACCGGCCGGACCTTCAGCCAGGAGTTGCTCTGCTGCAGTCGCAGCAGGGTGTCGATGTCATAGAGGTCCTGGTCACTGCGGGCTGCGTAGAAGACCTCGGCCGGGCGGTGCCGTCCTCGTTCGGCGACGTCCTCGATCATGGCCTTGATGGGGGCGATGCCGGTACCACCGCCCAGGCAGAGCAGTCCGCTGTCGGTGCTGTGGTCGACGGTCATCGCACCGGCCGGCGGACCGAGCCGTATGACGTCGCCGGGTCGGGCTCGGTGCACGAGCGCGTTGGAGACCCAGCCCGCCGGGACCGCTTTCACATGGAACGACAGCAGTCCGTCCGAGCGGGGCGCCGAGGCGAAGGAGTAGTGCCGCCAGATCCGCGGCCACCAGGGAGTCTCCAGGCTGGCGTACTGACCGGCCAGGAACGGATACGGCTGGTTCGGCCGGACGGTGAGGACCGCTATGTCTGCTGTTCTCAGCTCGTGCGAGACGACCTCGGCGAGCCACCACGGCGGAGAACGCAGCTCGTCCGCGGCGGCCGCGTCGATCATCACCTGGGAGATCGTGGTGTACGTCCGGACCCAGGCCGCCTCGGTCTCGTCGTTCCAGGTCGTGGGGGCGTAGCGGCTCAGGGAGCCGATCAGGCACTCGCCGACCGCCGGGTAGTGGTCAGGCTGTGTGCCGTACTTGCGGTGGCCTCGGCCGAGGTTCTGGAGGTAGTCGACGAGGACGGGGGTGTTGTCGATGTGCTCGGCTGCGGTCAGTAGTGCCTTGAGCAGACGGTCCCGTTGGGCGTCCATCGCCGGCGGGAAGAGGGGGCGCAGGTCCGGGTGCTGGACGAAGAGGAGCGCGTAGAAGTACGAGGTGACCTTGTCGGCGACGGGTCCGATCTCGGCCATGGTGCGCCGGATGAGCACGGCGTCGGGCGAGGCCTCGGGGGTGCGGCCCGCGCGGGTGATGGGGACCCGGGCCTGGAACACAGACTGCTCGGAGCCATGCTCCTCGCCGAGGACAGCCGGTCGGGGCGGAGGGCTGGACGGCGGGTCCTGGAACGGGGGTATTCGCTCCCGGGCAGCCTCGTCCGGCATCCGATGCGGCCCGGTCGACGGCTCCTGGGGACGGCCCACGGGACGAAGCCCGGCGAGACGGTTGCCCTCGATCTCCTGGTCCCCGTCGGAGGACGGCTGGGTGCGCGGTGTGAACCAGCTGCCTCCGTCACTGTCCCCCGCAGCGCCGTTGCCGGCCGACGTGGTGGTGGTCGGAGCGTCCATGGTGTGCCTCGCCTCGAGCATCTTTCGGTCGATCTGCGCACTCCCTCAGTCGGAAGGTCGCATGTTTCCCCCGCGGACGGCCTTGCTTTCCCCGTTGTGTTCCCCCCGACCAATGCGGCCACATTCAACCCGGCTTCCCGCACCGTACGGACAAGTAGGCGAGAGTGTGACGTGGGCCGCAGCAATACGTGGCAGCGTTCCACAGCACACCAACGCCCACGTTCCGCAACGGTGAACGCGGGTCTTCGATCTCTCTGTCCGGTTAGGCTGCATTGGACTGTGTTCGTACCCGCAGGATGAGACGACTACATCTCGCTTCGGACACGAACCGGACTCGACCCTACCGGCACGCGCGTCACACACAAGTCCCCCCATGTCCCGGCGGGAATTCAACAGGGGCGAATCAGCGATTCCTTCAATTACCGGGCGCGGTGCACCAATTCATAGGCATCCCACAGATCCTGCCCCGTGTAGGAGTGCGTGGCCAACGCGGCCACGTGCTGATCCGCATTTACGGCGACCGAGATCGGCACCGAGTCGAAAAGGTCCGCGTCGGACAGCGAGTCACCGTATGCGACACAGTCGGCGCGTGTCAGTCCGAAGTGCGCGCAGAGGAGATCCGCGATCTCGACCTTGGCCGCCGGGGTGAGGATCCCTGCTGGATCCACCGGCTCGGTGAAGGGCACTCGGGGAAAGAGCGAACCGTACGCCGCGTGCGCACCCCACGCCCTCAGCCGCTCGACGAAGAACAAAGGCGAGAGGGAGATGACGGCGCAGTACTCTCCCCTGTTCCGGATCTCGGCCCAGGTGTCCCGGATACGCCGGAGCCAGGGCGCTCCATCGAAGGCCGCAGCGACATGTCTCTCGGTGAGCCCGGTCCACAGACCGTGGACGCGCTGCGCGTAGGTCCGTGAATCGATACGCCTGGTCACGAAGTCCCGTTCGAGCTCGGTGATCTCGTGGTCCAGGCCGAGCTGTCGGGAGATCTCCACAGGTGCTGCCGATCGGTGCAGCAGGGTCCCGTCCAGATCGAACAGGTGCAGTCGCGTCATAGCGGCCGAGGCTAGCCAGCCCCGCGCTTCACGCCTGCTCGGGTGTGCCTGCGCGCTGCTGTTTCACGTGAAACATCTGTCCGCGCGCTGTGCGGTTGTGGGCAAGATGGCCAAAAGCGCGTACGTCCCCCAGCAATCCGGTGGACGTCGGGGTCCTGCGTCGGACAGCCTGGCCCGCGTGCCGACACCTTCCGCCTCTGCTCTGCCCATCCGCCGCCTCACCCCGCACGATCTCACCGCCTGCGCCGACTTGTCCGAGAACCGGGGCTGGCCCCGCGAAGAGCACAAGTGGGGGTTGCTGCTGACAGCCGGGGCCGGGTACGGCATCGACGATCCTGAAGGTGGCCTCGTGGCCGCCTGTGTGGTGACCGAGTACGGAGCGGTGGGCCGCCCGGACCTGAGGGCGATCGGCATGGTGCTGGTGGCCGAGCGGCACGCCCGGCAGGGCATCGGCCGCCGGCTGATGCGCCACGTCATCACCGAGTCCGGGACGACCCCGCTGACGCTGCACGCGACGCCCAACGGACAGCCGCTCTACGAGGAGCTGGGGTTCAAGGTCACGGGACGAGCCGAGATGGTCCGGGGACACTTCTCAGCCGACGGGGACGATCCCGCTGTCGCTACCCGCCCGGCCACCGCCGAGGACCTCACGACCATCGTGCGGCTCGACGGAGAGGTGTTCGGCACGGACCGCACTCACGTCCTCACCCGGCTCCCCGCCTTCGCCGATCAGATCCGCGTCGCCGAGGAGAGCGGCCGAGTCATCGGTTACGCGGCCGCCTGGCCCAACATGGACACCCATGTCATCGGCCCGCTGATCGCCCGGAACACACGGACGGCGAAGGCACTCATCGCGTCCCTTGCCGCCCACACCGGGCTCCCCCTCCGCACGGACATCGACGTACGGCACGAGGAACTGCTGGCATGGGTGAAGCAACACGGCCTGAAGTCGGTTGCCTTCAACGCGGTGATGACCTACGGGATTTCCGAGCTGCCTGGCGACTGGTCCCGCCGATACGCTCCGCTGACTGTGGCGGCGGGCTGAGCGCTCGAGCCTGGCTGGCACGGCCTACGCACGGCTGTCAGCGGCGCACGGCCGTCCGCCGGTCGGCCATGGTCCCGCCGGCCACAACCGCGCGCGGCACGTTCCTCCTGCGCTCCAGAGCCGCCGAGAGAAACGCTGGCACGAGGGTGCTCACCGCGAGGAGGGCTCCGACCCAGTTGGGTGCCGTGTAACCGAACCCCGCGTCGATGACGAGGCCGCCGAGCCAGGCGGCGAGCGCGTTGCCGAGGTTGAAGGCGCCGATGTTGACGGCCGAGGCCAGGGTGGGCGCACCCTGGCCTGGTCGAGGACGCGCTTCTGCAACGGCGGCACGGTGGCGAAGCCCAGGGCGCCGACCAGCGTGATGGTCACGGCCGCGGCGACCTTGTCGTGGGTGGTGAGGGTGAACAGCGCGAGGACGACGGCCAGGGCGCCCAGGGAGACGCACAGCATGGGCATGAGCGCACGGTCCGCGTACCTGCCGCCCACGAGGTTGCCGGCGACCAGGCCGAGGCTGAAGAGGACGAGGGGCCAGGTGACGAAGGCGTCGGCGAAGCCGACGGCGTGGGTCATCATCGGCGCGATGTAGGTGATGGCCGCGAGACGCCGCCGAAGCCCAGCATGGTCATCACCATGGCGAGCAGAACCTGGACGTTCTTGAAGGCCTCCAGTTCATGGCGCAGGCGCACGCCCTGCGGCTTGGGTACCGCCCGTGGTCCGCACCGTGGAGTCACTGAACGCACCTGCGTAGGGTGCGGGCATGGAAGATCTTGAGATTCGCTCGGCGGCCAAGGACGACATCGCCGACATCGTCGCCATGCTCGCCGATGACCCGCTGGGCGCCCGGCGTGAGTCGCCGGACGATCTGACGCCGTACTTCGCGGCCCTGGAGCGACTGAGTGGTGACCCCCACCAGCACCTGATGGTCACCGTCCGCGAGGGCCGCGTCGTCGGCACACTTCAGCTGACGATCATCCCCGGTCTCTCCCGGCGCGGCTCCACCCGGTCGATCATCGAGGGTGTGCGTGTCCATGCGGATGAGCGCGGGAGTGGTCTCGGCACCCACCTCATCGAGTGGGCGATCGCCGAATCACGCCGTCAGGGGTGCCAGTTGGTCCAACTGACGTCCGACGTAACGCGCACCGACGCCCACCGTTTCTATGAGCGGCTCGGCTTCGAGGCGACTCATGTGGGCTTCAAGCTTCCGCTCTGAGCACACCTGGTTATGGGCCGGGGGCCCTGTTTCACGTGAAACATCGCGCCAGGACCCCGCCCCGACCCGGTCGGTGACTACGCGATCCCTCGCCACCCCTCGGGATCCACCCCACCGGGCACCGGAGCGCCCTCCTCGTACGGCTGACGCGTGAACACGAAGGAGCCGACGTCCAGGTGGCTCACTCGCTTGTCGGGCCCTCGTACGGCCTGTAGGCGCTCTCCCGCGAAGTATCCGTTGAGACCGGTCCAGCCGCCGTCGCCGTCGCGCCGGAAGCGAGCACTGCGGCCCACGCCCGACAGCGGATCCAACGACACGGCTCCGTCGGCCTCGAGGCGCAGTACGAAGCTGTATGTCCCCCAGTACCAAGGCCCCACCAGTTCCAGGACCGACTGGTCGACCTCGGGCAGCGGATGCCAGGGCTCCGGGATTCGCGGTTCGGCCTCCGCCACGATGCGGACCAGGTCGGCAGCCACCTCCGACACCACCGGCCCGGAGGTGCAGTTGGCCAAAACCACGGCCGCGATATCGTCCTCGACACTGATGGTCAGCTGCGCGAGGAAGCCGGGCACCGATCCTCCATGACCGACGAGCAACCGGCCGTCCCGGTCCTGGATCTGCATGCCTAGCCCGTACGCTGAGCCGGCCGACACATCGGCGGCGTCACTCGCGGCTGCGGCAGGCGCCCGCATCTCCTGAACCGACGCCGCACCCAGCACCCGGTCGTCCCCCTTGGCCAAGAACGCGGCGAAGCGCGCCAAGTCCGCTGCAGTCGACCAGAGTTGCCCTGCGGGACCCATCTTCCCGAGGTCCTCCACCCGCTCCGGCATCATCACATCGGCCCAGGGGTGGACGGCCCACCCACCGGCGTGCGGCGCATCGGGGTGCCAAGTCGTGCGGGTGAGGCCCAGCGGTTCGAGGACCTCGCGCCGCAGGACGTCCTCCCAGGAAGCGCTCCTCATCCTCTCGACCAGCGCACCGAGAAGCGTGAAACCTGGGTTGGAGTAGTGGAAGCGGCGGCCGACGGGATGCCGGTGCGGCTCCTCACCGAGCACATCGGAGAGTTCCGGACGCAGAAAGCCGGGGGTTCGCTCCCACCAGGGGGAGGGCGACTCGGCTGCCAATCCGCCCGTGTGGGCGAGCAGGTGGGCGATGGTGGCCTCCCCCGCGCCGGTGCCGGGCAAATGCTTCTCCAGCGGGTCACCGAGATCCAACAGGCCCTCGTCCCGCAGGCGCAGGACCAACACCGCCGTAAAGGTCTTGGTGATCGAGCCGATCCGGTACTGCACGTCCGCGTCCGGCGCATGCCCGTCGACGGAGGTCCGCGCCCCGTTCCACACCGTCCTGCCGTCTCGCACGACCGCGGCGACCAGGGACGGCGCGCGGCCCTCGGTCTGAGCGACGGCGATACGGTGCAGCAGAGCCCGGCGGGTGGCGGGAAGCAGCTCTTCCAGAGGTTGTGTCATGGGCTCAGTCCACCTGGCCCGGCCACGCACGTCGAGCACATTTCGTCCCGGACGAGCGGTCGGATCAGGTCTGGGCCATGTCCACGAACCGCGAGTAGTGCCCCTGGAAGGCGACAGTGATCGTCGCCGTCGGACCGTTACGGTGCTTGCCCACGATGATGTCCGCCTCGCCGGCGCGCGGGGACTCCTTCTCGTAGGCGTCCTCGCGGTGCAGCAGGATGACCATGTCGGCGTCCTGCTCGATGGAACCGGACTCACGCAGGTCGGAGACCATCGGCTTCTTGTCCGTGCGCTGCTCGGGACCACGGTTGAGCTGCGACAGCGCGATGACCGGCAACTCCAGCTCCTTGGCCAGCAGCTTCAGGTTTCGCGACATGTCCGAGACTTCCTGCTGGCGGCTCTCGGACCGCTTGCCGGACTGCATCAGCTGCAGATAGTCGATGATGACGAGCTTCAGATCGTTGCGCTGCTTCAGACGGCGGCACTTGGCTCGGATCTCCATCATCGACAGGTTCGGGGAGTCGTCGATGTAGAGGGGCGCGGCCGAGACGTCCGGCATCCTTCGGGCCAGCCGGGTCCAGTCCTCGTCGGTCATCGTGCCGGAACGCATGTGATGCAGGGCTACGCGCGCTTCCGCGGAGAGCAGACGCATCGCGATCTCGTTGCGGCCCATTTCGAGCGAGAAGATCACGCTCGGCAGGTTGTTCTTGATGGAGGCTGCACGGGCGAAGTCCAGCGCCAGCGTGGACTTACCCATGGCGGGACGGGCCGCGATGATGATCATCTGACCGGGGTGGAGCCCGTTGGTGAGCTGGTCGAGGTCGGTGAAGCCGGTCGGCACGCCGGTCATCTCTCCCGACCGTGAACCGATCGCCTCGATCTCGTCGAGCGCGCCCTCCATGATGTCGCCCAGCGGCAGATAGTCCTCGGTGGTGCGCTGCTCGGTGACCGCGAAGATCTCCGCCTGGGCTCTGTTGACGATTTCGTCGACGTCGTCGTCGGCCGCGTATCCCATCTGTGTGATGCGCGTGCCGGCCTCGACCAGGCGTCGCAGGACGGCGCGCTCGTGGACGATCTCCGCGTAGTACTCGGCGTTCGCCGCCGTCGGCACCGTCTGCACCAGCGTGTGCAGATAGGAGGCGCCACCGACCTTGGTGATCTCGCCACGCTTGGTGAGCTCGGCGGCGATGGTGATGGGGTCGGCGGGCTCGCCCTTGGCGTATACGTCGAGGATCGCCTGATAGATGGTCTCGTGAGCCGGCTTGTAGAAGTCGGCGCCCTTGAGGAGCTCGACGACGTCGGCGATGGCGTCCTTGGACAGCAGCATGCCGCCGAGGACGGACTGCTCCGCGTCGAGGTCCTGCGGCGGCACGCGCTCGAAGGCCGAACCCCCGCCGTCCCACTCCCCGTTGTCCCGGCCGCGGTCGTGCTGATCGTCCCGTCCCCGGCCGCCGTCCTGCCGTCGCCGGGAGGCGGGCAGACGATCACTGGGGCCGCTGTCGGCCCACGGGTCGTCCAGGGGCTCGGAAATGCTCACCGAGCGACCTCCTCCCGTCCGCCGAGCGGACCTCGCCGTGCTTCTCAGTTCTACGGCACGACACTGACAAATGAGAGGCCCAACTCCGGTTACGGCACGTCGGTTTTGCGGGGTTTCCGCGGCCTGCCGAGGGAGTGGGCGCCGCACCACCGTAGGCCCGCGGGCACCTTCAGCCAATCTGGTTATCCACAGGCCATGTGGACGACGCCCCAGATGCTGTGGAGAACTCCGCGAAACCTGTGCACGACTCGGTGGACAGCCCTGTGAACAAGCCCTCGCCTCAGCTACAGAAACCATCCTGACCTGCACGTTTAGCATCCACCGGTTGTGCAGAAGAAAAACTTCCCCAACAGGATCAAGATCATCACGATCCGTGCGCGAAGACACACTCAACCGGGCTCGATGTAATAGTCGTACGTCGATTGCATCTCTTACCTGTGGAAGATTAGATTGGTGCTCATGACACAGGCTCCAGCGACCTCCAAGGCCGATCGCCGACGCCACGACCGTGAGATCGTCGCACTCGCCGTTCCGGCCTTCGGCGCGCTCGTCGCCGAGCCTCTTTTCCTCATGGTCGACACCGCCATCGTCGGCCATCTCGGCACCGCACAGCTCGCCGGTCTCGGTGTCGCCTCCGCCCTTCTC
Organism: Streptomyces ossamyceticus; assembly: GCF_001418475.1. Classification (GTDB taxonomy): domain Bacteria; phylum Actinomycetota; class Actinomycetes; order Streptomycetales; family Streptomycetaceae; genus Streptomyces; species Streptomyces ossamyceticus. Next base: position 45,298 of record NZ_LIQX01000094.1, on the reverse strand, counting down.
GTCACCGCCGTGAGCGTCTTCGTCTTCCTCGCCTACGCCACCACGGCGGCCGTCGCCCGGCGGGTCGGAGCCGGCGATCTCAGGGCGGCCATCGGTCAAGGCATGGACGGCATCTGGCTCGCTCTGCTGCTCGGCGGTGTCGTCGTCGCGGTCGTACTGCCCGCAGCGCCTGCTCTGGTCACCCTCTTCGGCTCGTCGGAGACAGCCGCTCCCTATGCCACGACCTATCTGCGGATCTCGGCACTGGGCATCCCGGCCATGCTCATCGTGCTCGCCGCCACGGGCGTTCTCCGCGGCCTCCAGGACACCAAGACTCCTCTGTACGTCGCCGTCGGGGGCTTCGTCGCCAACGGCGCCCTCAACGCGGGACTCGTCTACGGCGCAGACCTCGGCATAGCCGGTTCCGCCTGGGGCACGGTCATCGCTCAGTGCGGCATGGCCGCCGCATACCTCTGGGTCGTGGTCCGCGGAGCACGCAGACACGGCGCTTCACTGCGGCCGGACACGGCCGGGATACGCGCTTCCGCTCAGGCGGGGGCCCCGCTGCTGGTCCGTACGCTCTCCCTGCGCGCCATCCTGATGATCGCCACCGCAGTCGCCGCCCGACTCGGCGACGAGGACATCGCAGCCCACCAGATCATCCTGTCGCTCTGGAGCCTGCTCGCCTTCGCCCTGGACGCGATCGCCATCGCCGGGCAAGCCATCATCGGCCGGTATCTCGGAGCCGGCGACGCTCAGGGCGCTCGCGAAGCCTGCCGCCGCATGGTGCAGTGGGGAATCGCCACGGGTGCCATCCTCGGGCTTGCGGTGATCGCGGCCCGCCCTCTGTTCATCCCACTCTTCACAGGGGATCCGGCGGTCCAGGAGGCCGCGCTGCCCGCACTGATCGTGGTGGCGCTCGCCCAGCCGATCTCCGGGATCGTCTTCGTGCTCGACGGAGTGTTGATGGGTGCGGGGGACGGGCCCTATCTTGCCCGGGCCATGTTGGTGACCCTCGCGGTCTTCGCGCCCGCTGCTCTGCTCGTCCCAGCCTTCCATGGCGGCCTGACCGCCCTGTGGGGTGCGATGACACTGATGATGGCGACCCGCATGCTGACCCTGTGGCTTCGCTCCCGCTCGGGCCACTGGATCGTCACCGGAGCCACTCGCTGAGCAAGCCGACCGTCGTTTCACGTGAAACATCACCCGGTTCACGCTGTTTCACGTGAAACAGCCACCGGTGTCGGCACAAGCACCAGCAGGTGAGGAACACAGAGTTTCTGTACGCAAGTGGGGCCGCACCCCTCCACAGGGTGCGGCCCCACGCAGTGCTCTAACGCAGCGCTTAGGCCGCGATGACCTCGATGTTGACCTTGGCGGCAACCTCGGGGTGCAGACGCACGGACGTCTCGTGAGAGCCCAGCGTCTTGATCGGAGCGCCCAGCTCGATGCGGCGCTTGTCGACCTCGGGGCCACCGGAAGCCTTGATCGCGGAAGCGATGTCGGCCGGGGTGACGGAACCGAAGAGACGACCGGCGTCGCCGGAGCGGACAGCCAGACGCACCTTGACGGCCTCGAGCTGGCCCTTGACCTGGTTGGCCTGCTCGATGGTCTGGATCTCGTGGATCTTGCGAGCACGACGGATCTGCTCGACGTCCTTCTCGCCGCCCTTGGTCCAGCGGATAGCGAACTTCCGCGGGATCAGGTAGTTGCGAGCGTAACCGTCCTTGACGTCGACGACGTCGCCGGCAGCGCCGAGGCCAGAGACCTCGTGGGTCAGGATGATCTTCATGTGTCTGTCACCCTTCCCTTAGCGCGCGGTGGACGTGTAGGGCAGCAGCGCCATCTCACGGCTGTTCTTGACGGCCGTGGCGACGTCACGCTGGTGCTGCGTGCAGTTGCCGGTCACGCGGCGGGCACGGATCTTGCCGCGGTCGGAAATGAACTTCCGCAGCATGTTCGTGTCCTTGTAGTCCACGTACGTGACCTTGTCCTTGCAGAAAGCGCAGACCTTCTTCTTCGGCTTGCGCACAGGCGGCTTCGCCATGGTGTTTCTCCTGTGTGATCAAGAAGTGTGGGGTACGGCCCCGCTCTCGACCGACGGACCGGTGTCCGGCCCGAGCGGTCTTAGAAGGGGGGCTCGTCCGAGTAGCCGCCACCGCCGCCGGAGCCTCCGCCCCAGCCGCCACCGCCGCCGCCTTGGTTGCCGCCGGCGGGAGCACTGGTCGCCCACGGGTCGTCAGCGGGAGCGCCACCGCCCTGCTGACCGCCGCCGGGGCCTCCGCCCCAGCCGCCGCCACCCTGGCCGCCGCCACCCTGGCCGCCGCCACCGCCGCCGCCTCCGCCGTAACCACCCTGGCCGCCTCGGCCGGCGGTCTTGGTGACCTTGGCCGTGGCATTGCGCAGGCTGGCGCCGACTTCCTCCACGTCCAGTTCGTAGACCGTGCGCTTGACGCCCTCACGGTCCTCGTAGGACCGCTGCTTCAGTCGGCCCTGCACGATGACGCGCATGCCTCGCTGGAGCGACTCGGCGACGTTCTCCGCCGCCTGACGCCAGACCGAGCAGGTCAGGAACAGGCTTTCGCCGTCCTTCCACTCGTTCGTCTGACGGTCGAAGGTGCGGGGGGTGGACGCGACACGGAACTTCGCGACCGCCGCACCGGAAGGGGTGAAGCGCAGCTCGGGGTCGTCGACAAGATTGCCGACGACCGTGATGACGGTCTCGCCTGCCATGGGGGAACCTCTCGGCGGGTTTGCTGCTTGGCTGCTGGTGCTGCTACTCGAAACCCGAGATCAGCTGAGCGGAAGGCTCAGTGGGTCTCGGGACGGAGGACCTTGGTCCGGAGGACCGACTCGTTCAGGTTCATCTGGCGGTCGAGCTCCTTGACGACCGCAGGCTCAGCCTGCAGGTCGATGACCGAGTAGATGCCCTCGGGCTTCTTCTTGATCTCGTACGCGAGACGACGACGGCCCCAGGTGTCGACCTTCTCGACCTTTCCGTTGCCCTCACGGACGACGGAGAGGAAGTTCTCGATCAGCGGGGAGACAGCACGCTCCTCGAGATCGGGGTCGAGGATGACCATCACCTCGTAGTGACGCATGTGGAACCCACCTCCTTTGGACTCAGCGGCCACGGTCGTTCCGTGGCAGGAGGGTTGTGATGCGTACGCAACGGTATCGGCCACCACTGACAATCGGGGTTCCCGCTGGGGATCCTCTGTCATGGCCTGGGCAGACACCGGTGCAGACGGTACACACTACCCGCACACCTGCTTCCGGTTGAAATTCGGCGGTGGTGACCGTCAATCTGTACACATCGGGTGTGTATGGCGCTACGATGCGCCGCTTTCCGCAGGAGGTGCCCCATGGCACAGACATTGCGACCCAACATCGCCGGATCCCTGTTCGCGACCGACGACAAGCCCCACCCCGTGCAGGACACGCTGCTCGCCGTGACGCTCGTCCTCGGTGTGGTCTCCTTCATCACGGCGATGTTCCACCACCTTCATCTGATCAGTTCCTGGACGGGGCTGGTGGGAATCCTGACCGGCGCGTACGGGCAGTTCATCTCGGAAACGACTCGTGAGCGCTTCGGCCTGATCGTGGGTCTCGGTGCCTCGGCCGTCGGCTTCTTCCTCGGCATGGCTCATGGAGGTCTGTTCGGCGGACTCATCGGCTGACTCTTTCCGCGGCCGCAGGGACGACATACGGCGGTGCCTCGCACCGTCCGCCGTCCCACATCGGACCAAGCGGCCTAATAGCACCGTCCGGCGTCCCAGCCGCGCATCGGCCGGGGCGCAGGTTCCATGCGGCCATTCGGCGTGCCCGCAGGGCGCAGTAGGCTTCGGCGCGAGAGCCGGAGCCCCTGTACCCATGGGGACACACCAGCCCGAGGAGCGCCCCGAATGAGCCTGACCCTGAGGACGATCAGCCGAGAGCAGCATCTGGCGTACATCCAGAGCCTGCCCTCGGCTAGCCACATGCAGGTCCCGGCCTGGGCCGACGTCAAGGCCGAGTGGCGCTCCGAGAACCTCGGGTGGTTCGACGACAAGACCGGTGAGATGGTCGGCGCCGGCCTGGTGCTGTACCGCCAGCTTCCCAAGATCAAGCGTTATCTGGCCTACCTGCCCGAGGGCCCGGTCATCAACTGGTTCGCGCCGAACCTCACCGACTGGCTGGAGCCGATGCTCGCGCACCTGAAGAACCAGGGCGCCTTCTCGGTGAAGATGGGTCCCCCGGTGATCATCCGGCGCTGGGAAGCCACCTCCATCAAGAGAGGCATCCAGGACCCGGATGTGAAGCGGCTGCGCGACATCGAGGCCGACTTCATCGAGCCCCGTGCCTTCGAGGTCGCCGACAAGCTGCGCCGCATGGGCTGGCAGCAGGGCGAGGACGGCGGGGCCGGCTTCGGTGACGTACAGCCCCGCTATGTCTACCAGGTGCCGCTGGCGAACCGGTCCCTCGAAGAGGTCCACAAGAACTTCAACCAGCTGTGGCGCCGCAACATCAAGAAGGCCGAGAAGGCAGGCGTCGAGGTCGTCCAGGGCGGCTACCACGACCTGGAGGAGTGGCAGCGGCTGTACGAGATCACCGCGGTCCGCGACCGTTTCCGGCCTCGCCCGCTGTCGTACTTCCAGCGCATGTGGACGGCCCTCAACACCGAGGACCCCAATCGCATGCGGCTCTACTTCGCCCGGCACAACGGCGTGAACCTGTCCGCCGCGACAATGCTGGTCGTCGGTGGGCACGTCTGGTACTCGTACGGCGCCTCGGACAACATCGGACGTGAGGTCCGGCCCTCGAACGCGATGCAGTGGCGCATGCTGCGCGACGCCTACGCCCTCGGCGCGACCGTCTACGACCTGCGGGGTATCTCCGACTCGCTGGACGAGACGGACCACCTCTTCGGCCTGATCCAGTTCAAGGTGGGCACGGGCGGCCAGGCCGCCGAATACCTCGGTGAGTGGGACTTCCCCCTCAACAAGCTGCTCCACAAGGCGCTCGACATCTACATGTCGCGCCGCTGACTCCCCCGTTTTTGCTTCCACACCTCTGATACACCGCTGCCACGAGAAAGGTTCCGGGACCGGCCATGGCGCTCACGCTCTACGTCGACACCGCGCGCTGGCGGGCACACCACAAGCACGTTCAGGAGCAGTTCCCGGGACTCGTCCCCGTCTGCAAGGGCAATGGCTATGGCTTCGGGCACGAGAAGCTGGCGGAAGAAGCCACGCGCCTCGGCGCGGACGTCCTGGCCGTCGGCACGACGTACGAGGCGGCCCGGATCAAGGACTGGTTCAGCGGTGACCTGCTGGTGCTGACGCCGTACCGACGGGCCGAGGAGCCCGTCCCCCTGCCCGACCGCGTGATCCGTTCCGTGTCGTCGGTCGACGGCGTGTACGGCCTCGTGGGTGCCCGCGTGGTCATCGAGGTCATGTCCTCGATGAAGCGGCACGGGGTGAGCGAGCAGGAACTGCCCCAGCTCCACGCCGCCATAGAGAACGTGCGCCTGGAGGGCTTCGCCATCCACCTGCCGCTGGACCGCACCGACGGCTCGGACGCCGTCGAGGAGGTCATCGGCTGGATGGACCGCCTGCGCGCGGCCCGTCTCCCGCTGCACACCATGTTCGTCAGCCATCTGAAGGCCGAGGAACTCGCCCGTCTCCAGCAGCAGTTCCCGCAGACCCGCTTCCGGGCCCGGATCGGCACGCGGCTGTGGCTGGGCGACCACGAGGCGACCGAGTACCGCGGGGCCGTCCTCGACGTCACCCGGGTCGCCAAGGGCGACCGCTTCGGCTACCGGCAGCAGAAGGCGGCTTCCGACGGCTTCCTGGTCGTCGTGGCGGGCGGTACGTCGCACGGGGTGGGTCTGGAGGCCCCCAAGGCCATGCACGGGGTCATGCCGCGCGCCAAGGGCGTCGCCCGAGCCGGCCTCGCGACGGTCAACCGGAACCTTTCTCCGTTCGTCTGGGGCGGCAAGCAGCGGTGGTTCGCTGAGCCGCCGCACATGCAGGTGTCGATCCTCTTCGTGCCCTCGGACGCCCCGGAGCCGCAGGTCGGCGAGGAGCTGGTGGCCCACCTGCGGCACACCACCACCCAGTTCGACCGGATCGTCGACCGCTGAGCCACACCCGCCCGGCCGCCATGCTGTGGCCGGGCGGGACTGCACGCCGCATCCATGTGAAAGGCCGTGCACGGAGATCCCGTGCACGGCCTTCCGTGTGCCTCACCTGCACTGTTCGCTCAGGGCGAACGGTCCGTGGAGTCCTGACAGCCCCACTCCACATGGGGGCCTTCGAAGTGCGCCGCGTGCCGCGGGGGACGGGCGGCGGCACCGTACACGTGCGTGTCTTCCGCGCCGTCCAGCACACCGCCGGACGGGTCGTCGTCACCGGCGCGGCGCACCATGTCCCGCTCCGGCATGAAGATGTCGCGTACGACGATGACGCACAGGTACAGCGTTCCCAGCAGATGGGCCATGATCGCCACGTGGTAGCCCTCGGGAGGCAATCCCTTGTGGGCCTCTCCGCTGGTCGTGTACGCGAGGTACAGCCAGATCCCCAGGTAGTACACGACCTCGCACGCCTGCCAGATGAGGAAGTCGCGCCACCGGGGCCGGGCCAGGGCGGCCAATGGCACCAGCCAGAGCACGTACTGCGGTGAGTAGACCTTGTTGGTGAGGATGAAGGCCGCCACGATCAGGAAGGCCAGCTGAGCGAAGCGCGGACGCCGTGGCGCGGTAAGCGCCAGTGCGGTGATGCCGCCGCAGATCAGGAGCATGGCGATCATCGCGTACGCGTTCGCCGTCTCGGGGGTGATCTGGATGTTCATCCGCTGCGAGATGACGAGGAAGGCCGAGCCGAAGTCGACGCCTCGCTCCTGGCTGAAGCGGTAGAACTTCGCCCAACCGTCGGGCGCCAGGAGCATCACGGGGAGGTTCACCGCGAGCCAGCCGCCGACCGCGCCGAGGAGTGCGGTCCCGAACTCGCGCCACTTGCCCGCTCGCCAGCAGAGGACGAAGAGCGGGCCGAGGAGGAGGAACGGATAGAACTTGGCGGCTGTGGCGAGTCCGATCAGCACGCCGAAGGCCAGGGGACGCTGACGCGACCACATCAGCATCGCGGCCGCCAGCAGGGCCACGGCGAGAAGGTCCCAGTTGATGGTCGCCGTCAGGGCGAACGCCGGCGCCAGGGCCACCAGAAGGCCGTCCCAGGGGCGCCGGCGGTGGATGCGCGCGGAGCACACGGCGATGACCGCCGCGCACGCCATCAACATGCCCGCGTTGACCATCCAGTACCACTGTTCTTGTTCCTGGATGGTGCCGCTGCCCGGGGTGAGCCACGCGGCCACCTCCATGAAGACACCGGTCAGCACTGGGTACTCGAGGTACTCCATGTCGCCGGGGATCTTGTCGAAGTACGGCACCAGCCCGTCGGCGAAGCCCCGCCCCTGATAGAGGTGGGGGATGTCCGAGTAGCAGGCGTGGGTGTACTGGGAGCTGGCCCCGAAGAACCAGGCGCCGTCGTAGCAGGGCAGCTTCTGCACCATGCCCAGCGCGAACATGCCGATCGCGACGAGGGCGACGACCCGGACCGGGCTCCACCAAGACGTCCCGAGCAGTGCACGTCGCCCGATGGGGCCGCCGATCAGCTCACTGCCGGCTGCAGCGATCTCGTCCTCTTTGGTCGGCCGCACCGGCTCCGGCTCGTCCACGCTCATTCGCGTCGTCTCCGCACTGGGCATGCCGCACATCCTGCCGTACGTGCCCAGGACTACGCCGAGGGCCGCCGCATCCAGCTGTCTGGGATGACCGGTGTTTCACGTGAAACAGCCTCTTGAGCACCCGCTCTCGTGCCGCCGCACACGAGAAGGGCCGCCGCACCTCAGCGGTGCGGCGGCCCTTGTTTCACGTGAAACACCTTCTACCGGGACGACGAGCTATCCGGCGGGTCCTCCGAAAAGTCCCCCGTTCTGATTGCCTCTTGTGTCGTCCTCCGGTTCGGTCGGGGTTGGTGTCACCCCGCCGTCCGTGCCACCGGTGTCCGTACCCCCTGTATCCGTACCGCCGGTGTCCTGACAGGTCGGATCGAACGGGTTCTTGCAGGGCTTGTCACTGGGCGTCGGCGACGGAACGACGGGCTCGCTGGCGGACGGCGACGGGGACGGCTCCGGGCTCTCCTCCGGGCTCTCTTCCACCGAGGGAGTCGGCGTCGGGTCCGGGTCGTCGTTGACGATCACGCCGATGGGCTGCGGCTCAGGGAACGCCTTGGGAGGCACGTTCTTGAGCGCGTCCTCCATGTAGTCGTGCCAGATCTCGGCCGGGAACGAGGCACCATGGATCGTCTCCTGGCCACCCGTGCCGTACATCTCCAAGAACGTGCGGTTCTTGTTGGATTCGTCGTCGTCCATGCGGTACATGCTGATCGCGGTGGACAGCTGCGGGGTGTACCCGACGAACCAGGCCGACTTGTTGCCGTCCGTGGTGCCGGTCTTGCCCGCCACCTCGCGGCCGGTCAGCTGAGCCGAGGTACCGGTTCCCTTGTCGACGACGGTCTTGAGGACATCGGTGACGTTGTCGGCGACATCCGCGGTGAAGGCCTCCTTGGGGGAGGCGATCTCTTCGTGGTCGAACTTCGTCAGGCCCTCGTACTCGACCTTGCTGACGGAGAACGGGTCGTTCTGCTTGCCGCTGGCCGCGAAGGTCGCGTACGAGCCGGCCATACGGATGGCGCTGGGGTCGGAGATGCCGATCGAGAACGAGGGGAAGCTGGTGCCCGTCAGGCTGTCCTTCTTGAGGCCCGCCTCGATGGCCGCTTCCTTCACCCGGTTGAGACCGACGTCCATGCCCAGCTGGACGAAGGCGGAGTTCGCCGAGACCCGCATCGCCTCACGCAGGTCGATCTGGTACTTCGGCGGGCTGCCGTACGACTCGTCGCCGTCGTTGGCCTGCAGCCACTCCTTGCCCTCTTCGTTGGTCCAGACGGTGCCGTCGTAGTCCTCGATCTTGAGGTTGTTCTTGCCGCTGTAGAGGCTCTTGGGCGAGACGATGGTGCGTTCGTCCTGGGCCTGCTCCTCATCCAGCTCGGGGTTGCGCTTGCCCCAGGTCATGGCCGCTGCCAGGACGAAGGGCTTGAACGTCGAACCGACCTGCGCGCCGGTCACGTCGGCGTTGTTGGTGAAGTGCTTGGTGGCGTCCTCACCGCCGTAGATCGCCTCGATGGCACCCGACTTCGGATTCACCGACGCCCCGCCGAACTGCACATGTGTGTCCGTCTGCGGCCGCAGCTTGGGCTTGATGTTCTCCTTGCGCACCTTGTTTACAGCTGCCTCGAGTTCCTTGACCTTGTTCTTGTCGAAGGTCGTGTGGATCTCGTAGCCGCCCTGCTCGAGCTGCTTCGGTGTGATGTCGGTGTTGTTGAGGATGTAGCCCTTGGCCGTGTCGACGAGGTAGCCGATCTGCCCGCTCAGCTGGGCGTTGGACCTGGGCCGCTCGATCTGGGGGAAGTCCTTGTACTTGGCCCGCGTGCCCGGCGAGAGGCGCTTGTCCTTGACCATCTCGTCGAGGATCCATCGCCAGCGGTCCGTGGCTCGCTTGGTGTTCGCCTCGGGCGTGGCTGATGGGTCGATCGATGTCGCTCCGGCCGGGTCGTAGTACGTCGCGCCCTTGAGGATGGCGGCGAGGAAGGCGCATTGACTCGGGTTGAGCTTCTCGGCGTCCTGGCCGAAGTACGTGCGGGCGGCTGCCTGAAGGCCATAGGCGCCACGGCCGAAGTAGGCCGTGTTCAGGTAGCCGCGCATGATGTCTTCCTTCTCGACGGAGGCGCCCACCTTCACCGAGATGAAGAGTTCCTTCACCTTCCGGGAGAGGGTCTGCGACTGGTCGTCGAGCATGGCGTTCTTGACGTACTGCTGGGTGATGGTGGATCCACCCTGCGTCTGACCGCCCTTGGCCATGTTGACGACGGCGCGGGCGATACCCATGGGGTCGACGCCGCTGTCATTCTCGAACGTCTTGTTCTCGGCCGACATGACCGCGTAGCGCATCGCCTTGGGGATCTTCTCGTAGGCGATGATCTGGCGGTTGACCTCACCACCCGTCGCGACCATCTGCGTGCCGTCGGACCAGTAGTAGACGTTGTTCTGCGCCGTCGCGGCCTCGGCCGGGTTGGGCACCGCGACGACGGCGTACCCGATACCGGCGGCCGCCACGAGGCAACCGAAGAACCCGATGAAGAGCGCCGTCACCTGGCGCCAGGACGGCACCCACCGCATGGCCCCGTACTTGCCGGCGCGTGGATAGTCGATGAAGCGCTTCTTGCCGGGAGGAGCGGGCCGTCCCCGGCCCCGACCCGGTCCGCGTCCCGCGGGCTCAGCCGCTCTCCGGCGGCTGCCGCCGGTGCCGGTACTTCTCTGCGCCGACCGTCGGGCCGCTGCACGTCCCTCGTAGGGCTCGTAGGGGGAGTCATCACCTCCCGCCCCATAGGTCTCGGAAAGTGACCCATTGGTGCCCCGCGGTGCAGCGCGGCGGCCGGAGGACGCCGATTGGCCGCGTCTGGCCGCGGCACGTCCGCCTCCCTGCGGCTGCGGCGGTTTGCGACGGTGCTCGCTCATCGAACGATTACTCCTCGGGCAGGCGCACCCGTGCGCGCCTGGAAACGGCGGCTGGTTTCCGGTCCCCCCGAAGTACGGATGCGGTCGTGTTGGCATTCATCCGTACCGCACCCAGGACCACGACGTGCTCTAACGTCACTCGCTTCCCGGTGGTGTGCATGCCGCACAGACTACGCACCGTCAAAACCCACTGAGCACCGAACTTCACCCCAAATCCGGCAACTTGCTTCGTACCAATCAGTGATGTGACCCCGTTCACCGTGCCCCCACTTGTCGCATACGTAGGGGCGTTCTATCGTCGTGATGTATCGAGTCGATACATCAGCTCGGCATAGTGGGTGTCGGGACGGCCAGTGGGAGAGGGGAGGCGACGATGAGCCGGCGCTCCGGGATCCTCGAGTTCGCCGTACTCGGCCTGCTGCGCGAAGCCCCCATGCACGGCTATGAGCTGCGCAAACGACTCAACACCTCACTGGGTGTGTTCCGGGCCTTCAGCTACGGGACGCTCTACCCCTGCCTCAAGACGCTGGTCGCGAGCGGCTGGTTGATCGAGGAGCCGGGGGGTGCCCAGGACGACGCTCCCGCCGCCCTCACGGGCCGCCGCGCCAAGATCGTCTACAGGTTGACGGCGGAAGGCAAGGAGCACTTCGAGGAACTGCTCTCGCAGACGGGTCCCGACGCGTACGAGGACGAGCACTTCGCCGCTCGCTTCGCGTTCTTCGGGCAGACCTCCCGCGATGTGCGCATGCGCGTCCTGGAGGGCCGTCGCAGCCGTTTGGAGGAACGGCTGGAGAAGATGCGTGCCTCCTTGGCACGCACGCGTGAGCGCCTCGACGACTACACGCTTGAGCTTCAGCGCCACGGGATGGAGTCCGTGGAGCGCGAGGTGCGCTGGCTGAACGAGCTCATCGAGAGCGAGCGGGCGGGCCGTGACCTGAAGGGTCCCGCCCATGGAGAACCCGCTCGCGACACCACAGAGGGAGCGCCGGGCGCCCTGCCCCGGCCCGGGGACACCCCCGGTCCGGATGCGCCCGGCGACACCGCCACGTGAGGTCCCTGCCAGGACCTCACTCGTACACACAGGGAGCAACCGGAATGGGTTCGGTTCGCGTAGCCATCGTCGGCGTGGGCAACTGCGCCGCGTCGCTGGTGCAGGGAGTCGAGTACTACAAGGACGCCGACCCGGCGTCCAAGGTGCCCGGCCTCATGCACGTGCAGTTCGGTGACTACCACGTCCGGGACGTGGAGTTCGTCGCGGCCTTCGACGTCGACGCGAAGAAGGTCGGCCTCGACCTCGCGGACGCCATCGGCGCCTCCGAAAACAACACCATCAAGATCTGCGACGTGCCGAGCACCGGCGTCACCGTCCAGCGCGGCCACACCCTCGACGGTCTCGGCAAGTATTACCGCGAGACCATCGAGGAGTCCGCCGAGGCCCCGGTCGACATCGTCCAGATCCTCAAGGACAAGCAGGTCGACGTCCTCGTCTGCTACCTGCCCGTCGGCTCCGAGGACGCGGCGAAGTTCTACGCCCAGTGCGCCATCGACGCCAAGGTCGCCTTCGTCAACGCCCTGCCGGTCTTCATCGCCGGTACCAAGGAGTGGGCGGACAAGTTCACCGAGGCGGGCGTCCCGATCGTCGGTGACGACATCAAGTCGCAGGTCGGTGCCACCATCACGCACCGCGTCATGGCGAAGCTGTTCGAGGACCGGGGCGTCGTCCTGGACCGCACCATGCAGCTGAACGTCGGCGGCAACATGGACTTCAAGAACATGCTCGAGCGCGACCGCCTCGAGTCCAAGAAGATCTCCAAGACCCAGGCCGTCACCTCCCAGATCCCCGACCGGGAACTCGGCGAGAAGAACGTCCACATCGGCCCGTCCGACTACGTGGCCTGGCTCGACGACCGCAAGTGGGCCTACGTCCGTCTCGAGGGCCGTGCCTTCGGCGACGTCCCACTGAACCTGGAGTACAAGCTCGAGGTCTGGGACTCCCCGAACTCCGCCGGCGTCATCATCGACGCCCTGCGCGCCGCGAAGATCGCCAAGGACCGCGGCATCGGCGGCCCGATCCTGTCGGCGTCGTCGTACTTCATGAAGTCGCCGCCGGTGCAGTACTTCGACGACGAGGCGCGGGAGAACGTCGAGAAGTTCATCAAGGGCGAGGTCGAGCGCTGACAGGACGAGGCGCGGTGCGCTAAGTCCACTCGCTCTTCGGGTCGTTGAGGGTCCCCGGGTCGCACACCCGGGGACCCTCAACGTATGTGAGGCTGTGCCCCATGGCTGTCGTACGAGACCTGCGGGTGCTCCTGCGCTTCCGGGACTTCCGGCGTCTGCTTGCCGTACGACTGCTCTCCCAGGGAGCGGACGGGGTCTACCAGGTCGCGCTCGCCACCTACGTCGTCTTCTCCCCGGAGAAGCAGACGTCCGCCGCGGCCATCGCCTCGGCCATGGCCGTCCTGCTCCTTCCCTACTCCCTCGTCGGGCCCTTCGCCGGTGTCCTGCTGGACCGCTGGCGGCGCCGTCAGGTGCTGCTCTACGGCAATCTGCTGCGCGCACTGCTCGCCTCGGTTACGGCCGTCCTGATCCTGATCCACGTTCCCGACTGGCTCTTCTACGTCTCCGCGCTCTGCGTCACGGCGGTCAACCGTTTCGTGCTGGCCGGACTCTCCGCCTCACTGCCCCGGGTGGTGGACGCCGACCGCCTGGTGGTCGCCAACTCCCTGTCTCCCACCGCCGGCACGCTCGCCGCGACAGCGGGCGGTGGACTCGCCTTCGTCGTACGGCTGCTGGGCTCGGACTCGGATGCCGTGGTGGTCCTCCTCGGCTCGGCCCTGTATCTGTGCGCGGCCCTCGCCTCGCTGCGCCTCGCGCGGAACCTGCTCGGCCCGGACCCCGCGTGGGTGCAGACGCGGCTGGGTGTCGCGATCGCCGGCACGACACGGGGGCTGGTCGCGGGCGTGCGACATCTCTTCGAACCGGGGCGGCGAGCGGCGGCATGGGCGCTCGCGTCGATGACGATGATGCGGTTCTGCTACGGCGCCCTCACGGTCATGGTCCTGATGCTGTGCCGGTACGCCTGGTCGTCCTCGCCCTCCGAAACGGCCGAGCCGGAGGAGGGGCTAGCCCTGCTCGGACTCGCCGTGGGGATCTCGGGGGCGGGATTCTTCACCGCGGCCGTGCTGACGCCTTGGGCGGCCGGGCGTCTCGGGCCGGCCCTCTGGATCGTGACGTGCGCTGCGACCGCCGCCGTACTGGAACCCGCCCTCGGCCTGCCCTTCACGGAGCGACCCATGCTGGTCGCCGCGTTCGTCCTGGGGCTCGTCACTCAGGGGGCGAAGATCTCGACGGACACGATCGTGCAGTCCGCCGTCGACGACGGCTACCGGGGCCGCGTCTTCTCTCTCTACGACGTTCTCTTCAACGTGGCGTTCGTCGGCGCCGCGGCAGTGGCCGCAGCGATGCTCCCTCCCGACGGCCGCTCCGTCGTCCTGGTGATCACGGTGGCAGTGATCTACGGAGCCGTCGCCGTGGGCATGGCGCGCTTCGGGATGGCGAAGCAGTCGCGTCAGACCTCTCAGACGGGGACCTGAGCCCGATGTTTCACGTGAAACATCACTCCGGTCAGTGAGCGGCACCCCAGCGGACCCGCCCCGCACAACACTGCGGCGCGATGTTTCACGTGAAACATCGCGCCGCAGCTGAGGTCGACCTCCCGGAGCCTAGGGCATCTGAGCCCACCACTCCTTGAGCGCCGCCACCGCCTCGTCATGTTCCATCGGTCCATTCTCCAGCCGCAGCTCCAGCAGGAACTTGTAGGCCTGCCCGATGACCGGGCCCGGGCCCACGCCCAGGATCTCCATGATCTGGTTGCCGTCGAGGTCCGGACGGATGGCGTCCAGCTCCTCCTGCTCCTGAAGCTGCGCGATGCGCTCCTCCAGACCGTCGTACGCACGGGACAGCGCACTCGCCTTGCGCTTGTTCCGCGTGGTGCAGTCGGAGCGGGTCAGCTTGTGGAGGCGATCGAGGAGCGGGCCAGCGTCACGGACGTAGCGGCGGACGGCGGAGTCCGTCCACTCTCCGGTGCCGTATCCGTGGAAGCGCAGGTGGAGCTCGACCAGACGCGAGACGTCCTTGATGAGGTCATTGGAGTACTTGAGGGCCGTCATGCGCTTCTTGGTCATCTTGGCCCCGACCACCTCGTGGTGGTGGAAGGAGACCCGGCCGTCCTTCTCGAAGCGCCGGGTACGGGGCTTGCCGATGTCGTGCAGCAGTGCGGCGAGACGGAGGGTGAGGTCGGGCCCGTTCTCCTCGAGCGCGATCGCCTGTTCCAGGACGATCAGCGTGTGGTCGTAGACGTCCTTGTGCCGGTGGTGTTCGTCACGCTCCAACCGCAGCGCGGGAAGCTCGGGCAGGACGTGCTGGGCGAGACCAGTGTCCACCAGCAGGGTCAGACCCGTGCGCGGGTGTGTGGAGAGGACCAGCTTGTTCAGCTCGTCCCGCACCCGCTCGGCGGACACGATCTCGATCCGGCCGGCCATGTCGGTCATCGCCGAGACGACCTCAGGCGCGACCTCGAAGTCGAGCTGCGCGGCGAATCGAGCGGCCCGCATCATGCGCAGCGGGTCGTCGGAGAAGGACTCCTCCGGCGTACCAGGGGTGCGCAGCACTCTCGCCGCGAGATCCTCGAGCCCACCGTGCGGGTCGATGAACTCCTTCTCCGGCAGCGCCACCGCCATCGCGTTGACGGTGAAGTCACGTCGCACGAGGTCTTCCCCGATGGAGTCGCCGTACGACACCTCCGGCTTGCGAGAGGTCCGGTCGTAGGCCTCCGACCGGTACGTCGTGACCTCGATCTGGTAGCCGTCCTTCTGGGCCCCCACCGTGCCGAAGGCGATGCCGACCTCCCAGACGGCGTCGGCCCAGGGACGCACGATCTTCAGCACGTCCTCGGGGCGGGCGTCCGTCGTGAAGTCCAGGTCGTTGCCGAGCCTGCCGAGCAGCGCGTCCCTGACCGACCCGCCGACCAGAGCCAGCGAGAACCCCGCCTCCTGGAAGCGGCGGGCGAGATCATCGGCGACAGGGGCGACACGTAGCAGTTCACTCACCGCGCGGCGCTGCACCTGGCTCAGGGCACTGGACTGTTCGTTGGCGTTCGGCACAACAGAAAAGGGTACGTGGCCACCGTGGCGGTGGTCGCCTCCATTGAACGTGCACAACGGTTTCGCGTAGATGACCCCATCCCCGGCGCCTTTGATACGTGTACATACAGGGACAGCCCGGTCTCGCCGCCCGATCTTGTGGCGCGGACCGCGGCACTTCACCTCGGCGCGCATCGTTACCATGCGTGGACGCACATTCCGACGACCACTGACGACGACGAGGACGGGCGAGCGCGTGGCCGAGGCGGCAGACTTCCAGGGGACCAGTCCCTCACCTGCCCGCCGCTGGCTGCTGCGTACAGGGGCGCTGATCGCCGGGGCGCCGCTGCTGGCCGGTCTGCTCCAGCTCACCGCCGCTCCGGAGGCTCTGGCGGCGCCGAAGGCCGCGTCGGCCGATGCCACGGGGACGAACACCGTCGCTGTCTCACTCGACTCGCTCAGCCCCAGCGCGCCCACCGACGGCGACACGGTCACCGTCTCCGGCACGGTGACCAACAGGGGCAAGCAGACGATCACGGACGCCCATGTGGGCCTGCGGGTGGGCTCAGCTCCCCTGACGACCCGTTCCTCCATCGACAGCGCGGCCAAGCGCGACGGCTTCGACCAGTTCGCCGACGGGACGGAGGTCGGCGGGAAGTACGTGGAGAAGTTCTCCAAGCTCACTTCCGGTGTGGCCCAGCCCTTCACCATCTCCGTGCCCGTCAAGGAGCTGGACCTCGGTGCGGACGGCGTCTACCAGCTCGGTGTCTCCCTCTCGGGCCAGACGTCGGCGGCCCGGTACGACCAGATCCTCGGCATCCAGCGCACGTTCCTCCCGTGGCACCCCGACGAAGCGGACACGAGGACGAAGACCACGTACCTCTGGCCGCTGATCTCCACCAGCCACCTCACGGCCGAGACCGGGCCCGGAGAGCGCCAGACGCCCACGTTCCTCAACGACGACCTGGCCAAGGAGATCTCCGCGGGCGGTCGCCTGGAGCAGATGCTGTCGCTGGGCAAGGATCTCGACGTCACCTGGGTGATCGACCCCGATCTGCTGGCGTCCGTCGTCGCGATGACCGAGAGCTACAGCGTCCGGAGCGGAAGCACGACCGTCCCGGGCAGGAGCCAGGCGGTCGCCAACGCGTGGCTGGCCGACCTCGAGACCGCGGTCCAGGGCAAGGAAGTGGTCGCGCTCCCCTTCGCGGACCCCGATCTGGCGTCGCTGGCGCAGAACGGCAAGGCCGTCACGGGCTCCCTCAGCCGCCTCAAGGACGCCACCGACGTCGCCGCGGACACCGTCGAGAACATCCTCCACGTGGAGCCGAATACCGAGTTCGCATGGCCCGTGAACGGCACCGTGGACCCGTCCATCATCAAGGTCGCCACCTCGGCGGGCGCCGACAAGGTGATCGCCCGCAGCGACAGCCTTCAGGAGAACCGCGGCCTGTCCTACACGCCCACCGCCGCCCGCCCCATCGGTGGCGGCACCACGGCCGTCGTCGCGGACGCCCAGCTGTCCACGGCGTTCCAGGGCGACATGACGAAGGCCGAGAGCTCCACGCTGGCGGTGCAGAGGTTCCTCGCCCAGAGCCTGATGACGAACCTGCAGACCGACCGGCAGCGCAGCATCGTGATCGCCCCGCAGCGCATGCCCTCGGCCAGCCAGGCCCAGACGATGGCACAGGCCCTGACGATGCTCCAGGGCGGTACCTGGTCGCAGTTCCAGGACCTGTCCGCGGCCGCCGAGGCGAAGCCCGACCCGAACGCCAGCACCAGGATCCCGTCCGCCTCGGCGTACCCCAAGTCGCTGCGCAAGCAGGCACTGCCGAAGTCGGCGTTCGAGGAGATCCACGGCACCCAGAGCGACCTCGACCGCTTCAAGGTGATCCTCAATCGCCAGTCGCGCGTGGTCACGCCCTTCGGCCGGACCATGGACCGGGAGATGTCCACGTCGTGGCGGGGTCACGCCGCGGACGCTCAGGGCTATCGCGACGGCGTGCAGTCGTACCTCGACACTCTCACGAGCCAGGTCCGGCTGATCGATAAGTCGGAGACCAAGCTCTCGGGCCGTAGCGCCATGATCCCGGTGACGGTCGAGAACAACCTCGTGCAGGGCGTCGACCTGACGCTGCGCCTCACGTCGCAGCTCCCGAAGCGTCTGAAAATCGATGGCGACGACGACGCCGAGCGGTCAATCGACATCTCGGGCGGACACAGGGAGTCCGTGAAATTCACCACCAATGCCAAGGCCAACGGCAAGGCCGACGTCATCGCCCAGCTCTACACGAAGGACGGCCAGAAATACGGCGACCCTGTCGTCTTCACTGTGAGCGTCACCGAGATCACTCCCACGGTGATGCTCGTCATCGCCGGCGGTGTCCTGCTCCTCGTCCTCGCCGGGTTCCGGATGTACACCCAGCGCAAGCGCGCCGCCGCCCGGCAGGCGGCGGGGGGCGCCTCGCAGGACGAGTCGGCGGACAGCACTTCTCCGGGCGAGGAAGCGAACACCGAGGGGGCCTCGGTCGTACACACTGACGGAGTCGTACACACTGACGAAGGGGATTCCTCGGCCGAGCCCGTGGCAGACGCGCCGGAGCACCCGAGTGACCCGGCCACGGACACCGCATCGGAAAGCACCGACCGGTCCGGAACGGGTGAGAGAGTGGACCGTTGAGCGATTGTCGTGGCCCGTGGGCCCGGGGACGATGAGGTGGGGTAACCATGAACGCGCCGTACGACGGTGACCGCGGCCAGGGCGCGGCCGACTCGGGCTACCCCGACAGCTCGCTGCCCGATTCGGCCCAGGTGCCGCCGCAGCCTCCCGCGGA
The DNA here is from genome assembly GCF_001418475.1 of Streptomyces ossamyceticus. GTDB lineage: Bacteria > Actinomycetota > Actinomycetes > Streptomycetales > Streptomycetaceae > Streptomyces > Streptomyces ossamyceticus. Next base: position 26,736 of record NZ_LIQX01000094.1, on the reverse strand, counting down.
CATGTACCTCCAGGACACCTACGACCAGGACCCATACCGCGCGCGGGATCTGTCCGCCCAGGACCCGGTGGCCGAGGCGCTCTACGACCGCGCCGCGCACCCTCCGCCGCCTCCGGGCGTCCAGCAGCCGCAGCAGCCGCTCTACGGGCAGCCCGCGCCGTCGCAGTACGCCCCCGACCCGCAGGTGTGGGCCCAGACTCCCGCGCCCGAGCCGGACGGTCCGTCGCGGCATCTGCCGTACGGCGACAACGCCCGTACGACCCAGTTCGTGGGAGTGGACGACCTGGTCACGCAGGCCGGCGAGGAACGCCACGAACCCGACGCGTTCGCCCATCTCTTCCGGGACCAGCAGCAGAGCGGCAGCGGCCCCGTGGGGCAGCCCTCCGTGCCCAGCCCGACTCCCGCTCCGGCCCCGGGCCCGGGCCGTCCGCAGAACGAGGAGCCCGCACAGGCCCCCGCGGCCGCTCCGGCCCCGAAGAAGGGTGGGCGGGCCTCGGGTCTGCTGAAGTCGAGCGCCGTGATGGCGGCGGGCACCATGGTCTCGCGCCTCACCGGTTTCATCCGCTCGGCGATGATCGTCTCAGCGCTGGGCCTCGCCCTGCTCGGCGACTCCTTCCAGGTGGCCTACCAGCTGCCGACCATGATCTACATCCTGACCGTCGGCGGCGGCCTGAACTCCGTCTTCGTGCCGCAGCTCGTGCGCGCGATGAAGGACGACGAAGATGGCGGCGAGGCCTACGCCAACCGTCTGCTGACCCTCGTCATGGTGGTCCTCGGCCTTCTCACGGCGCTCGCGATGTTCGCGGCCCCGCTCCTGGTGCGAGCGCTGTCCGTGGGAGTCGCCGACAACCCCGCGGCCAACGAGACCGCCGTGACCTTCACCCGGTACTTCCTGCCGTCCATCTTCTTCATGGGCGTCCACGTGGTGATGGGGCAAATCCTCAACGCCCGCGGTCGGTTCGGCGCGATGATGTGGACGCCGGTCCTCAACAACATCGTCATCATCGTCACCCTCGGCGCGTTCCTGTGGGTCTACGGCAGCGCGGCCGACTCCCGGATGACCGTCGACAACATCCCGCCGGAGGGCGTGCGCCTGCTCGGTGTGGGCATCCTGCTCGGCCTCGTCGTGCAGGCTCTCGCGATGATTCCCTACCTGCGGGAGACCGGGTTCCGGCTCCGGCTCCGCTTCGACTGGAAGGGCCACGGCCTCGGCAAGGCCGCGATGCTCGCCAAGTGGACGATCCTCTTTGTCCTCGCCAACCAGGCGGGCGCCCTGGTGGTCACCCAGCTGGCCACGTCCGCGGGCATCGGCTCCGACGTCAAGGGCACCGGTTTCGCCTCCTACGCCAACGCCCAGCTGATCTGGGGTCTCCCGCAGGCCATCATCACGGTGTCCCTCATGGCCGCCCTCCTCCCGCGCATCTCGCGGTCGGCGGCCGAGGACGACGCGGGAGCCGTCCGCGACGACATCTCGCAGGGGCTGCGCACGACGGCGGTCGCGATCGTGCCGATCGCCTTCGGGTTCCTCGCGCTGGGCATCCCCATGTGCACCCTGATCTTCGGTTCTTCCGGCACCGTCGAGGCCACCAACATGGGCTTCATGCTGATGGCCTTCGGCCTCGGCCTGATCCCGTACTCCGTGCAATACGTCGTCCTGCGCGCCTTCTACGCGTACGAGGACACGCGGACGCCGTTCTACAACACGGTCATCGTGGCCGCCGTCAACGCCGGGGCCTCCGCGATCTGCTTCTTCGTGATCCCGGCCCGCTGGGCGGTGGTCGGGATGGCGGCCTCGTACGGCCTCGCCTACATGATCGGTGTGGGCGTCGCCTGGCGGCGGCTGAAGAAGCGGCTGGGCGGTGACCTGGACGGCTCCAGGGTGATGCGGACATACGCACGGCTGTCCATCGCGTCGCTGCCGGCGGCGCTGGTCAGCGGAGCGGCCTGTTACGGGATCAGCCGGAGTCTGGGACAGGGCGTGGGCGGCTCGATACTCGCCCTCGTCGGGGGAGGAATCGTTCTGCTCGGTGTCTTCTACGTCGCCGCGCGGCGCATGCGCATCGAAGAGCTCAACTCGATGGTCGGTATGGTCCGAGGACGACTGGGGCGCTGAGACGGGGTTAGGCGCACAACCATCGTCCGTCGTCGCGTGTCGCTCATAGCGGCGGACTGTGGGCACAATTGGCTTTGGCGTCGCAGAGCGCGCAACGGATGGGGAGGCAGGAACGACGGTGGCGGAACGGAGCACGGCTGCCGTCGACGTGGCAGACAACAGCGGCGAAGAGCCGCTGACCGCGCAGGCGGACCAGTCCACGGCCGACGGGGAGGCCCAGAACCGGGAGCGGGACACGGACAGCTCGGCGAGCGAAGAGGCACAGGGAAGCGGCGACACCGAGAGCCCTTCCAGGACGACACCGCCCGAACTGCACAGCGGTCACAAGCTCGCCAGGCGCTACCGCCTCGAAGAGTGCGTCACCCGTCTGGACGGTTTCAGTAGTTGGCGTGCCGTCGACGAGAAACTGCGGCGTGCGGTCGGAGTTCACGTCCTGCCGGCCGACCACACACGCGCCCGTGCCGTGCTGGCGGCTGCGCGTTCCTCGGCGCTGCTGGGCGACCCCCGCTTCGTCCAGGTGCTGGATGCCGTGGAGGAGAACGACCTCGTGTACGTGGTGCACGAGTGGCTTCCCGACGCCACGGAACTGACGACGCTTCTCGCTTCCGGCCCGCTGGAACCGCATGACGCTTACCAGATGGTCACGCAGGTCTCGCACGCCATGGCCGCCGCGCACCGCGAGGGCCTGTCCCACCTCCGGCTCAACCCGAGCGCCGTCCTGCGCTCTGCCGCAGGGCAGTGGCGGATCCGCGGCCTGGCGGTGAACGCGGCGCTGCGCGGCATCAGCTCCGACACCCCGCAGCGCACGGACACGGAGGCGATCGGCGCACTGCTCTACGCGTCGCTCACCCAGCGCTGGCCGTATGAGAACGACGCGCACGGCCTCTCCGGGCTCCCCAAGGGCGTCGGGCTGATCGCTCCCGACCAGGTGCGGGCAGGCGTCCACCGTGGTCTGTCGGAGCTCTCCATGCGCGCGCTCGCCAACGATGGCGCCACCGCCTCGCGGCACGAGTCTCCGTGCACGACGCCGGAGGAGTTGGTGAAGGCGATCGGTGAGATGCCTCGCATCCGCCCGCCGGAGTCGGCGTTCACCGCCCCGCCCGACTATCAGCGCACGACGTATCAGCAGGGCACGTACGGCCGTCCGTCGCCCCATCCGGGCGTCACGCAGCCCATTCCGACGCCTCCGCCGCCGCTGCAGAGCCGTACCGGCAAGGCCCTGAAGTGGGCGGTGTCGGCTCTGCTGATCGCCGCGCTCGGCCTGGGCAGCTGGCAACTGGCGGACGCCCTGATGGAGCGCGCCGACCGGTCCAACGACACGGACACGGGCCAGACGACGGACAACGACAAGGGCGACAGCACGGCCAAGCCGCTCAGGAAGCTCGGCATCAGTGGCGCTGTGGAGTACTACCCGGACGGGAAGCCGCAGCACGCCGACGACGTGGATCTGACCTACGACAAGAGCGGGTCCACGTACTGGCGGACCTACTCCTTCAACGACGGCCCCACTCTGGCGCCGTACAAGCAGGGTGTCGGCATCGTCTACGACCTGGGCTCCGCCCAGGAGGTGTCGGCCGCGTCGATAGGGCTGTACTACGCCGGGGATCACACATCGGCCACGCTCTACGCGGCCGACTCCCTCTCGTCGTCCGCCCCCCTCGGTTCGATGACGAAGATCGCCTCGAGCACGACCAGCGGGACCAACCTGAAGATCTCCGCCAAGAAGCCGGTGAAGACCCGGTACGTTCTGGTCTGGCTCACCGCCGTGCCCAAGTCGGCGCCCGACCAGTTCAGTGGCGCCGGCTACAAGCAGGCGATCACCGACGTGAAGTTCATGGGCTGAGAGTTCTTCGAGGAAGGGGGTCCGATGGCGCCAGTCGCTGACCATAGCGGGACGAGCGATCAGGACCTCCTGGCCCAGCATGTCGGGGGCGACCCCGATGCCTTCGCGGAGCTCGTACGGCGCCACCGGGACCGGCTGTGGGCGGTGGCGCTGCGGACCCTGGGAGACCGCGAGGAGGCCGCTGACGCCGTCCAGGACGCGTTGGTGTCCGCCTATCGGGCCGCGCATACCTTCCGGGGCCAGTCGGCCGTCACGACCTGGCTGCACCGCATCACGGTGAACGCCTGCCTGGACCGCGCCCGCAAGGCGGCCTCGCGCAAGACCTCCCCGGTCGACGACACCGAGCGGCTGGAGCAGCTCCTGGAGCCGCACGAGTCGGCATCCGCTCCCGCCGAGCGCAACGACGTGCACCGTGAGCTCCTGGAAGCCCTGGGCACCCTGCCGCAGGACCAGCGGGCAGCCCTCGTCCTGGTGGACATGCAGGGCTATCCGGTGGCGGAGGCCGCTCGGATCCTTGATGTCCCGACCGGGACGGTGAAAAGCCGCTGTGCCCGTGGCAGAGCCAGACTTCTGCCGCTGCTGACCCATCTCCGCGGCGACGGCGGGGGTGACAGCGGCAAGAAGTCAGGGCGCGGAAGGAACCGGACGCAGGGGACATCCGTCCCACCCGCAGCAGGACCACATGATGCAGGGCCAAGCGATTCAGCTGCTGTGAAGGGCGGAGGTGGGCGAGCGTGACATCCACGACCGACACAGCCGGACACCCGGACGTCGAGGAGATCTCCGACCTCACCGAAGGTCTTCTCCCGCCGTCCCGTACCGAGGACGTCCGACAGCACCTGGACGAATGCTCCCTCTGCGCCGATGTGCATGCCTCGCTGGAGGAGATCCGCGGCGTGCTCGGCACCCTGCCGGGCCCTTCGCGCATGCCCGACGACGTAGCGGGACGGATCGATGCAGCTCTGGCTGCCGAAGCCTTGCTGAGCGCCACCACGCCCGACCCGGAGATCGCAGAGACCTCCGAAGCCTCCGACTCCTCTGTCACGACTGGCACGACGTCGCGGGCGGACGACCGTGTTCATGTTTCACGTGAAACATCGACGCCAGCCGATCGTCCCTCCGGTCATGGCCGGGGGCCCACGGGGCCGGGCCGCTCCACACCCAAGCGACGCGCTCGCCGCGTCAGGATCCTTGCCGCGGTCTTCGCGACCGCCACTCTGGGACTCGGTGTACTGCTCGTCCAGTCGATGAACGACAGCGGCTCCGGCGACAACTCTCCGAGCGCTCAGAGCCCCGCCTCCGACGTGTTCTCCGGCGTCAAGCTTCAGAAGCGGGTGGACGATCTTCTCGGCGGCCAAACGACGAAGGAAGCACCGAGCCGCGATTCGGTCGGCGCCAATACGGCACCCGGCGATCCTGAGCACTTCGACTCGAACCCCACCACGAAGCTCACGAAGGACGTGCCCCCTTGTATCGCCAAGGGCATCGGCGACGTGACGGGGGCCATCGCTTCGGAACCCGGGACCTATCAGGGGGCGGACGCCTATCTCGTCCTGTTGCCCGTCCTGGAGGACACTTCGCACGTCACGGCCTACGTCGTCGACGCCTCCTGCGTGGGCAAGGCGTCGGCAACCGCCGGAGAGGTTCTGCTGAAGCAGACCTACGCCCGCCCCTGAGAAACGGCGTGCCGCGCCACCCTGGCATCCCTGTCCGGTGTGACGTCTCCGTGTGCCCGGACACACCGGGAATGCGCGCCCCTTAGGATCCGTTGGGTGGGGTGAGAGTTCCGAGAGCAGCTCCCACCGGCAGTACGCAGCACTCTCCAGAGACGAGGAATCAAGCCGTGAGCGACGTCCGTAACGTGATCATCATCGGCTCCGGGCCCGCCGGCTACACGGCAGCGCTCTACACCGCGCGCGCATCGCTGAAGCCGCTGGTGTTCGAGGGAGCCGTCACCGCAGGCGGCGCGCTCATGAACACCACCGATGTGGAGAACTTCCCCGGCTTCCGGGACGGCATCATGGGCCCCGACCTCATGGACAACATGAGGGCCCAGGCCGAGCGCTTCGGTGCCGAGCTCATTCCGGACGACGTCGTCGCCGTCGACCTGACCGGCGAGATCAAGACGGTGACGGACACTGCGGGCACCGTGCACCGCGCCAAGGCCGTCATCGTCACCACGGGCTCGCAGCACCGCAAGCTCGGGCTGCCCAACGAGGACGCCCTCTCCGGGCGAGGCGTCTCCTGGTGTGCTACCTGTGACGGGTTCTTCTTCAAGGACCAGGACATCGCAGTGATCGGTGGCGGTGACACGGCCATGGAGGAGGCCACCTTCCTTTCCCGCTTCGCGAAGTCCGTGACCGTCGTCCACCGCCGGGACACGCTGCGCGCCTCCAAGGCGATGCAGGAGCGTGCGTTCGCCGACCCGAAGATCTCCTTCATCTGGGACAGCGAGGTCGCGGAGATCCAGGGTGACCAGAAGCTCGCCGCGCTGAAGCTGCGCAATCTCAAGACGGGCGAGACGTCCGACCTGCCGGTGACGGGCCTGTTCATCGCGATCGGCCACGACCCGCGCACGGAACTCTTCAAGGGTCAGCTCGACCTGGACGACGAGGGCTACCTGAAGGTCGCCTCCCCTTCGACCCGGACGAACCTGACCGGTGTCTTCGGCGCCGGCGATGTCGTCGACCACACCTACCGCCAGGCGATCACCGCGGCCGGCACCGGCTGCTCCGCCGCGCTCGACGCCGAGCGCTTCCTCGCCGCCCTCGCGGACGGCGAGCAGACTGCCGAGCCCGAGAAGACCACCGTCTGACCCCCGTCCGCCCCACCGCACCAACCAGTTAGGAGCCCGCCGTGGCCGGCACCCTGAAGAACGTGACCGACGATTCCTTCGAGCAGGACGTCCTCAAGAACGACAAGCCCGTCCTGGTGGACTTCTGGGCCGCGTGGTGCGGCCCGTGCCGCCAGATCGCGCCGTCCCTCGAAGCGATCGCCCAGGAGTACGGCGACAAGATCGAGATCGTCAAGCTCAACATCGACGAGAACCCGGCCACGGCAGCCAAGTACGGCGTCATGTCCATCCCGACCCTGAACGTCTACCAGGGCGGCGAGGTCGCCAAGACCATCGTCGGTGCCAAGCCGAAGGCTGCGATCGTGCGTGACCTCCAGGACTTCATCGCCCAGTAGGCGTCGGCCAGGCAACACCGCCGCAAGGTGCCGCCGTAGTCACTCGGCGACGATGTTTCACGTGAAACATGAGGGGGCCGATCCCATCGGGATCGGCCCCCTCGCTTGCACACACGTTCCAGCCCGGTCGCCCTCAGAGCGGCCGCAGGGCGGGCTCCTTCTGGACAGCTCCCAGAAGCCGGTCGAGCGCCAACTCGACGTCCTCCTTCCAGGACAGCGTCGTCCGCAGCTCCAACCGCAGTCGAGGGTAAGCAGGATGAGGACGGACCGTCTTGAAGCCCACGGCGGTCAGATGGTCGGCGGGCAACACACAGGCCGGCTCCTTCCAGCGTGCGTCACCGAAGGCCTCGACCGCCTTGAAGCCTCGCCGCAGGAGGTCCTTGGCCACCGTCTGCACCATCACCCGACCGAGCCCCTGCCCCTGAAAGCCGGGCACGATGTAGGCGGTCATCAACTGAACCGCGTCCGGGGAGACCGGGCTCGTCGGGAACGCCGTCGAGCGTGGCACATAGGCCGGCGGTGCGTAGAGCACGAACCCCGCAGGGACGTCGTCCACATAGACGACTCGTCCGCAGGACCCCCAGTCCAGAAGAACGGCGGAGATCCAGGCTTCCTTCTCCAGTGCGGGAGTACCGGCCTTTAGCGCTGCCTCACCGCTGACGGGGTCCAACTCCCAGAAGACGCACGAGCGGCAGCGCTGGGGAAGGTCCTGAAGGTTGTCCAGCGTGAGCGGTACGAGCCGGCGCCCCATGAAGGCTGTTCCTCGCTTCCTACGCCCGCAGCGTCGCGAGCGGCTGTCAGAGCGCTTCGCTCCCTGAGCAGGCTGCCGACGAATCCGCCGATCGCACCCAGCCCCAGGCCGACGGTCAGCAGACCGGAACGGCTCACGGTTCGCATTGCCCCCGCCTCCCATGAAGGTGTCACAAGGTGGATGCGCCCTACCCCACCGCATCGTATCGACGATGTGATTGCCTAGACACTGCCTGCCAGCAAAGAGCGGGCAGTGTCCGGTATACATCGGACACTGCCCGCTCATGCGGTCGACCAGCCGACAGGCGTCCTACCGATCGACGGTTCAGGCTTCGCTCTCGTCGCTGTCGTCGTCCAGCAGGCTCCGCTGAAGGACGGGTCCTTCACCCGGGGCGAGCGACGACAGGATGCGCTCCAGATCTTCCATCGAGGCGAACTCGACTGTGATCTTTCCCTTCTTCTGGCCCAGGTCGACCTTCACCCGGGTCTCGAAGCGGTCCGAGAGCCGGGTCGCCAGATCGCTCAGCGCGGGGGAGACACGCGCGCCGGCGCGCGGTCCCTTGGAGCGTGAGGTCGTCTTGGGCCGCGAGCCCATGAGCGTGACGATCTCCTCGACCGCTCGCACCGAAAGCCCCTCAGCCACGATCCGGTGCGCCAGCTTGTCCTGCTCCTCCGAGTCCTCGACCGAGAGCAGTGCCCGCGCGTGCCCGGCGGAGAGCACACCAGCGGCCACACGACGCTGCACTGCAGGCGAAAGCTTCAGCAGGCGCAGGGTGTTGGAGACCTGAGGACGGGACCGACCGATGCGGTCCGCCAGCTGGTCGTGCGTGCAGTTGAAGTCCCGGAGCAACTGGTCGTAGGCGGCGGCCTCTTCCAGCGGGTTCAGCTGAGCCCGGTGAAGGTTCTCCAGGAGGGCGTCCAGAAGAAGCTTCTCGTCGTCCGTGGCACGCACGATCGCCGGGATCGCCTCCAGGCCGGCCTCACGGCAGGCGCGCCAGCGCCGCTCACCCATGATGAGCTCGTAGCGGGCCGGCCCCAGTTGCCGCACGACGACGGGCTGGAGAAGGCCGACTTCCTTGATGGAGGTGACCAGCTCCTGGAGGAGGTCCTCGTCGAACACCTCACGGGGCTGCCGCGGGTTCGGCGTGATGGAGTCGAGGGGCAGCTCGGCGAAGTGGGCGCCGATAGGTGCTGCGGGCACCTCGACGCCGCCGTTCGAAGGCAGCTCCTCTGTTTCACGTGAAACATGGGGCAGCGTGGCCACCCTCGCGGCCGCCACCCCACGTTCCTGGGTGAGAACCGGTACCGCTGCCGGGGAGGGGGACGCGGGTCCACCGATGGCCGGCGGCGCCGCCTTCTCCCCAGTTGGGGCTGCAGGGATCAGTGCGCCGAGACCACGGCCCAACCCCCTCCGTCGCTCGCTCACTGGATCCCCTCCACCATGCTCGGGTTGTTCTGTGCGCCAATGTGGGCGTGCGTCGGGTCATAGCCCAAGCCGACGCCCTTCAGCGCGATTTCTCGTGCCGCCTCAAGGTAGGAGAGGGCACCGCTCGATCCTGGATCGTAAGTCAGCACGGTCTGCCCGTAGCTGGGGGCCTCCGAGATACGGACAGAGCGCGGAATGCTCGTCCGCAGCACCTCGTCGCCGAAGTGGTTGCGTACCTCGTCGGCGACCTGGGAGGCAAGACGCGTCCGGCCGTCGTACATGGTGAGCAGGATGGTCGACACATGGAGGGTGGGGTTGAGGTGCCCCCGCACCAGGTCGACGTTGCGGAGCAGCTGGCCGAGGCCCTCCAGTGCGTAGTACTCGCACTGGATCGGGATGAGGACTTCCTGGCCGGCCACCAATGCGTTGACTGTCAGCAGGCCGAGCGAGGGAGGACAGTCGATCAGGATGTAGTCCAGCGGCTGCTCGTACGCCTGAATCGCTCGCTGGAGTCGGCTCTCACGGGCCACCAGGGACACCAGCTCGATCTCCGCACCGGCGAGATCGATCGTGGCGGGAGCGCAGAAGAGTCCCTCGACATCGGGAACGGGCTGGACGATCTCGGCCAGAGGCTTGCTCTCGACCAGCACGTCGTAGATGGACGGCACCTCGGCGTGGTGGTCGATCCCCAGCGCGGTGGAGGCATTGCCCTGGGGATCCAGGTCGATCACCAGAACACGGGCGCCATGCAGAGCCAGCGATGCGGCGAGGTTGACCGTGGTCGTGGTCTTGCCCACACCGCCCTTTTGGTTGGCGACCACCATGACCCGAGTCTGCTCAGGCCGGGGCAGCCCTTCCCCGGCGCGGCCCAGAGCCTCTACCGCCAGTTGAGCAGCACGACCGATGGGAGTGTCGTCCATTGGGGGCGGTGTTTCACGTGAAACATCCTCCCCCATCGATTCGGTACGGGGACCGGGGACCGGATCGGTCATCGGTCCCGCGATGTTGGCGTCGGACCGCAAGGATTCACTCTCCTCGACTTCAGGCTCGCAATGAACAGAGCCTCCCATGTCTTCGGGGTCGTGAACCAGTGAGGCCTGGGGTTCTGTGGAGAAATCCACCTCTGTGGAAATCTCCCTCGCCTCTCCGAGTGACCCGAGAGGCTTCCGGTCGCGCGGTTCGGCCGCGGCGCGGCCACGGCCGATGATGCCGTGTAGCAATGAGCGACGTTTCACGTGAAACACGATGCATAGCCGCTCAGGCCACCACCGCGCGACACTCCGACATGCGTAGGTTGGGGGCTTGTGTGGAGTATGCCTCGTCGTCAGGACGGATCAGCCCGCGTGTCGAGCGACAAGGCCAGTGGCCGCTCGCCGAGCATCGCCGTCAACGACGTCGGCGGGCCCGTCCCGTCCGGGCCGCCTTCGCTCGCTTCGCTGCGAAGCGGACACCACCCGGGCTCTCGCCGACCTCCACACGGACGACCGTGGAGAGCGGATCCACCACGCCCTCGCCGACATGGTGGATGGAGGTCTCCACCGCGCCGAGCTTGCTCAGCGCCGTGGCCGCGCTCTTGAGCTCCTCCTCGGCGGTGTCGCCCTTGAGCGCCAGCATCTCTCCGTACGGACGCAGGAGCGGAATGCCCCAGGTGGCCAGTCGGTCCAGGGGAGCCACGGCCCGTGCTGTCACCACGTGGACCGGCTGGAGCGTGCCGAGGACTTCTTCGGCACGGCCTCGGAGCACCGTGACGTGGTCGAGGCCCAGCAGCTCCACGACCTCGGTCAGGAAGTTGGTGCGCCGCAGCAGCGGCTCCAGCAGCGTGATCTTCAGGTCGTCCCGAACGAGCGCCAGCGGGATTCCGGGCAGACCGGCACCGGAGCCGACATCGCAGACCGTCACTCCCTCGGGGACGACCTCGGAGAGCACCGCGCAGTTCAGCAGGTGCCTCTCCCACAGCCGAGGTACTTCCCGCGGGCCGATGAGCCCCCGCTTCACTCCCGCTTCCGCCAGCAGTTCGGCGTACCGGACCGCGTCCGCGTAGCGATCACCGAATACGTCGCGCGCCTGCTCGGGCGCAGGGGGAAGCTCCGCTGCCTCCGTCACGGGGACCGTCCTTCCGTACCGCAAGAGCGCACTGTGCGCTGACACCAGAACAACAGGCTGACAAAGTTCGGCCCCGCCTGCGGGCAGACGGGGCCGGAGAGACGTACGTACCGAATCAGGCAGGCAGCACGACGACGAAGCGCTGGGGCTCCTCGCCCTCGGACTCGCTGCGCAGGCCCGCGGTCTTGACCGCGTCGTGCACGACCTTGCGCTCGAAGGGCGTCATCGGCTTCAGCTTGACGGGCTCACCGGTGCTCTTCGCCTCGGCCGCGGCCTTGGCACCCAGCTCGGAGAGCTCGGCACGCTTCTTGGCGCGGTAGCCGGCGATGTCGAGCATCAGGCGGCTGCGATCACCGGTCTCGCGGTGCACGGCCAGGCGCGTGAGCTCCTGGAGTGCCTCGAGCACCTCGCCTTCCCGGCCGACGAGCTTCTGCAGGTCGCGGCTGCCGCTGTCGCTGATGATCGAGACAGAGGCGCGGTCGGCCTCGACGTCCATGTCGATGTCGCCGTCGAGATCGGCGATGTCCAGCAGACCTTCCAGGTAGTCCGCCGCGATCTCACCCTCCTGCTCCAGGCGGGTCAGGGTGTCTCCACCCTCGGAGGCGGCGGAGGTGGTGCCTTCCGTCACGGGATGGGCTCCTTCTTACTTCTTGGACGGGGACTTGGGGCGCTGCTGGCCCTTGCGCTGACCGGACTGGGCCTTGCTGCGGCCGCTGGTTCCGGGCTTGGGCGCCGCCTTCTTGGCTGCGGCCGCCGGCGTGGCGTCCTCGGGCTCGTCGGACTTGCTGAGCGAGGTGGGCGCGCTCTGCTGCTCGGCGTCGTCGGCGGTCTTCGTGACACCGGCCTGACGCTGGGCCTTGGTCTGGCGCTTGGGCTGCTGACGCCTGGCGGGAGTCGGCGTACCGTCCTCGGCGGTGGCCACGGCCGAGGCCTCGCCCTTGATCACGGTTCCGTCGGTCTGGGCCGCGAGGCCCTCCTTGTTCAGACCGTTGATGAACTTCCGCTCGTACTCGTTGCGGTCACGGCCCTTGACGACGATCGCCTTGACGATGGCGCGCTCACGCCGGTTGCGGGTCTTGCCGTGGCGCGTGACGTGCTTGAGGAGGCGCTCCAAGTACGCGGCCTGGGCCTTGGAACCCGGGGTCGGGTTGTTGTGGATGACGTACATCTGCTGGCCCATGGTCCACACGTTGGTGGTCAGCCAGTAGACGAGGACACCGACGGGGAAGTTGATGCCGAAGACGGCGAACATGATCGGGAAGATGTACATCAGCATCTTCTGCTGCTGCATGAACGGCGTCTTCACCGTGGTGTCGACGTTCTTCGTCATCAGCTGACGCTGCGTGTAGAACTGCGACAGCGACATCAGGACGATCATGATCGCGGTCACGATGCGGACCGTGGTGATGGAAGCGTCGAGCGCCGACGCCTCGGCCGCGCTGTCCGTGAAGGTCGCGGCCAGCGGGGCGCCGAAGATGTGCGCCTTCTGCGCGCTCTGCAGCAGGCTCTCGTTGATGACACCGATGGTGTCGTTGTTCGCGATGCTGTTGAGCACGTGGTACAGGGCGAAGAAGAACGGGGACTGCGCCAGGATGGGAAGGCACGAGGAGAGCGGGTTGGTGCCCGTCTCCTTGTACAGCTTCATCATCTCTTCGGACTGACGCTGCTTGTCGTTCTTGTAGCGCTCCTGGATCTTCTTCATCTCGGGCTGGAGCGTCTGCATGGCCCGCGTCGCCTTGATCTGCTTCACGAAGAGCGGGATCAGGCAGATCCGGATCAGGATCACCAGGGACACGATGGACAGGCCCCAGGCCCACCCGGTGTCATCGCCGAAGAGGGCGCCGTACACCGTGTGGAACTGGACGATGACCCAGGAGACGGGTGTCGTGATGAAGCTGAAGAGACTGGCAATCGTGTCCACTAATCATGCTCCTTGGGCATGGGACGGGCTCTCGGCGGCCGGGCTCGAAGGGGTGTGCCCCTCGGTGGCCGGTTCGGCGGCGGAGGACCCGCCCTTGCGTGCGCGCCACGCACCACGCACCATCTCGTGCCACCGCGGACGCTTGCGCGGCGGGACATGGTCCACACCGCCGAGCGACCACGGGTTGCACCGCAGGATGCGCCAGGCCGTGAGGGCCGTGCCCTTGATCGCACCGTGGCGGTCGATGGCCGTATAGCCGTAGTGGGAGCACGACGGGTAGTACTTGCACACCGGCCCGAGCAACGGACTGATCGTCCACTGGTACAGCTTGATCAGCGCCAGCAGCGGGTACTTCATCGTGCGCCCCCTCCCAGCAGCCGTCGTATGGCGGCATCCAGGTCTTGGGCCAGTTGTACGTGGTCGGCGTCGCCCGCACCGGGCAGCGCTCGTACGACTACCAGGCTACCGGGGGGAAACTGGGCGACCCGATCGCGCATGAGATGGCGAAGCCTGCGCTTCACCTTGTTGCGGACGACCGAACCGCCGACGGCCTTGCTCACGACGAAACCCGCACGCGTCGGGGGAGCGCTCTCCCCAGGCGCGTGCGGGTCCATGGAACCGCTACGTAGGTGAACGACGAGGAGCGGGCGTCCGGCCCGACGCCCTCGTCGTACCGCGGTCGCGAAGTCCTCGCGCCGCCTCAGCCGGTTCTCGGTGGGCAGCACGACGGCATGACCTGACCGGGATCAGGCGGACAGGCTCGCGCGACCCTTGGCACGACGGTTCGCGAGAATCGCGCGACCGGCACGGGTACGCATCCGCAGACGGAAGCCGTGGGTCTTCGCGCGACGACGGTTGTTCGGCTGGAAGGTGCGCTTGCTCACTCGGGGGCTCCAGAATAAATCGGTAGTTGCGGGGTGCCGTCCTGGCTGTCACCGTGCGCCCACGAGTAGCTCGTATTAACGCCCGAGTGCACCGCTTTCCGATCACCTGACGCGATCTGTGCCCATCGGAGGCAGGCGGCAGCAGCCATCGACAACTCGACCTGGTTACGGTACGCGCGGCTGCGCCATCCGGTCAAACCAGAGGTCACGGAGGGACACTATCCACAGGCTGGGGACAACAACTTGAACCGTACCGGCCGCCGTGACTACCGTGACGGAACTCCGATTCGTTCCCATTCCTCGGCTGCTGGGTGACCGACCGACCCACCAGACCTGGTCCCGAGCGCACCACCCGAGTTCCATCCCGACCCCCGTCCCAGAACCACACGTTCGTGGGACCTGTGAGAGAGCGTGCCCTGTGGCTGACGTACCTGCCGATCTTGCCGCAGTGTGGCCACGAGTACTGGAACAACTTCTGGGTGAGGGCCGAGGCCAAGGGGTCGAGGTCAAGGACGAGCGCTGGATCAGACGCTGCCAGCCGCTCGCGCTGGTAGCGGACACCGCTCTGCTCGCCGTTCCGAACGAGTTCGCGAAGGGCGTACTCGAGGGCCGGCTCGCGCCGATCGTCAGCGAGACCCTGAGCCGGGAGTGCGGCCGCCCGATCCGGATCGCGATCACAGTGGACAGCTCCGTCGGCGAGACGCCGGCGCCGCCGGTCCAGTCACGCTTCGAGGAGCCCGAGCACCCCTCGGGCCCGGGGCAGAGCCGCGACTCCTACGACGGCAGGGACCCGTACGACAGCGGGCGGGACGCGCGTGGTCCGTACGACAGCCAGAGCTCCTACGACCATCAGAACTCGTACGACGGCCAGGGCCGCGACCCGTACGAGAGCTACGGCCGCCATCGCGCCGACGACCGGGGCACCGGCGGTGCGGGCGACCAGCTGCCCACCGGCCGCGGTGACCAGCTGCCGACCGCGCGTCCCGCGTACCCGTCGGAGTACCAGCGCCCCGAGCCCGGCGCCTGGCCCCGGCCGTCGCAGGACGACTACGGCTGGCAGCAGCAGCGGCTCGGCTTCCCGGAGCGGGACCCGTACGCGTCGCCGTCGTCGGACTACCGTCCGCAGTCGATGGAGCGGCCGCCCTACGACCAGCGCCCGGAGTACGACGCGCCGCGCGGCGACTACGACAAGCCTCGCTCCGACTACGACCGGCCGGGCGGCGACTACGACCAGCGGCCGGACCGGCGTGAGCTTCCCGAGCCGCCGCCGGGGGGTCCCGGTGCGCATCGGGACCGCGGTCCGGCCGGTGGTGCGCCCGGTCCGCTGGCCGCGCAGCCGGCGCCCGCGACCGGTCCGGGCGAGCCCACGGCCCGCCTGAATCCCAAGTACCTCTTCGACACGTTCGTCATCGGTGCCTCGAACCGCTTCGCGCACGCCGCCGCGGTGGCTGTCGCGGAGGCGCCGGCGAAGGCGTACAACCCCCTCTTCATCTACGGCGAGTCCGGCCTCGGCAAGACGCACCTGCTGCACGCGATCGGGCACTACGCGCGCAGCCTCTACCCGGGCACGCGGGTGCGGTACGTGAGCTCGGAGGAGTTCACCAACGAGTTCATCAACTCCATCCGCGACGGCAAGGGCGACAGCTTCCGCAAGCGCTACCGCGAGATGGACATCCTGCTCGTCGACGACATCCAGTTCCTGGCGGACAAGGAGTCGACGCAGGAGGAGTTCTTCCACACATTCAACACGCTCCACAACGCGAACAAGCAGATCGTGCTCTCCAGCGACCGGCCGCCGAAGCAGCTGGTCACGCTGGAAGACCGGTTGCGGAACCGCTTCGAGTGGGGGCTGATCACCGACGTCCAGCCGCCCGAGCTGGAGACTCGTATCGCGATCCTCCGCAAGAAGGCGGTGCAGGAACAGCTCAACGCCCCTCCGGAGGTGCTGGAGTTCATCGCCTCGCGGATCTCGCGCAACATCCGCGAGCTGGAGGGCGCGCTGATCCGGGTGACGGCGTTCGCGTCGCTCAACCGGCAGCCGGTGGACCTCGGGCTGACGGAGATCGTCCTCAAGGATCTGATCCCCGGCGGGGAGAACGCGTCCCCCGAGATCACCGCTACAGCGATCATGGCGGCGACGGCCGACTACTTCGGGCTCACGGTCGAGGACCTGTGCGGCACCTCACGCGGCCGTGCCCTGGTGACCGCCCGGCAGATCGCCATGTATCTGTGCCGTGAGCTGACTGATCTGTCGCTGCCGAAGATCGGCGCGCAGTTCGGCAACCGGGACCACACGACCGTGATGCATGCCGACCGCAAGATCCGCGCGTTGATGGCCGAGCGCCGCTCCATCTACAACCAGGTCACCGAGCTGACGAACCGCATCAAGAACGGCTGAGGCCCAGGCCCTGCCACCCGCCGAGGGCGCCCCGGGACGAGTTCCCGAGGGCGTCTTCGGCGTTCCCGAGGCTGTTTTCGTCGTCTCCAGGAGCCTGGCTCGCCGTTCTCAGGAGCCTGGCTCGTAGTTCCCGGCGGCCTGGTCCGTCGTTCCCAGGAGCCTGTCAGTAGCTTCCCCGGCCCCTTCCCCAGACGCCTCCGCGAGGTTTCCGCCCCTTCCCCGACCCCTTGCTCGGAGGCTCCCCGAGCATCCGCAGGGGCTCCGCGGCGGGCGCCCCGCGTCATCGAGTCGTCAGCCGGTGTTCGAATACCTGCCGCGTTACGGCCGTCCTCCACAGATTCGGGGACTTTCTCCCGTCCACACCCTGGGGACCGGGAAGTTATGCAGATCATGTCCACAGGGCAGCCTGGTGAGGGATCATCAGGCCAGGTCAACAGCCTGTGGATTGGTGGACGAACGATCTCCACAGACTGTGGACGAAGCGAAGATCCACAGACTGTGGACAGAGTTGTCCACCGGCAACCCACAGCCTGCGGCCGGTTGTCCCCAGCGATCCCCAGCTTCTCCACATGCCTGTCCACTGTTCGGCAAGGAAACCGGCCTTCTCACCGCGTCGAGTGAAAGGCGTCACATGAAGTTGCCTGGTTGGGCTGTGGGTAAGACGGGTAAACCTGGGGACGCGGTTGGGGAGAAGTGCCGTCCCGCTGTGCACGGTGTGTGCAGAACTTTCTGTTCTCCACAGACCGGCCTGGTTGTCCACCGCCTCCACCCACAGGGTCAGTGGATAAAATTTGCCGCCTGAGCTGCGCAAACGCGGTTATCCACGGTTTCCACAGCCCCTACTACTACTCCCAACTAGAGAGAGCTGGGAATCCGTTTCGAAGGGGGCCCTGTGCACAACTCGCTCTTGGCTGCCCGACCGCGCCTCGTCACGACTTGACCCCGGAAGGCTCCGAGTGTCAGTGGCGTGCGTCAGACTGTTCCCCGGTGTCCTTCCCCTCACAGGAACCAGCGACACCGCGACAGACGACGAAGCCAGGCAGGCCGAGAAGCGCCGGCAACAGCAGGAGGCGGCAACAGTGAAGATCCGGGTGGAACGCGACGTACTCGCGGAGGCCGTGGCCTGGGCGGCGCGCAGCCTCCCGGCC
Organism: Streptomyces ossamyceticus; assembly: GCF_001418475.1. Lineage (GTDB taxonomy): Bacteria > Actinomycetota > Actinomycetes > Streptomycetales > Streptomycetaceae > Streptomyces > Streptomyces ossamyceticus. Next base: position 8,961 of record NZ_LIQX01000094.1, on the reverse strand, counting down.
CGTCCGCCGGCGCCTGTCCTCGCCGGCCTCCTTCTGAAGGCCGAGGAAGGCCAGCTGAGCCTGTCCAGCTTCGACTACGAGGTCTCCGCGCGGGTGTCCGTGGAGGCGGAGGTCGAGGAGGAGGGCACTGTCCTGGTCTCGGGCCGTCTCCTCGCGGACATCTGCCGCGCCCTCCCCAACCGCCCGGTGGAGATTTCCACAGACGGTGTACGGGCGACGGTGGTCTGCGGCTCCTCGCGGTTCACCCTCCACACACTGCCTGTGGAGGAGTACCCGTCCCTGCCGCAGATGCCGAACGCCACGGGCACCGTCCCCGGCGAGGTCTTCGCCTCCGCCGCCGCCCAGGTCGCCATCGCCGCCGGGCGTGACGACACGCTGCCCGTCCTGACCGGTGTGCGCATCGAGATCGAGGGCGACACGGTCACGCTGGCCTCCACCGACCGCTACCGCTTCGCGGTCCGCGAGTTCCTGTGGAAGCCGGAGAACCCGGACGCCTCCGCGGTCGCCCTGGTGCCCGCCAAGACGCTCCTGGACACCGCCAAGGCGCTCACGAGCGGCGACAGCGTCATCCTGGCGCTCTCCGGCTCTGGCTCCGGCGAGGGCCTGATCGGTTTCGAGGGCGCCGGACGCCGGACGACCACCCGGCTCCTCGAGGGTGACCTGCCGAAGTACCGCACGCTGTTCCCGACCGAGTTCAACAGCGTGGCCGTGATCGAGACCGCCCCCTTCGTGGAGGCCGTCAAGCGTGTGGCCCTGGTCGCCGAGCGGAACACCCCGGTGCGGCTCAGCTTCGAGCAGGGCGTGCTGACCCTGGAGGCAGGCTCCAGCGACGACGCACAGGCTGTGGAAAGGGTCGACGCCCAGCTGGAGGGCGACGACATCTCGATCGCCTTCAACCCGACGTTCCTGCTGGACGGCCTGAGCGCCATCGACTCCCCGGTCGCCCAGCTGTCCTTCACGACGTCCACCAAGCCCGCGCTGCTCAGCGGCAAGCCGGCGGTGGACGCGGAGGCTGACGAGGCCTACAAGTACCTGATCATGCCGGTGCGGCTCAGCGGCTGACCCGCCGAGCGACCGCTCTCGCCGCCGTCGGGCGGCCAGAGGCCGTCCACAGCGCTGCGGGGCCCGGTGGATCACCGGGCCCTCGGTGCGAAAGCGCAGGTCGGGGTGTACCTATGAGCGGGTATGCCCACAGATGTGCGTGAGCGTCCGGGTTTAGGCTCGTGCATGGGTACGCAGTGCCCTCATGCCACGTCGCAACCTAAGGAACAACTGATGGATCTCGGTCTCGTCGGCCTCGGCAAGATGGGCGGCAACATGCGCGAGCGGATACGCCGCGCGGGCCACACCGTCATCGGATACGACCGGAACCCGGATCTCGCCGACGTCCACAGCCTCGAAGAGCTTGTGGGCAAGCTCGCGGGCCCCCGCGTCGTGTGGGTGATGGTCCCGGCCGGGGCCGCCACCCAGTCGACCATCGACGAGCTGGCCGAGCTGCTGGAGCCCGGCGACGTCGTCGTGGACGGCGGCAACTCGCGCTGGACGGACGACGAGAAGCACGCCGAGGAGCTGGCGGCCAAGGGCATCGGCTTCGTCGACTGCGGTGTCTCCGGCGGCGTCTGGGGCCTGGAGAACGGCTACGCGCTGATGTACGGCGGCGACGCGGAGAACGTGGCCAAGGTGCAGCCGGTCTTCGACGCGCTGAAGCCCGAAGGTGACTCCGGAGCGGTGCACGCCGGCAAGGTGGGCGCCGGGCACTTCGCGAAGATGGTCCACAACGGCATCGAGTACGCCATGATGCAGGCGTACGCCGAGGGCTGGGAGCTGCTGGAGAAGGTCGACTCCGTCACGGACGTCCGTGAGGTCTTCCGCTCCTGGCAGGAGGGCACGGTCATCCGCTCCTGGCTGCTCGACCTGGCCGTGAACGCCCTCGACGAGGACGAGCACCTCGACGGGCTCCGGGGGTACGCGCAGGACTCTGGCGAGGGCCGCTGGACCGTGGAGGCCGCCATCGACCACGCCGTGCCACTGCCCGCGATCACGGCCTCCCTCTTCGCGCGGTTCGCGTCGCGCCAGGAGGACTCCCCGCAGATGAAGATGATCGCGGCGCTGCGGAACCAGTTCGGCGGCCACGCGGTCGAGAAGAAGTAACCCGCGCCCCCACGGCCCGCGAAGGGCACGAACACCACTACCGTCGACGAGAAGTCATCCACAGGACCGCACCGCGGTCCACAACCCTGGGGGAGGTCGGCACCCGACCATGCACGTCACGCATCTGTCGCTGGCCGACTTCCGCTCGTACGCCCGGGTCGAGGTCCCGCTCGACCCGGGCGTCACCGCGTTCGTCGGCCCCAACGGACAGGGCAAGACGAACCTGGTCGAGGCCGTCGGCTACCTGGCGACCCTCGGCAGCCACCGCGTCTCCTCCGACGCGCCCCTGGTCCGCATGGGCGCCGACCGGGCGGTCATCCGGGCCCAGGTGCGGCAGGGCGAGCGGCAGCAGCTGGTCGAGCTGGAGCTGAACCCCGGCAAGGCCAACCGCGCCCGCATCAACAGGTCGTCGCAGGTCAGGCCGCGTGATGTGCTCGGCATCGTACGGACCGTGCTGTTCGCGCCGGAGGACCTCGCCCTGGTGAAGGGCGACCCCGGTGAGCGGCGGCGCTTCCTCGACGAGCTGATCACCGCGCGGGCGCCGCGCATGGCGGGTGTGCGCTCCGACTACGAGCGGGTCCTCAAGCAGCGCAACACCCTCCTCAAGACGGCCGCCCTGGCCCGTCGGCACGGCGGCCGCAGCATGGACCTGTCCACGCTCGACGTCTGGGACCAGCACCTCGCGCGCGTGGGCGCCGAACTGCTCGCCCAGCGCCAGGACCTGGTCGCCGCCATTCAGCCGCTGGCCGACAAGGCGTACGAGCAGCTGGCCCCCGGCGGCGGCCCCATCGGTCTGGAATACAAGCCCTCCTCGCCGGGGATCGTCGGCCACGCGCGCGAGGAGTTGTACGAGCAGCTGACGGCTGCCCTGATCGAGGCCCGCAAGCAGGAGATCGAGCGGGGCGTCACGCTCGTCGGTCCCCATCGGGACGACCTGGTGCTCAAACTCGGTCAGCTGCCCGCCAAGGGATACGCCTCCCACGGGGAGTCCTGGTCGTACGCCCTGGCGCTGCGCCTCGCCTCCTACGACCTGCTGCGGGCCGAGGGCAACGAACCGGTGCTGATCCTCGACGACGTCTTCGCCGAGCTGGACGCGCGACGGCGGGAGCGGCTGGCCGAGCTGGTCGCCCCGGGCGAGCAGGTCCTGGTGACCGCCGCGGTCGACGACGACGTGCCCGGCGTACTGACGGGGACGCGGTTCGCCGTGTCCGACGGGACGGTGGAGCGCGTATGAGCGGATCCGAGGGGAGCCCGAAGACTCCCGAGCCGTCCGGTGTGGACCTCGCGCGCGTGGCGCTGCGCGCCGCCAAGGAGGCCGCACGCGCGCGTGGGGACGCGGCGCAGCAGAAGAGCCAGGCGCGGCGAGGCGGCGGTCTGCGCTCCGGCGCCCGCCGGGACGGCCGGGACCCGATGGCTCTCGGCTCCGCCATCAACCGGCTCATCACCGAGCGGGGCTGGGAGACGCCGGCCGCCGTCGGCGGGGTGATGGGCCGCTGGCCGCAGATCGTCGGTGAGGACCTGGCCCGGCGTTGCGTTCCCGAGCGGTACGACGAGGACGAGCGGGTCCTGCACGTGCGGTGCGACTCCACGGCCTGGGCGACGAACCTGCGCCTGCTCGCCCCGCAGCTGGTCGCCCGGCTCAACGAGGATCTCGGCCACGGCACCGTACGGCTGCTCAAGGTTCACGGACCCGGTGGTCCCGCCCACCGCTACGGCCCGCTGCGGGCTCCGGGGAGCACCGGTCCCGGCGATACCTACGGGTGACCGTAGTCACATTTTGACGCTCTCCCGGAAGCCGTCGGCTGCCTGGTCGCACCCCCCTGTGACCCCGCGCGCACGGTCGCGTGCGGATGCGAACTCCTACCTGACCCTGGGGTAGCAAAGGGTTGACACCCGGAAGCGCTGAGTGCCTCCGTGAGCCTCTTGGAGCCCCGCTCCGCATATGGGGAGTCGGGAAGGACCGGTTGAGGGCGGCACATGCGGACTCAGGTACCGGCAAACCCCCATCACTGTCGGCGCTACCGGTAGACTGGAAGCGAAACCCGCCCCATTCGTGGGGACCGCTTCGGAAACACTGTGCAACGCTGACAAAGGCTTCCACCGCAACATGCCGCAGCCGCTCCGGCAAACCCGCCGGGAGTCTGGCTTGTGCTGTGCCAGAAAGGGCGCTTCGTGGCCGATTCCGGCAACCCCAACGAGAACATCCCGTCCACCGAGGCCCTGGCCGGAACGGCCGAGGCCTCATCCTCGGCGTACGACGCCAGCGCCATCACCGTCCTCGAAGGGCTGGACGCGGTCCGCAAGCGGCCCGGCATGTACATCGGCTCGACCGGTGAGCGTGGCCTGCACCACCTGGTGCAGGAGGTCGTCGACAACTCCGTCGACGAGGCCCTGGCCGGGCACGCCGACACGATCGACGTGACGATCCTGCCCGACGGCGGCGTGCGCGTCGTGGACAACGGCCGAGGCATCCCTGTGGGCATCGTCCCGTCGGAGGGCAAGCCGGCCGTCGAGGTCGTGCTGACCGTCCTGCACGCGGGCGGCAAGTTCGGCGGCGGAGGCTACGCGGTCTCCGGCGGTCTGCACGGCGTGGGCGTCTCCGTCGTCAACGCCCTGTCGACCAAGGTCGCCGTCGAGGTCAAGACCGACGGCCACCGCTGGACGCAGGACTACAAGCTCGGCGTCCCCACGGCCCCGCTGGCCAAGCACGAGGCCACGGAGGAGCACGGCACCTCGGTGACCTTCTGGGCCGACCCGGACATCTTCGAGACCACCGACTACTCCTTCGAGACGCTCTCGCGGCGCTTCCAGGAGATGGCGTTCCTCAACAAGGGTTTGACGATCAAACTCACTGACGAGCGCGAGTCCGCGAAGGCCACCGCGGGGGCGGACGAGGCCGGCGAGGACGAGAAGCACGAGGTCAAGACCGTCACGTACCACTACGAGGGCGGCATCGTCGACTTCGTGAAGCACCTCAACTCCCGCAAGGGGGACGTGGTGCACCCCTCCGTCGTCGACTTCGAGGCGGAGGACAAGGACAAGCACCTGTCCGTCGAGATCGCGATGCAGTGGAACAGCGGTTACAGCGAGGGTGTGTACTCCTTCGCCAACATCATCCACACGCACGAGGGCGGCACCCACGAGGAGGGCTTCCGCGCGGCGCTCACCGGTCTGATCAACCGCTACGCGCGCGACAAGAAGCTGCTGCGGGAGAAGGACGACAACCTCACGGGTGACGACATCCGCGAGGGTCTGACGGCGATCATCTCGATCAAGCTGAGCGAGCCGCAGTTCGAGGGCCAGACCAAGACCAAGCTGGGCAACACGGAGGCGAAGACCTTCGTGCAGAAGGTCGTGCACGAGCACCTCACCGACTGGCTGGACCGCAACCCGAACGAGGCCGCGGACATCATCCGCAAGTCGATCCAGGCGGCCACCGCGCGCGTGGCGGCCCGCAAGGCCCGTGACCTCACCCGTCGCAAGGGCCTGCTGGAGACGGCGTCCCTGCCGGGCAAGCTGAGCGACTGCCAGTCGAACGACCCCACCAAGTGCGAGATCTTCATCGTCGAGGGTGACTCCGCCGGCGGCTCGGCCAAGTCCGGCCGCAACCCGCAGTACCAGGCGATCCTCCCGATCCGCGGCAAGATCCTCAACGTCGAGAAGGCGCGGATCGACAAGATCCTGCAGAACCAGGAGATCCAGGCGCTGATCTCCGCCTTCGGCACCGGGGTCCACGAGGACTTCGACATCGAGAAGCTCCGCTATCACAAGATCATCCTGATGGCGGACGCCGACGTCGACGGCCAGCACATCAACACCCTGCTGCTGACCTTCCTGTTCCGCTTCATGCGCCCGCTGGTCGAGGCCGGACACGTCTTCCTGTCGCGTCCGCCGCTCTACAAGATCAAGTGGGGCCGGGACGACTTCGAGTACGCCTACTCGGACCGTGAGCGCGACGCCCTGATCGAGCTCGGCCGGCAGAACGGCAAGCGGATCAAGGAAGACTCGATCCAGCGCTTCAAGGGTCTCGGCGAGATGAACGCCGAGGAGCTGCGCATCACGACCATGGACCAGGACCACCGTGTCCTCGGCCAGGTCACGCTCGACGACGCCGCCCAGGCCGACGAGCTGTTCTCGGTGCTCATGGGCGAGGACGTCGAGGCCCGGCGCCAGTTCATCCAGCGCAACGCCAAGGACGTCCGCTTCCTCGACATCTGAGTCGGTCTCAGCTGACCGCACCAGGAAGGATCCCCACCAGCAATGGCCGACGAGACCACCCCTGTCACGCCTGACCCCAACGAGGGCGAGACCACCGTGCGCATCGAGCCCGTCGGGCTCGAGACGGAGATGCAGCGCTCGTACCTGGACTACGCGATGTCCGTCATCGTGTCCCGGGCGCTGCCCGACGTACGCGACGGTCTCAAGCCCGTCCACCGCCGTGTCCTGTACGCCATGTACGACGGCGGCTACCGGCCCGAGAAGGGCTTCTACAAGTGCGCCCGCGTCGTCGGCGACGTCATGGGCAACTACCACCCCCACGGTGACTCCTCGATCTACGACGCGCTGGTCCGCCTCGCGCAGCCGTGGTCGATGCGCATGCCGCTGGTGGACTCCAACGGCAACTTCGGCTCTCCGGGCAACGACCCGGCGGCGGCCATGCGCTACACCGAGTGCAAGATGGCGCCGCTGTCGATGGAGATGGTCCGTGACATCGACGAGGAGACCGTCGACTTCACGGACAACTACGACGGCCGCTCCCAGGAGCCCACCGTCCTGCCGGCCCGCTTCCCGAACCTGCTGATCAACGGCTCGGCCGGTATCGCGGTCGGCATGGCCACCAACATCCCGCCGCACAATCTCCGCGAGGTCGCGGCCGGCGCGCAGTGGTACCTGGAGAATCCGGAGGCATCCCACGAGGAGCTCCTGGACGCCCTGATCGAGCGCATCAAGGGCCCCGACTTCCCGACCGGCGCCCTGGTCGTCGGCCGCAAGGGCATCGAGGAGGCGTACCGCACGGGTCGCGGCTCCATCACGATGCGCGCGGTCGTCGAGGTCGAGGAGATCCAGAACCGACAGTGCCTGGTGGTCACCGAACTGCCGTACCAGGTCAACCCGGACAACCTCGCGCAGAAGATCGCCGACCTCGTCAAGGACGGCAAGATCGGCGGCATCGCCGACGTCCGTGACGAGACGTCCTCCCGCACGGGCCAGCGCCTGGTCATCGTGTTGAAGCGGGACGCGGTCGCCAAGGTCGTGCTGAACAACCTGTACAAGCACACCGACCTGCAGACGAACTTCGGCGCCAACATGCTGGCGCTGGTCGACGGCGTGCCCCGCACGCTCTCCCTGGACGCGTTCATCCGCCACTGGGTGACGCACCAGATCGAGGTCATCGTCCGCCGTACGAAGTTCCGGCTGCGCAAGGCCGAGGAGCGCGCGCACATCCTGCGCGGTCTGCTGAAGGCCCTGGACGCCATCGACGAGGTCATCGCGCTGATCCGGCGCAGCGACACCGTCGACATCGCGCGCACCGGCCTGATGGACCTCCTGGAGATCGACGAGATCCAGGCCAACGCGATCCTCGAGATGCAGCTGCGCCGACTGGCCGCCCTGGAGCGCCAGAAGATCCTCCAGGAGCACGCCGAACTCCAGGCGAAGATCAGCGAGTACAACGAGATCCTCGCGTCCCCGGTCCGCCAGCGCGGGATCGTCAGCGCCGAACTCGCCGCGATCGTCGAGAAGTACGGCGACGACCGCAAGACGATGCTGGTCCCCTACGACGGCGACATGTCCATCGAGGACCTCATCGCCGAGGAGGACATCGTCGTCACGGTCACCCGCGGCGGCTACGTCAAGCGCACCAAGGCCGACGACTACCGGGCGCAGAAGCGCGGCGGCAAGGGCGTACGCGGCGCGAAGCTCAAGGAAGACGACATCGTCGACCACTTCTTCGTGTCCACGACCCACCACTGGCTGCTGTTCTTCACCAACAAGGGCCGTGTGTACCGGGCCAAGGCCTACGAGCTGCCGGACGCGGGACGTGACGCGCGTGGACAGCACGTCGCCAACCTGCTGGCCTTCCAGCCGGACGAGGCGATCGCGGAGATCCTCGCGATCCGCGACTACGAGGCCACGCCGTACCTGGTGCTCGCCACCAAGGGTGGTCTTGTGAAGAAGACGCCTCTGAAGGATTACGATTCGCCCCGTTCCGGCGGCGTCATCGCGATCAACCTCCGTGAGAAGGAGGACGGTTCCGATGACGAACTGATCGGAGCCGAACTCGTGTCGGCAGAGGATGACATCCTTCTGATCAGCAAGAAGGCGCAGTCGATCCGCTTCACGGCGACCGACGACGCGCTGCGGCCCATGGGCCG
>NZ_LIQX01000094.1:0-407 GCF_001418475.1 Streptomyces ossamyceticus | reverse complement strand
AGGCCGCCAAGATCGTGGAGGACCGTGGTTCCCTCGTCGGCGCGCTGGTGGTCGAGGAGACCGACGAGATCCTCGCCATCACGTTGTCGGGCGGTGTGATTCGTACGCGGGTCAATGAGATCAGGGAAACCGGCCGTGACACCATGGGCGTCCAACTGATCAACCTGGGCAAGCGCGATGCCGTGGTCGGTATCGNNCGCCCTCGGCCGAGTAGCACGAGGAGTGAGTCAGCGTGAGCGGAGCCACGGGCGCCGGATCGTCCGGTAGTTCGTCCGGCACTTCGACCGGTGCGGAAACGGACGGCGGCGGCCGTGGCTCCGCCGCGCGTGCGATGGACACGCACACGACGCAACTGAAGGCGATCAAGCCGAACCCGACCGATTCGGCTTCGCCGTCACCCTCGTCCG
>NZ_LIQX01000939.1 GCF_001418475.1 Streptomyces ossamyceticus | reverse complement strand
CCACCGCCGGATCCGTCGCCGGCGGGGACACGACGGCGACGGATCCGGCGGTGGTCGCCCGGGACGTGCTGGAGCGCGTGCGGCCCGGGTCCGTCGTCGTCCTGCACTGTGTGAAGGGCGCCGCGCCCGTCACGGAGCGGGCGGTGCGGATGATCGTGCCCGCGCTGCGGGAGCGTGGCTTCCGGCTGGTGAAGGTGTCCGAACTGATCGGGGCGGCGGCCGCCACCACGTCGTGAGTCCCGCGCGCGGTGCGGCAACCGTGCGGGGTTGCCCGCCGTCTCCCTGGGGACTCCGCCTCCGGCGTTCTACGCTGGGCATATGAGCAACTACTGCGGCACCGAGACGACGACCACGGGTGCGGCTCCGGCCTCGGCCTCCGCGTCGGCCGCGGAGACGGCGGGGCAGGCTCCCGTCGCCGCCGGTCCGCCCTTCGCCGCCTGTGTCCTGTGCCAGGAACCGACCGAGTATCCCGAGTCCCACAAGGGGATCACCCTGTGCCCCGTGTGCGAGTGGCGCGAGGCCGAACGCACGGCTTGTTCGGGCTGAGGGCCGGATCATTTCTCGGCATCTCGGCATCTCGGCCGATGACGTGAGGGTGCCCGCCTACGGCGCGGTCTTCCGTTCGTCGGCCCGGAGAACGCGGAGCGTCCACAGCCCGTACAGGGCCAGCAGCGGTTTGACGACGATCCACTCACCGGGGCGGTAGTCGTCCGCGCGCACCAGCCGCTCCGCGAGATCGGGGCGCTGCCGCCGCAGGTACGCGCGGGCCTTGAGCGCGTGAGCCGGCTGGGAGGCGATCTTGATGTGGTCCACGTCTTCGAGCAGGGGGACGACGTTCGTGATGTTCTCCCACGTCGTCGTGGACCGGTCCTCCAGGAGCACCGTGCCGTCGTACCCGAGCACCGACTTCGCGTAGTCGGCCATCAGTTGGGCCTCCGTGGTGCCGGCGCCGGTCGGGCCGCCGCTGAGGATCAGGCGGGTCTCCCGCGCACCGTCAGCGGCGACGGAGCGGATTCCCGCGCGGACTCGCCATCGGTTGATCAGGTTCACGGTCGGCCGGGGATTGCGGTACCCGAGCACCACGACGGCCATCGAACCGCCCCCACTGTTCTTCACGAGAACCCGGGACCAGCGCCAGTTCACCCACTCGCCCCAGGCCAGGGCCGCGACCCCGGCCACCGCCAGTCCTGTCCTTCGCCGCATGCGGCGACTCTA
>NZ_LIQX01000938.1 GCF_001418475.1 Streptomyces ossamyceticus | reverse complement strand
GCGCGGACGCCCTCGCCGCCTCCCTCGGCGACTGGCAGCGCAGGCTGACCGCACGGGGAGTCGCCATGCTCCACGCGGCCACCCACGTCAGCCGCTATCTGACACTGCTGGACCTCCCGACCCGGCCGTCCACCGTCTCGGCACCTTCCTCCGCCGACCCGCAGCACGCCTGACGTCGCACGTCAATGAGGGCCTCCCCTTGGATCGGGGCGCGCAGAGGTCTTTGTGCTGAAGGAAGTTGACGCGTTCTCAAAAACGTCACCGAACCGCCCCCTTCCCTTTACACACGGACTGACCCGTCCATGCCAATCTCTCGATTACCCACACAGTCAACCCGCGTAGAACGAGACTCCCCGAACCACCCCTCGTTCCACGCGGCCCTCTGGGAAGGGACAACCCCTCATGCCTGCTGCGCGGATACGCAGTTGGAAGACGGTCGCGCTCGCGACGTCGGCCGTGCTCGCCGGTCTCGTCCTGCCGGCGGCCACCGCCGCCCCCGCCTCGGCGACGACGACGGCGTACGACGACACGTACTACGCGAACGCGGTCGGCAAGACCGGCACGGCGCTCAAGTCCTCGCTGCACACGATCATCAGCGACCAGACGTCCATCTCGTACTCGGCGGTCTGGAACGCGCTGAAGGTCACCGACCAGGACCCCAACAACAGCAGCAACGTGAAGCTGCTGTACAGCGGCATCTCCCGCAGCAAGTCCCTCAACGGCGGCAACACCGGCAACTGGAACCGCGAGCACGTGTGGGCCCAGTCCCACGGCGACTTCGGCACCTCCGCCGGTCCCGGCACCGACCTGCACCACCTGCGCGCCGAGGACGTCCAGGTCAACGCCCGGCGCGGCAACCTCGACTTCGACAACGGCGGCAGCACCTTCACCAACAGCGGCGGCAGCCTCATCGACTCGAACTCCTTCGAGCCGCGCGACGCGGTCAAGGGTGACGTGGCCCGCATGATCCTCTACATGGCCGTCCGCTACGAAGGGGACGACGGCTGGCCCAACCTGGAGCCCAACGACGCCGTCGACAACGGCGGCACCCGCTTCCACGGCCGGCTCTCCGTACTGAAGGCCTGGAACGACGAGGACCCGCCGGACGCGTGGGAAGAGCGCCGCAACGACCTCATCTACTCCAACTACCAGGGCAACCGGAACCCGTTCATCGACCACCCGGAGTGGGTCGAGGCGATCTGGTAGCGGCGGATCCGTACCGCACGGGCTCCCGGCCGGCGATCGGCCGGGAGCCCGTCGTGCTGCCGGGGGCCTCGGGGGCGGTACGCCCAGCCGTTCACCCGACCAGTTCGACGGTGAGGTGCGCCGACAGCGCCCGCAGGAAGTCGGCCGCGTCGAAGGCCGCCCCGGCGGAGACGACACCCTTCGCGCGGGTCCGCCCCGTGAGGACGCGGTCCACCGCCTCCACCGCGAGGGGCGCGCTGACGGCGTAGATGTCCTGGCCGCGGGCCACGGCCCGCCGCTCCACCCCGCCGGAGCGGACGACGGCGTCGACGAGGAAGGTCTGCTCGGACCGCCCCCGCTCGTCGGACGCGGTGGGGGCCGGGGTCTCCGGGTCCGCCAGTTCACCGGCGGCCTCGACGGTCATGTACGTGGTCACGTCGGGGACGGACAGATGGCTGGGCACGGTGACGATGTCGGCCATGCTGAACTCGCCGATGACGGCCCTGGTGCCCATCGGCTCGGGGAAGGACCACTTCAGGCCGGGCGCGGCGTCGTCCCGGTACTCCAGCCCGCCGTTCGCGTAGCGCACCCGGCGGCCGTCCCTGCGCTCCCGGGAGACGGCGCCCGCCTCGCGGGTCCCTGCCGTGGGGTGCCAGCCGCTCAGCCCGTACGCGATGTGCGCCTCGTCGGCCGCCGTCCAGTCCCCCATCGCCGCCGTGACGAGCAGGTCGCCGAGGCCGCCGTAGAAGGCCATCGCCGGGACGATCAGAGCCCCGGCGGCACGGGCCCGTTCGGTGAAGTGGGCGAAGGTGTCGACGTTGGCCTCGATCTCGGCGGCCACGTCCACGTACGGGATCCCGGCGCGCAGGGCCGCCTCGATCACCGGGGCGGCGGTCACCGCGAAGGGCCCGGCGCAGTTGATCACCGCGTCCGCGCCCGCCAGCGCGCGGTCGAGGGAGGCCGCGTCGTCGACCGAGGCCGTCCGGGCGTCGAGCGCCGGTCCCGGCTCGGCGGCCGCGAACGCCCGCAGCTTGCCGGCGTCCCGCCCCACCGCCACCGGGTGGAAGCCACGCGCCCGCAACTCCGCCACCACGAACCGCCCGGTGTGCCCGTACGCGCCGAAGACCGCCACCGTGCGCCGCTTCGACCCTGTCGCCGTACCCATCGTCTCTCCCACCGTTCGTCGCCGTCGCCGTACGCGAAAAGCCCCACGTGGCAACGGCGTTCGGTCATCACGCCGATCCGTCGTTCCGTCGGTCGTGATGTGTTCCGTCGTTCCGTGGTGACCATCCTGGCGAGGGTGACGGCCTCCTGGTGAGTGTCCGGAACGACATGCCGCGTACAATTCCGGACATGGTTTCTCTCGCGCTGGCCGTCACCGAGGGCATGCTGCACTTCGAACTGTCCGTGGCGTACGAGATCTTCGGGTCCGTCCCGGACGGCGTCCCCGGCCCCTGGTACGACGTCTCGGTCTGCGGACCGGACGCGGTGCGGGTCGGCCGGTTCCGGTTGGAACCCGACCACGGACTGGACCGACTCCCCCACGCGGACACGGTGATCGTGCCCGGCTGGGCCGACGTCGACGTGGAGCCGCCCGCCGCCCTGGTCGACGCGGTGCGCGCTGCCCACGAGGCGGGCGCGAGGGTGGCCTCGCTGTGCACGGGCGCGTTCGTGCTGGCCGCCGCCGGCCTGCTGGACGGCAGACGGGCGACCACGCACTGGGCCCACACCGACGTCCTGGCCGCCCGCCACCCGGAGGTGGAGGTCGACCCGGACGTGCTGTACGTGGACAACGGCAGCGTGCTCACGTCCGCGGGCAAGGCCGCCGCGCTGGACCTCTGTCTGCATCTGGTGCGCCTGGACCACGGTTCGGCGGTCGCCAACACCGCCGCCCGGCGGCTGGTCGTACCGCCGCACCGGGCGGGTGGCCAGGCCCAGTTCGTCACGGCTCCGGTGCCCGCGCGGGACGACCATCCGCTGGGCGCGCTGCTCCCCTGGGTGCTGGAACGCCTCGACCAGCCGCTGACCGTGGAGGACCTGGCGCGCAGGGCGAACATGAGCGCCCGTCACCTGGGCCGCCACTTCCGGGCGGCGACCGGCACCACCCCGTTGCAGTGGCTGCTGACCCAACGCATCCGGCGAGCCCAGGAGTTGCTGGAGGCCACCGACGACGGCGTGGACGCCATCGCGGAGGCCACCGGCATGGGTACGGCGACGACCCTCCGGCGGCACTTCAACCGCACGGTCGGAGTACCGCCGGACACGTACCGCCGCACCTTCCGCGCCCGCTCGGCCGAGACGGCCGGGTGATCCGGGGGAGCGGAGGCCGCACGTGCTCGGGCCGCCGCCCCTGCCCGGACCACGCGGCCGAGTCGCTCGCGCCCCAGCGCTTGCGCCCCAGCCGCTGCGCCCGGCCTGCTCGTTGCCGGCCCGCTCCTACCAGGGGGCCACCCGCCCCAAGCCCGCTCACATGGCCCGCTCGCGCCCAGCCCGCCGTACCCAAGCAGCTCGCGCCCAGCCCGCCGTACCCAAGC
>NZ_LIQX01000937.1:212-1773 GCF_001418475.1 Streptomyces ossamyceticus | reverse complement strand
CCGCTCCCGCTCCCGCTCCCGAAGGAGTCCCGCTGATGCGTTTCCTCCTCGACGCCGAGCAGCGGGCGTTCGCCGCGTCGCTGGACGCGATGCTGACGGCCGCGGACACCCCGGCGGTCGTGCGGGCCTGGGCCCGTGGGGAGCGCGCGGCGGGGCGGGCGCTGTGGGCGCGGGTCGCGCGGGCCGGCGTGTTCGCGCTGGCGGCGCCGGAGGCGTACGAGGGGGTGGGCCTCCTGCCCGTCGAACTCACGGTGGCCTTCGTGGAGTTGGGGCGGCACGCCGTACCGGGCCCGCTCGTGGAGACGGTGGCGGCCACGGTGCTCCTCGCCGGGCTGGACGACCCGGGCCCGGCGAAGCGGCTGCTCCCGGCGCTGGTGTCGGGGGAGGCGATGGCCACGGTCACGCCGCCGGGGTCGCCGTACGCGCTGGACGGGGACGCGGCGACCGCCCGTCTGTCCCTGAGCGGGCCCGAGCTGCGGCTGTCACCCGGGCATGGCCCGGTCCGCCCGTCCCTGGACCCGGCCCGTCGCCCGACGTCCCTCTCCCCCGGCGGTGAACTCCTCGCCGCCGATCCGCCCGTCGCCCGAGCGGTCCTGTGGGCGCGGCTCGCGGTCGCCGCGCAGGCCCTCGGCGTCGGTCTCGCCCTCCTGGACAGGACGGTGGCGTACGTCGCGCAGCGCACCCAGTTCGGGGTGCCCGTCGGCTCGTTCCAGGCGGTGAAGCACCGGCTGGCCGACGCGAAGGTGGCCCTGGAGTTCGCGCGCCCGCTGGTGTTCGGCGCGGCGGTCACCCTGGACCCGGCGGATGTGGCCGCCGCCAAGGTCATGGCCTGCGAGGCGGCGTACCGGGCCGCCCGCACGGCGCTCCAGTCGCACGGCGCGATCGGCTACACCGCGGAGTACGACCTGTCGCTGTGGCTGACGAAGGCCCGGGCGCTGCGCTCGGCGTGGGGGTCGCCGGACGAGTGCCGGGAGACGGTGCTCAGTGGTGGTCGCCGCCGGTGAGCCGCCGGTGCGGTGGTCGCCGCAGATCCTCCGCCGGGGCCGGTTACGCGACGATCCCCTGTGCCCGCGCCGCCACCAGCCACTTCGGGAACTCGCCCAACAGCCGGTCGTACAGCTCCCCGTCGGACAGGGCACCGGGATCCGAACCGGCGTGGAAGAAACCGGCGTTGTCGACGACCCGCTTGCCGGGCACGGCCAGTTCGTCGAGCCTGCGCAGGAAGTCGAACTGCCGGCTGTCCGGGTCCCCGAAGCCGATGAACTGCCAGAACAGCGGCAGCCGGGCTGCCTTGCACACATACCGTTCGGCGGCGAGCTTGCTGGTGGGCCCGCCGTCCGTCTGGAAGACCACCAGGGCGGGATCCTCGGCACCGCAGTCGAGGTAGTGGTCGATGACCGCGTCCATGGCCAGGTGGTAGTCGGTCCTCCCCATGTGTCCGAGCCCGGACACGATCCGCTGGATCCGGCCGTGGTGGTCGGCGAGCCCGATCTCCGTGACGGCGTCGACGCCGGTGGAGAAGAAGACGACCGGCACGATCCCGTCGTCGTCGAGCTGCGCG
>NZ_LIQX01000937.1:0-169 GCF_001418475.1 Streptomyces ossamyceticus | reverse complement strand
CGGCGGCCTGGTAGAAATCCACGAGCGCGGGGGCGGCCTCCCGCACCTTGCTGAGGCTGATCGCGGGCATACGGGCGCTCCTGGCGTACGGGTGTCGACGGGGCCCCCGAGGCTACGGCGTCCGGGGGCCGCCGGTGGTGTGATCGCCCCCGACGCCCTCCCACACCCC
>NZ_LIQX01000936.1 GCF_001418475.1 Streptomyces ossamyceticus | reverse complement strand
CTGACGACAAGCCCCCGCCGCTGCGGCGGGGGCTTGTCGTCAGGAAGGGATCTTGACGCACGGAAGTCCGAAAATCCCAACGGAATCAGGGATTTGTGGTGTTACTCACCACTCGCCCGTTCGGGTGGACAGACCCTTTTCAGCTGTTCTGTCCGCAGAGTCGAGGACGTCCTTACCAGCATCGGAATGATGGGTTCCGGCACTCTTGCAGGCATGATGCGCAACTCCTGCGGTTCTGGGGACGGGTGGGCCGATGGGTTGTTCCGAGTAGGCCGTCCGGTGGGTCGAGACCCGGACCGGAGGGCCCGTCAGTAGTACGGCGGACGACGCCCGATCGGTTCACGCGGGGGAGTGCTCGGGTTCACGCGGGGAAGTCCTCCGGTTCCGGCGGAAGGGTGACCCGGGCCGCCCGTCGTTCCCCGTCCAGGACCCGCAGGGCGCGGGCCAGGGTGGGGGCGTGCAGTTCGTTCTCACCACGTGTGTGCATCAGTTCGAGCGCGTCGTGCAGCGCCGTCGCCCGGCCGACGAGTGCCTGCGCGGCCCGCAGCCCGCGATACGTGTCGCCGGGGCGGGCCGGGTTGATCCGGCCCAGCAGGTCGACCACGTCCAGATAACGGTCGATCAACTCCGCCTCGGCGCACGTCAGCGCGGGCAGCGGCGGCAGCTCGGGTGGGAGCATCGGCGGCTCACCTCGCGCCGGGGAGCGCCCGCGAGCCCTTGCGGCTCGGCACGACCCGGTCGGCCAGGCCGTAGTCCACGGCTCCGTGCGCGTCGAGGATCTTGTCCCGCTCGATGTCGCCGCTGATCCGTTCGTGGCTCTGCCCGGTGTGCCGTACGAGCATCTCCTCCAGCCGTCGGCGGTTGCGCATCAGCTCCTCGGCCTGGATCGCCAGATCGCTCGCCTGCCCGGTGACCGGCTCGGCCAGCGCCGGCTGATGGATCACCACCTGCGCGCCCGGCAGCACGGATCGCTTGCCCGGGGTGCCCGCGGCCAGCAGCACCGCGGCGG
>NZ_LIQX01000935.1 GCF_001418475.1 Streptomyces ossamyceticus | reverse complement strand
GCGGTGATGAGGGCGGCCGGTTCGGGGTGGGGTGTCGGGTGGCCCATGGACCGGTGGCTGGTGGGGTGGCAAGATCCACCGGGTTACCTTCATCGACGTGGCTGGAGGAGTCATGGCCGACTCGCGGGAGCACGCCTTCGCCGGTACCCGGGGCGGTGTCACCGCACGCGAGTGGCCGCGCGAGGGGGCGCGGTACGTGGCGCTGCTGGTCCACGGCTACGGCGAGCACATCGGCCGGTACGAGCATGTGGCGGACGCCCTCGTCGCCCACGGCGCGGCCGTGTTCGGCCCGGACCACATGGGGCACGGCAGGTCGGCGGGCGAGCGGGTGCTGATCGAGGACTTCGAGGACGTCGTCACCGATGTGCGCACGGTGGAGGAGCTGGCGCGCGCCGCGTATCCGGGACTTCCGGTGGTGCTGATCGGCCACTCCATGGGCGGTCTGATCGCCGCCCGGTACGCGCAGCGGTACGGCGCCGGGCTGGCCGCGCTCGTGCTGTCCGGCCCGGTGATCGGTGACTGGAAGGCGGTGTGGGCGCTCCTCGCACCCCCGGAGGTGCCCGAGGTGCCGCTCGACCCGAAGCAGTTGTCTCGGGATCCGGCGGTCGGCGCCGCGTACGCGAACGATCCGCAGGTGTGGCACGGCCCGTTCAAGCGGCCGACGTTGGAGGCGTTCGCGCGCACCTTGGAGACCATCTCCGCGAACGGGAGCGTCGGGGAGCTGCCGCTGCTGTGGGTGCACGGCGACGACGACCGGATCGTGCCGCTGGCCGGCAGCCGCACCGGCGTCGAGGAGTTGCGCGGCGCCATGTGGGTGGAGCGGGTGTACCCGGGTGCCCGGCACGAGGTGTTCAACGAGACGAACCGGGGCGAAGTCCTCGCGGACGTCAAGGAGTTCGTGGACGGCGTGCTCGCCGACTGAGGTCCGCGCGGGGGCGGTGGGCGAGCGCGCGGGGCTCGGCTGGGGGGCGCGCGGGGGAATATGGAGGGCGCTCGTCCACCGCTGTGGCATGCCGCGTTTTCCCCCATGCGTCCTGGGCACCCGGCCCCGCATGGAGTGGTTGCGGCAAGCGGCCTGCGTGGGTGAGGACCCCGAGTTGTTCTTCCCCGTGGGCACGACAGGACCAGCGCTCGACGACATCGAGGCCGCCAAGCGCGTCTGTGCCCGGTGCCCCGTGCTGCGCGAGTGTCTGCATTGGGCGCTCGGCAGCGGGCAGACGTCCGGCGTGTGGGGCGGCATGTGCGAGGCGGAACGCACCGCACTGCTCCGCACGGCCGGGAGCGTCGAGGCGGCCCGGCACCAAGCGTGGGCGCGGCACGGGGTGACGCGCCATGAAGCGATGACGCGCCATTGATGCGATGAGGAGTTTCACCTGATGACGATAGTGAGGAGCACCCTGCCCGAGACTGCTCTGCGGGTGACTGGGGACGCGCTGCAGGAGACCCTGGTCGACCTGCTGGGGCTGTCTCTGATCGGCAAGCAGGCCCACTGGAACGTCGTGGGCCCGAGGTTCCGCTCGATCCACCTCCAGCTCGACGAGGTGGTCTCCACGGCGCGGTCGTACTCCGACCAGGTCGCCGAACGCGCGGCGGCGCTCGGTATCGCGCCCGACGGCCGTCCCGAGACGGTCGCGGCCCGGTTCGCCCTGCCGGGCACCAAGGAGGGCTGGCTGCGGGACAACGACGTCGTGCGGCTTCTGGTGGAGACGCTGACGACCGCGATCGGCCGCCTGCGGGAGCGTATCGAGGCGACCGAGGAGACGGACAAGGTGTCGCAGGATCTGCTGATCTCCCTCACCGCCGAGTTGGAGAAGCAGCGCTGGATGTTCGAGGCGGAGAACTGGCCGCGCGAGAACGCCTGAGCGTACGCCCCGCGGCCGTACGCGAGCACGAGCAGCTAAGGGGGCTGCGATGACCGACGCCCTGGAACGGGAAGCGCTGTGGGACGAGTTCCACCGCGTGGTGAACATGACCTCGCAGGAGCTGGAGGTCTGGCTCCAGAGCCGGTACGCCGACGAGGAGAGCGAGGCGCTGCCCGAGCAGCCGGGCTCCCCCAGCGGCCGGCAGGTGCTGGCGATCCTGCAGAAGCGGCGCGTGGACCTCACCGAGGACGACTTCCGGGTGATGTACGGGGTCGTGGATTCGGTGAACGCGCAACGGGAGCAGGAGCCGGACGCGGACGGGACGCACCGCCGCCACCGGCTGATGACACTGGGGCACGACCCGCTCAGGGCGTAGCTGCCCTGCCCCGTCCGTCCCCGTCCCCCACCGGCGGCGCCCGCGAGAGCGCGGGCGCCGCCTCGGTGTGCCCGGGGTCAGGGACCGGTGAGCCGGGGGCGGTCTCCCTGCGGATGCGGGCGCGCAGCTCGGTGAGGCCGGCCTCCAGCCGCCGGCCTCTTTGACGGGGTGTCGGCGGGCGGTGGCGCCTCGGCGACGGACACGGCGGCGCCTGGGGCCGCAGACGGACGGGAGCCGCTCGGCGGGCAACAGGAAGAAGGGGCACGGATGCGCACGGCACCGGGGCCGGCGGACGGGCGGGGCGGACCGCGGGAGCGGCGCCTCAGGAGTCCACTGAACCGTCAGCCTCGACGGAGGTACGGGACTGGGCCGTGCGGCGTGCGCTACACAGTGCGCTGTCGACCCGGAGCAGATCGACGTGTGGATGGCCGAGGAGCGGTCGCCGGCCTCAGTCGGGGCCGCCCTCGCGCGTGAGCATGCGCTCCAGCCGGTCGAAGCGCTCGTGCAGGGCCCGGGCGGTCTCGTCGCACAGCTCGTGCGCGTGGTGGGCGAGTCGGTGGCGTTTCTGCTCCCGGCCCACGAACCAGGTGGCGAGGGCCGCCGTGACCATGCCGTACGTGGTGATGCCGACGACCATGACGACCGCGCCGACGACCCGGCCCCAGAAGGTCACCGGGTAGAAGTCGCCGTAGCCGACGGTCGTGGCCGTCTCGATCGACCACCACAGGGCCTTCGGGTACGACGTGAGGTTGGCGCGCGCGGCGCCCTGTTCGGCGGCGGTCACCGCCCAGGAGCCGAGGAGCATGACCACGACGAGGACGACGGTGGCGCCGCCCGCGGCCCGCAGGTGCAGGGGTCGGTCCCTGCCGTCCCGGCCGAGCAGCAGCTCGACGGCCCTGGTGAGGAAGCCCGGCAGCACGGTCACCCCTCCCCCGGGTCCGGTGGCGCCTCGGGGTGGCCGCGGCGGGCGTGGGGGGCGTGCCGGTCGAGTTCGTAGGCGACCCGGATGAGGGGGACATGGGTGAACGCCTGGGGGAAGTTGCCGAGTTGGCGGCGGGCAAGGGGGTCGTACTCCTCGGCGAGCAGCCCGACGTCGTTGCGCAGGTCGAGCAGCCGCTCGTACAGGGCGCGGGCCTCGTCCTCGCGGCCGATCGACAGCAGGGCGTCCGCGAGCCAGAAGGAGCAGGCGAGGAAGGCGCCCTCGCCGCCGGTGAGGCCGTCCGGGGAGTCGGGGCCGCCCGCGGAGTAGCGGGCCACGAGGCCGTCGACGAGGAGTTCGCGGCGTACCGCCTCCACGGTGCCGACGACGCGGGGGTCGTCGGGCGGCAGGAACCCGGTCTGCGGGATCTGGAGCAGCGCGGCGTCGAGTTCGCGGGACCCGTACGACTGGGTGAAGGTGCCCCGGTCGGGGTCGAAGGCGCGCTCGCAGACCTCGCGGTGGATACGGTCCCGGATCCGGCGCCAGCGCTCCACCGGGCCGGGGCGGTCGTGCCCCTCAGCGAGGCGGACCGCCCGGTCGAAGGCGACCCAGCACATCACCTTGGAGTGGGTGTAGTGGCGGGGGGTGCCGCGCATCTCCCACAGCCCCTGGTCGGGCAGGGTCCACGCCTGCTCCAGGTGGTCGAGGAGGACCGCCTGGAGGTCGACGAGGTGGCGGCGTGGGCGCAGTCCGCAGCCGATGGACAGATGGATGGTCTCCATGACCTCGCCGGGCACGTCGAGCTGGCGTTGGGCCGCGGCGGCGTTGCCGATCCGTACCGGGCGCGACCCCTCGTACCCCGGCAGCCAGTCGGCCTCCCATTCGGTGAGCCGCCGCTCCCCGGCGATGCCGTACATGATCTGCGCGTCCTCGGGGCGGCCCGCGAGGGCCCGGGCCAGCCAGCCGCGCCAGGCGTCCGCCTCGGCGGTGAACCCGCTGCGCAGCAGCGCCTCCAGCGCCATTCCGGCGTCGCGCAGCCAGCAGTAGCGGTAGTCCCAGTTGCGGACGCCGCCGAGCTCCTCGGGCAGGGAGGTGGTCGGGGCGGCGACGATGCCGCCGGTCGGCTCGTAGGTGAGGGCCTTGAGGGTGATGAGGGAGCGGGCGACGGCGTCGCGGTAGGGGCCGTCGTACGTGAGGCGGCGCAGCCACAGCCGCCAGTACGTGTCCGTGGCGGCCAGCGCGTCGAAGGCGTCGGCGGGGTCGGGGGCCGGAAGGTGGGAGGGGCGCCAGACGAGCACGAAGGGGACGCGCTCGCCGGGGGTGACGCGGAAGGCGGCGCGGTGGGAGGTGCCGTGGGCGGTGAGCCGGACGGGGGTGCCGAGCCAGACCGCGTCGGGCCCGGCGATACCGGTCAGCTGCCCGTCCTTGTGCCGCATCCACGGCAGCACCCGGCCGTA
>NZ_LIQX01000934.1 GCF_001418475.1 Streptomyces ossamyceticus | reverse complement strand
GGTTCCCCCCCGTCCGTCTCGGCGCGGGGCCCGGGATCTCTCCCGGCCGACGCCCCGGATCCCCGCGCGGTGCCGCACAGGGCACCCCGGGAAAGGCGGGCGGGAACAGGACGGGAACGGGACGGGAACGGGCCCCGGCATGCTCGCCCTTCAACGACCGGAGCCGGGTCGCGCGCCCGGAAGGAACCTCGGAGAGGACCCAAAGCCATGCCCAAGATCGTGCTCGCCTCCGGCAGCATCCGCCGGGAGTCGGCGAACGCCGCCGTGATCGCCACCGTCCGGCGGCTGCTGGAGCAGCGGGACGAGAGCTACGAGGTGACGGAGCTGTCGCTGCGTCACTTCCCGCTGTTCGACGAGGACCTGGAGAGCGACGGCGGCACACCCGAGCTGCTCGCCGCGAAGGCACAGGTCGCGTCCGCCGACGTGCTGATCATCAGCAGCCCCGCCTACAACGGTTACCCGTCGGGCGTCCTCAAGAACGCCCTCGACTGGCTGTCCCGGCCGGGCGACGCGGACCGCGCGCCGCTGGAGGGCCTGCCCACGGTCGTCGTCAGCGCCTCCCCGGGTCCGGCCGGCGGGGAGAACGTACAGCCGCACGTCCGTCAGATCCTCGGCAACTGCGGTGCCGCGCTCATCGACTGCGAGCAGGTGGCGGTCGGCAACGCGATCGAGCTCCGCACGCCGGAGGGCGTCATCACCGAGCCCTCCGTGGTCAAGGCCCTCGACGGCCTGGTCGACGCGGTCGCCGGCCACCTCGCGGGCGCTCCCCGGGAAGCAGCGGCCTAGCCCACCGGGTTCCGGCTCCGGTTCCTCCACGACAAGAGAGAGGCGGGCTCGTGACCATGGCGGGTCGAATCGACGACCGGCGGCTGCTGCTGGTGCTGCCCCGGTACCGGGTCGTCCGGAAGGCCGTCGCCGCCGGATTCGACGTGTGGTCCCTGTGGGACCCCGGCCTCGCCGACGCGCGGAGCCTGCGCCAGATCGAGGACGCCTCGCACGAGCTCCTGCTCACGGACCTCTCCGACGAGCAGGGGCTGCGTGCGTTGGTGAGCAAAACCGTGCGGCGGCACGGCATCGGCCATGTGCTCCATCTGTCCTCCGACGACCCGCCGGAGCTCGTGCTGCCGGCGCTGGAGGAGGGCTGGCGGCTCGGCCGGGCCCCCAACCCCCCGTCCGCGGTCCGTGCTCTGAGC
>NZ_LIQX01000933.1 GCF_001418475.1 Streptomyces ossamyceticus | reverse complement strand
CCACGGCCCGCCAGGAACGCCGCCGCTCGCCCCGGGGCGCGCGGCGGCGTTCCTGGCGGGCCGTGGGACGCGGTTGCGCCGACAACGGGCCCGGTCGGCTGCTCGGAAGGCCCTGAGAGCGGGCCCCTGTGCGCGCGGGAGAAGGGCCGGCCACGCATTCCCCACGAGATCTCCGCGAGAGGTGTGCGGAAGCCGCGCGGTCGGCGGGTGCCGGGGTTCCGTACGGCCGCTACGCCCGTGTGACACGCCAAAGCTATGGCGTGAACTGTGTGTTGAATATGCGTCGGCGCGGCGGGTTCGCGCGGTGGGACATGGTCGAGGCGGGTCCTCGACCCTGTCCCACCGCGCGGGCGACGCCTCGGCGCGGCCGGGGTTCGACGGGGATGCGCCGGGGCGCGGTGCGGCACCCGCCACGTGGCGGGGATCGACCGCCGTACGACGGCCTCCGCAAGGCTTGCGGGCTCGCTCATCATCGCGGTACGAACCACTGGCACGGCACCGCAGAGGAGAAGCCATGAGCACCATGGTCCCGCCCCCGTTCGACCCGGAACTCGCGGCAGTACTCGAAGTCATCAAGGACGTCCTGCCCCGCGAGTTCACGATGGACGACATACCGGCCCTGCGTCAGGGGCCGGGCATCGAACTGCTGGCCCAGCTGGACCTGACGATGGACGGGGCCTTCGAGGTCGAGGACCGGCTGGTGCCGGGGCCGGAGGGCGCCCCCGAGATCTCCTTGCTGATCTGCCGCCCCGAGGAGCCGGTGCGGCCGGGCCCGCTGCCGGTGCTCTACCACGTGCACGGCGGCGGCATGGTCGTCGGCAACAACCGGGTCGGGGTGGACGCGCCGCTCGCCTGGGCGCGGGAGCTGGGCGCGGTCGTGGTGTCCGTGGAGTACCGACTGGCCCCGGAGCATCCGCACCCGGCACCCGTCGACGACGTCTGGGCGGGGTTGCTGTGGACGGCCGAGAACGCGAAGGAGATCGGCGGGGACCCCGACCGGATCGTCCTCACCGGCGCCAGCGCGGGCGGGGGCCTGGCCGCAGCGCTGGCGCTGCTCGCGCGGGATCGCGGCGGGCCGCGGCCGATCGGGCAGATGCTGCTGTGCCCGATGCTCGACGACCGGAACGACACGCCGTCGGCCCATCAGATGGCGGGGCTCGGGGTGTGGGACCGCACCGCCAACGAGACCGGCTGGACGGCGTTGCTGGGCGAGCGGCGGGGTGGGGCGGACGTGTCACCGTACGCGGCGCCCGCGCGGGCG
>NZ_LIQX01000932.1 GCF_001418475.1 Streptomyces ossamyceticus | reverse complement strand
ACCCAGGACACGCCCACCCAGCAGCCGCCCGCGGCCAGGCAACCCGCCGCACCCGACGCACCGGACTCCGCGACCACCCCCGACGGCACGACCGAGCCGGCTCAGCCGCGGCAGCCGGGCCTGTGCGTCCCGATCGTCGGCGTGTGCGTCGACGACACACCGGTCGGCAGGTGAGAACGGCCCTCCCGGCAGACGACGCCACACCGCGTTCGCCCGGCAGCAGCGTCACGGCTCGCAGTCCACTGCCCCCGGCCGGAAGCCGCGAGCCTCACCCGACGCGGAGTCCCAAGCCCTCGGGCCAGGCCCCCACCGGGGAACGCGGTGTCGCACCCGGCTCTCGTCCCGGCGCCCTGCCGCGCATTCGCCCGGTCACCGGCCCGCACCCTCAGCCCTTGCGCGCCTCAACCGGAAGCCCACCGCTCGGTCACCCGGAGTCACCGGCGGATCGCGGCGGTCACCCGTGTCCGGGCCGCCCGCGGCGGTGCCTACGCCTTGACCGGTCGGCGGCTGAGGAGCCACGGCTGGACCACGCCGAGCCCTCGTACGGGGCGCTGCCACATGGGCTGGAGTGCGAAACGGTAGGTCGGTGGTTCCTCGCCCTCCTTCTCGGCGGCGGCCGCGGCCTCGGCGGCCTCCGCCTCGGACGCGGGGGCCTCACCGGCGCGGATGAGTTCCTCGGCGAACGCGGCGTCGACGAGGACCGCGTCCTTGGGCGCTATCGAGGTCAGCCGGCTCGCGAGGTTCACCGTGGAGCCGAACACGTCGCCCATGCGGGTCGTGACGGTCCCGAAAGCCATGCCGACACGCAGCTCGGGCATGGTCTCGTCGTTCGCCATGGTCTCGATCAGCCGCAGGGCGATCTCCGCCGCCACACCCGAGTCGTCGGTGGCGTAGAGGACCTCGTCGCCCAGGGTCTTGATCAGCCGGCCCCCGTTCGCGGCGACGAGATCCGCGGCCGTGGTCTCGAAGGCCTCGACGAGTTCGCCGAGTTCCTCCTCCTCCATACGGCGGGTCAGCCGGGTGAAGCCGACCAGGTCGGCGAAACAGACCGCGAGCCGCCGGTCGACCATCTCCTCGTCGTCGGCGGCCTGCACGACCCGGCCGGTGGCGGCGGCGAGCTGGCGCCGCCAGACATAGACGAGGAACTCCTCCAGCTCGGGCAGGAGCAGTTCGACCAGGGGGTACGTCACCTCGGTACGGGTCATGCCCGGCTCCGGCGGCTCCGTCAGCCCCTCCAGGAACGAGTCGATCTGCCACTCGGCGAGCCGCGCGGTGGTCTGACCGGTGGAACGTGCCACCTGCACGGCCATGGCCTCGCTGAGCAGGCCCGCCTCGACGAGACCGGCGAGCCGCCGCAGGGCGAGGACGTCCGCCTCGGTGAGTGCCTTGGCCTGCCCGATGTCCGCGAAGCCCATGGCCCGCCAGAACCGGGACGCCAGCTCCATGGAGACGCCCGCGCTCCGGGCCGCCTGGAAGGGGGTGTAACGACGCTCGGCTCCGAGGATGAGCCCTTCGAGCCGCAGCGCGAGCGGGTCCTCCTCGCCGCCGTCCGCGCCCTGGGGGTCCGGCGGGTCCACGCGGCCCTGCGCGTCCGTGCCGGAGCCCGTGTCCTCGACGCTCACGCCAGCTGCCCTTCCGATCTCCCGCGGTCACGTACTCGACCGGCCTCAACTCTACGGCAGGTGTGCGCCAGCTCACTCCGTGAGGTGGCGCCGACAGGGGTGCCCTCCTTGACCGTACGGCCCCGACGTGATCGCTGCCCCCGGGAGCGGATCCCCCGGGCGCCTCACCCGCACCCCCGGCCGGCGACCCGCCGTCCGGCGGCGGGCGGGCTGGACGCCGTGACCGGGTGCCCGGACATCGTGCATCTGCGTGC
>NZ_LIQX01000931.1 GCF_001418475.1 Streptomyces ossamyceticus | reverse complement strand
AGGTCGACGGCCGCCAGGCCACCGCCCGCCGCACCGGCGTCCCCGAGCTGGACCGTGTCCTCGGCGGCGGCCTCGTCCCCGGCGCGGTCGTCCTCGTCGCCGGCGAGCCCGGCGTCGGCAAGTCCACCCTCCTCCTCGACGTGGCCGCGAAGTCGGCCAGCGCCGAGCACCCCACGCTCTATGTCACCGGCGAGGAGTCCGCGAGCCAGGTCCGTCTCCGGGCCGACCGTATCGGCGCCCTCCACGACCATCTGTACCTCGCCGCCGAGACCGACCTGGCCGCCGTCCTCGGTCACTTGGACGCCGTCAAGCCCGGTCTGCTCATCCTCGACTCGGTGCAGACGGTCGCCTCCCCGGAGATCGACGGCGCCCCCGGCGGCATGGCGCAGGTCCGCGAGGTCGCGGGTGCCCTGATCCGCGCCTCGAAGGAACGGGGCATGGCGACCCTGCTCGTGGGCCACGTCACCAAGGACGGCGCGATCGCGGGCCCGCGCCTCCTGGAGCACCTGGTCGACGTCGTGCTGCATTTCGAGGGCGACCGCCATGCCCGCCTCCGCCTCGTACGCGGCATCAAGAACCGCTACGGCGCCACGGACGAGGTCGGCTGCTTCGAGCTGCACGACGAGGGCATCACCGGCCTCGCCGACCCCAGTGGCCTCTTCCTCACCCGCCGCGACGAGCCGGTGCCCGGCACCTGCCTCACCGTCACCCTGGAGGGCCGCCGCCCCCTCGTAGCCGAAGTGCAGTCGCTCACAGTCGACTCCCAGCTGCCCTCCCCCCGCCGCACCACGTCCGGCCTGGAGACCTCGCGTGTCTCGATGGTCCTGGCGGTCCTGGAGCAGCGCGGCCGGATCGCCGCTCTGGGCAAGAGGGACATCTACTCCGCGACGGTCGGCGGCGTGAAGCTGTCCGAGCCCGCCGCGGACCTGGCGATCGCGCTGGCCCTGGCGTCCGCGGCGAGCGACACCCCGCTGCCCAAGAACCTCGTGGCGATCGGCGAAGTGGGTCTCGCCGGCGAGGTCAGAAGGGTCACCGGTGTGCAGCGCCGCCTCACGGAGGCGCACCGCCTCGGCTTCACGCACGCGCTCGTTCCGTCCGATCCCGGCAAGGTTCCTCCCGGTATGAAGGTGCTGGAAGTGGCGGACATGGGGGACGCGCTGCGGGTACTGCCCCGATCCCGTCGTCGAGACGCCCCACGGGACGACGAGGACCGCCGGTAGACTTTGCCCAGGTCTCGCCCGTCCGTACGAACCACGTGTGCGAAACGGGAGCGCCCCAAAACCTGCGACCGGAGGAGTGCAGTGGCAGCCAACGACCGGGCAGCAGCTCCCGGAAAGTCCGGTGGGAGCTCCGGTGCCGATGGCCTGATGCGCGCCTCACTGAGCGCCGTGGCCCCGGGCACGGCACTGCGCGACGGGCTTGAGCGGATTCTCCGCGGCAACACCGGCGGACTCATCGTGCTCGGCTTCGACAAGACCGTCGAGCCGATGTGCACCGGTGGTTTCGTCCTGGATGTCGAGTTCACGGCCACGCGGCTGCGTGAGCTGTGCAAGCTGGACGGCGGCATCGTCCTCTCCTCGGACCTGTCGAAGATCCTGCGCGCGGGTGTCCAACTGGTCCCGGACCCGACGATCCCCACGGAGGAGACCGGCACCCGGCACCGCACCGCGGACCGCGTGAGCAAGCAGGTCGGGTACCCGGTGGTCTCCGTCTCCCAGTCGATGCGCCTGATCGCGCTGTACGTCGACGGGCAGCGCCGTGTCCTGGAGGACTCGGCGGCGATCCTCTCCCGCGCCAACCAGGCCCTCGCGACCCTGGAGCGGTACAAGCTCCGCCTGGACGAGGTCGCGGGAACGTTGTCAGCGCTGGAGATCGAGGACCTGGTGACGGTCCGGGACGTCTCGGCGGTGGCCCAGCGTCTGGAGATGGTCCGGCGCATCGCCACGGAGATCGCCGAGTACGTCGTCGAACTGGGTACGGACGGCCGCCTTCTGGCCCTCCAGCTGGACGAGCTCATCGCGGGTGTGGAGCCGGAGCGGGAACTGGTGGTCCGGGACTACGTCCCCGAGCCCACGGCCAAGCGTTCCCGTACGGTCGACGAGGCGCTGTACGAGCTGGACGCCCTCTCCCACGCGGAACTCCTCGAACTGCCCACGGTGGCGCGGGCCCTGGGCTACACCGGCTCCCCCGAGGGCATGGACTCGGCGGTCTCCCCGCGCGGCTTCCGCCTCCTGGCGAAGGTCCCCCGCCTGCCGGGCGCCATCATCGACCGCCTGGTGGAGCACTTCGGCGGCCTGCAGAAGCTGCTCGCCGCGAGCGTCGACGACCTCCAGACGGTCGACGGCGTCGGTGAGGCCCGCGCCCGCAGCGTCCGCGAGGGCCTGTCGCGCCTGGCGGAGTCCTCGATCCTGGAGCGCTACGTCTAGGGCCCTGGCCTCCGGCGGTCAGCCGAACCCACCGACCACCGCATCCCCTGGCCGCTCGCGTCCACGCGCGCGCCCGGCTCCGGAGGGCCGCCCGCCCGGGGCCGGCGCGCGCGCCCCGGAGGGTCAGTCCTTCTCCAGGACGAACGACGTCCGGTCCTTGGCCAGGCCGGGGGCCTTCGCCTCGATGAGGTACGTGCCGGGCTTTGCCGCACCGGCGGACGGGGTGGCGCAGTTGGGGGCGCTGGGGTCCCGGTTCCACTGGACGGTGTAGGTGACCTGGTCGCCGGCCGGGACCCGGAACAGCAGGCTGCCGGCGGTCTCGTGACAGTCGTCGGAGGACCAGAACGCGTCGTCGGCCCCGGTCGCGGTGATCGTCACGATCGTGTGGTCCGGCCCGAGGTCGAGCTTGCAGTCGCTGCCCGAGGAGTTGCGGGCGACGAGCTGGAACGTGGGGTCCGTCCCGGGCGCGTAGGCGTTCCGCACGCTGCGGATGCTCAACTTGACGGCCGAGGAGGCGCAGTCGGGCAGGCTGGACCCCGCCGGGACCTGCTCGCCGGAGGTGCTCCCCCCACTGCTCCCGGTGCCGCCGCTGGACGAGCCGCCCCCGGCGGCGCTCGAACCGTCGTCGCCACCGCCGGACCCGGAGCCCGAGCCAGAACCGGAGCCGGAGCTGTCGCCCCCGGAGCCGGACTCGTCGCCCGTCTCGTCACGGCCGCCCGGTGCCTGGCTGATCGCCGGGCCGGAGCCGGAGGGTCCGGGAGTGATGGAGGGCGCGGGGTTCTTGCCGTGGGAGTCGCCCGCGCCGTTCTTGCCGTTGCCGCCACCGCCGGTGACGACCCATACGATCAGGAGGGCGAGCACGCCGAGGACGGCCGCGATGACGGCCCTCCGTCGCCAGTAGATGGTGGAGGGAAGCGGCCCGACCGGATTGCGCAGAGATCCCACGGCGCAAACTGTACGAGAGATCAGGCACTTAACCGGCCTCACCCGCCGCTCTGAACCGCAACTTTTCCGGATCATCATTCCGGTCGGCCCGACTCGGCACCTGATCAGGGAAGTTACCGATCGCTTTCAGTAACCATCATGGCGAAACGGACACCGTCCGTGATCATGGCGTTCAGGTGAAGGAAAGGTCAACACCCCTTCCCCCGACACATGTTCACCGGACCGGTGCACGACTCCCCCAGGCCGACCGCCAACGCCATCCCTCCCCGATCCCGTTCGCGATCGCACCCCTTGCACCTTTGGCCATCCCCTCGGCACCGCCGCCCCACGGGGCACCCCCCTGCGACAATCGTCCTCATCCCGGACCAGCTGGAGGACGACCATGGACCACACCGTGCCGCCGGGCTCGCGGCCGTTGCGGAAGCTGGGCTTTCTGACCATCGGGCTGTTCGACGAGGCGGACCCCGGGCGGGGCCACGAGTCGACCCTGGAGATCATCGAGCTGGGCGAGCGGCTCGGTTTCGACAGTGCCTGGCTGCGCCACCGTCACCTCCAGTACGGCATCTCCTCCCCCGTCGCCGTCCTCGCGGCGGCCTCACAGCGCACGAGCCGTATCGAACTGGGCACCGCCGTCATCCCGTTGGGCTGGGAGAACCCGCTGCGGCTCGCGGAGGACCTGGCGACGGTCGACATCCTGTCCGGCGGCCGGCTCAACCCCGGTGTCAGCGTGGGACCGCCGATGCACTACGACACGGTCAGGTCGGCGCTCTACCCCGACACCGCCGACGCCGAGGACTTCAGCTTCGAGCGGGTCCGGCGGCTCCTGGGCTTCGTGCGCGGGGAGGCGGCCACGGAGTTCAGCGGCACCGAGGGGTTCGAGGTCTTCTCGGACCGGGTCCAGCCGCACTCCCCCGGCCTGGGAAGCCGTCTGTGGTACGGGGGCGGCAGCCTGCGGTCGGCCCGCTGGGCCGGGGAGAACGGGATGAACTTCCTCACCAGCAGCGTCGTGAAGGCGGAGCCGGGGGAGGCGACGCCGGGCGGGGGTGCGCCGGGGAACGA
>NZ_LIQX01000930.1 GCF_001418475.1 Streptomyces ossamyceticus | reverse complement strand
GCGCAGTTCCCCGCGCCCCTGCTTTTCCAGGGGCGCGGGGAACTGCGCGAACGGCCCCCACGCACCCGCACTCGCCGACGCACAGGTCACCCCCACCCCCCTAGGCGCTCCTGTATACGGCCGAACCGCACGTTTGAGCGGTTCGACCACGGGCTAGGTTGAGCCGTATGGCATCAACGCACGCTTCAGCACAGGTGCTGGTCGCCTCCAACCGCGGCCCCGTCTCGTACACCCAGGACGACTCCGGCGGGCTCACCGCGAAGCGCGGCGGCGGCGGACTCGTGTCCGGCCTGTCGGCGATCGGCCCCGACGCCGACGCCCTCTGGGTGTGCTCCGCACTCGGCGACGGCGACCGCGAGGCCGTACGCCGCGGGGTCGGCGAGCCCGGTGTACGCATGCTGGACATCCCCGCCGACGTCCACCACGCCGCGTACAACGGCGTCGCCAACTCCGCACTGTGGTTCGTGCACCACATGCTGTACCAGACCCCCCTGGAGCCCGTCTTCGACGCGGAGTTCCGGGCCCAGTGGACGGCGTACGAGACGTACAACCGGTCCTTCGCCGAGGCGCTGGCTCAGGAGGCGGCGGACGGCGCGGCCGTGCTCGTGCAGGACTACCACCTGACGCTCGTGCCGAGGATGCTGCGCGAGCTGCGCCCCGATCTCAGGATCGGTCACTTCTCGCACACCCCGTGGGCGCCCGTGGACTACTTCCGGCTGCTGCCCGACGACATCGCCGCGGAGGTGCTGAACGGCATCCTCGGCGCCGACCGGGCCGCGTTCCTGACCCGGCGGTGGGCGGACGCGTTCACCGCGTGCTGCCACGCCGTCCTGGGCCCCGACGCCACCTCCGGCACCCGGATCGGTGTGCACGGGCTCGGCGCCGACGCGGACTTTCTGCGGGCCCGCGCGCACGAGGCGGACGTCGACGAGCGGATCGTCGCGCTGCGGGAGCAGATCGGCACGGCTCCCGACGGCACGCCGCGCCGCACGATCGTCCGGGTCGACCGCACGGAGCTGTCCAAGAACATCGTGCGGGGGCTGCTGGCGTACCGGCAGCTCCTCGACGACCGCCCGGAGTGGCGCGAGCGCGTCGTGCACGTGGCCTTCGCGTACCCGTCGCGGCAGGACCTCGCCGTGTACCGGGAGTACACCGCCGAGGTCCAGCGGGTGGCGGCCGAGATCAACGAGCGGTACGGGACGCCGGGCTGGACCCCGGTCGTCCTCCACGTCAAGGACGACTTCGCGCGCTCCCTGGCGGCGTACCGCCTGGCCGACGTCGCCCTCGTGAACCCCATCCGCGACGGCATGAACCTGGTCGCCAAGGAGGTACCGCTCGTCTCCGACGGGGGCTGCGTGCTGGTGCTGTCGCGGGAGGCGGGGGCGTTCGAGGAGCTGGGCGAGGACGCGGTGGTGGTCAACCCGTACGACATCGGGGGGACGGCCGGGGCGTTGCACGAGGCGCTGTCGATGGGCGCGGAGGAACGAGCGGAACGCACGAAGCGCCTCACGGCGGCGGCGACGGCGCTGCCACCGGCCCGGTGGTTCTTGGATCAGCTGGGAGAGCTGAGGGCGACATAGCTCGGGGCGTCGGGGTTCGTCGGCGGGT
The DNA here is from genome assembly GCF_001418475.1 of Streptomyces ossamyceticus. GTDB lineage: Bacteria > Actinomycetota > Actinomycetes > Streptomycetales > Streptomycetaceae > Streptomyces > Streptomyces ossamyceticus. The sequence continues at coordinate 108 of NZ_LIQX01000930.1, read as the reverse complement.
GCGGGCTGGTGGGGGCTGGTCGCGCAGTTCCCCGCGGGGAACTGCGCGACCAGCCCCCACGCACCCGCACCCGAAGCCCGGTTCCCCCAGCCCGCGTCCTGTCACAGC